>CAZNCX010000025.1:2817-18181 GCA_964571655.1 uncultured Elusimicrobium sp. | reverse complement strand
TTTGTAGTTATATTTTTTATTTTAGCCGCCATTGCGGGCTACGGCCTTGAGAAGCTTTTTGTAGCCGTCCTGCCTTCCGACGCTGTGGGCCCGCTTGTTACGGTTTATGATATAGGCCTGCACGCGCTCAGTTTTAATTTCAACGTCTGCGGGATTTTGGGGCTTTTGGCTTCATACTTTGTGGTAAGCTATCTTATGAAAAAATAGCCCCCGCGACTTGATTTGATATATTTTAACAGCGGTTTATTATGAGACTTATTCTTGCATCTTCCTCCCCGCGTCGTCGGGAGATTTTAACAAAGCTTGGCTATAAGTTTGATGCGGTTGCTTCTGCGGCAAAGGAACAATGTTCTTTTAGCCGCCCTCATCTTATAGTTAAAGATTTGGCTTTTAAGAAAGCTTTTGACGTCGCCCGTCTTTATCCAGACGCTGTTGTTATAGGCGGCGACACTATTGTTTACTGCAAAGGCCGCGTTTTGGGCAAGCCAAAAAATAAGGCCGACGCCCTAAAAATTCTGCGCATGGAAAACGGTTCTTGGCAGAAGGTATACAGCGGGCTTGCTATTATCTGCCTGAAACGTAAAGCGGCAGTCTGCGGATATGACGTTACGGCCTGTAAGGCTCGGCGTTTAAGCGAAGCTCAGCTAAAAGACCTTGCGGGCAGACATATGGATAAAGCCGGTGCCTACGCCATGCAGGATAAGGAAGATTATTTTATAGAGCGTATACGCGGGGCCTACGATAATGTGGTTGGCTTCCCGTCGGAATTATTTAAGAAAATGCTTAAGGAAATGCAAAAACATTTAGATAAAGGAGACATAAAATGACCAAAGCCGATATCCTTATAATAGGCGCGGGGCCCAGCGCCTGCAGCGCGGCTTTATATACTTTACGCGCGGGGTTTAGCACTTTAATGTTCGGCGGGCCCGTAGCCGGAGGGCAGCTTCTGCAGACTAACGATATAGAAAACTATCCGGGCTTTGAAAACCCCCTAAGCGGTTTTGAGCTTATGGATGCTATGCATAAGCAATGCAAACGTCTGGGCGCAAAGATATTATCCGAGACGGTGCAAAGCATACAAAACGAAAAAAGCCCTTTTATCTTAAAAACGCAAAGCGGGGCGGAGTACGAGGGCACGGCGGTTATTATCGCAACGGGTTCACGCGCGCGCTGGCTTGGCCTGGCCGAGGAATATAAATTCCGCGGCAAAGGCGTAAGCGCCTGCGCCACCTGCGACGGGTTTTTCTTCAAAGGCAAGACTGTTGCCGTAGTAGGCGGGGGCAATACGGCTTTTGAGGACGCTTTATTTCTAACAAATTTCTGTCCTAAGGTTTATCTTATACACCGCAGGGACGCTTTTCGCGCCGATCAGATTACCGTTGAAAAAGCTAAAGCAAATCCCAAAATAGAATTTGTTTTATCTTCGGTAGTCAGCGCGCTTAAAGGCGATAAAGACGGTATTCTAAACAGTCTTAGCGTTAAAAACGTTAACGACGGCGCGCTTAGAGATATAGAAGTTCAGGGCATTTTTGTTGCCATAGGCGCAGTGCCGCATACGGAATTTCTCAAGGACGGCCCCATTGAGCTCCTGCCCTCTGGCTGCATTAAAATAAACGCGGAATGCAAAACTTCCGTTGAAGGTATCTTTGCCGCAGGCGACTGCACGGAAGAAATCTTCCGTCAGGCTATCGTAGCCGCTGGCAGCGGCGCAAAAGCCGGCATATCGGCTATAAACTTTTGCAATTTACACAAATAGCGCAACCTAAACCGCAGGCGTTTTAGGGCATATTAAAACCCCGAAGATTAAAATAATCTTCGGGGTTTTTGTTTGCAAATGAAACTAACTATCGGCGTGAGTCAAAAACTGTGTCTGCGGCTTTTTTAGCTTAAGGTTTGTCAAAGGGTATATCAAGGACGGGATAATTTTCCGCTCCTCTGAAGTCAAAATGCCACCATTCTTTTTTGATTGTGGAGAAGCCGGCCTTCCTCATAATTTCCTGCAAAGCTTCTCTGTTTTTAAGGGCGGCGGGGGCGACTATATTTGAGCCCGCGTCGGAGGCGGCTGCGGGAATAAACTCGTCAAAATCCGTAGGGGCGGGGAGGGGATTTCCCTCCAAATTGCACGGTCCCAAGTCAACGGCTGTGCCGCGGTTGTGATTGGAGCCTGTTGAAGGGCTTGCCACATAACCGGTGTTTGGCATTTTAGCCCACATACGCTTTTGTATGGAAAGCGGCCTGTAGCAGTCGTAAACACAAAGCGAAAAAGGCACTTCCGCCTCGCTTGCGTACATCAGCGCACGCATAAGCGCGTTTGCGGTATTGCGTTTAAGGTAGCATTTACTGGCGGGATACAATTTCTCCCCCATAAAATTATCGGACGTCGCGTAGCGCATATCAAGAAAGGGTTTTACGGGCAAAGTCATAACGTCCACCAAATCTGCTTCAGAAAGGGTTTGCGGCCCTGTAGACTCCTCAGGTTTTTGCTCTGTCTCGGCGGCTTTTACTTCCACCTTTTTTACAACTTCTTTCTTGGGCGCGGCGGTCTTTTTCTTAGACGCTGCTTTTTTGACGGGCGCAGTGACGGGTTCTATATATACAAAAGCTTCCCCTTCGCCGCCTTGTGTCTTTTGGGGCAGCTCAATTATTTTTTTGCGGCGGGTTTTTGAAGTCTTGGGTGTATTATCCAAATCTTTAGCGGCGGAGGGGGCCTCAGCCTCTTTTGCAACAGGCGCTGGTACGGCCGCGTTTTGTTCTTCGGCGGGGGAAGCTTCAGGCTCGGCTGCGATGGAAGAAACGCTTTGCTCTTGCGGCGGCAGAGTCTCAACGGGTGCAGAAGACGAGGAAACAAGCTCTCCCTCTTGAGGCTGCAGCTCCGCTGCGGGCGAAAGTTCTTCTGGGGCGGCGGTCAAATTTTCGGTCAAATCTCCGGTAGTCGGCAAGGGGATTTCACTGTTTTCTTCGGTATTTATCTGAGAGGGAACTCCCTCCTGCTGCAAAGGTTTTGGGGAGGATTTAACTTCAGTATTTGTTTTTTGAGATATGGGACTTACCAAAGGCAGCGGATTGAACTTGCCGTTTTGAGTAGTTGACACATCAATAATCTCCGCGGAATTAACACGCGCGGTAAAGATATTAAAATGATAACGATGCGCAAATATATATAAGCCCCCTATATAGACAGCAAGCGCACCAAGCATAATAAATATTGGTTTCTTCATATCCATATAATACAATTTTTTCGGCTTTTTTGCATTATCAAATGGAACGGGGGATTTCAACAGTTCCTCTTTCATCGCTCGCGGCGTAAAATTTGCTAAACTATACTATATGCGCTTTGAGTTGATAAAAGATTTTATAAAGAGTCAAAACCTGCCGTCTTACCGCATTGTGCAGGCGCGTGAGGCTTTGTTTACGCGCGGCATAACAAAGTGGGAGGAGGCGCAAAATATCCCAGAAAGTCTGCGCAAAGCTCTTGAACAGACGGGTGCGATATTATCTTTCAAGGAAGTTCTTGTCCAGCGTTCGCGCGAAGATTTAACTTTTAAGGCCCTTTTGCGTCTTAAAGACGGCAATCTTATTGAAACTGTGCTTATGCGCGCGGCAAAGACGTGGAGCGTTTGCTTATCTTCTCAGGCCGGCTGCCCTTTGAGATGTACTTTTTGCGCGACTGGCGCTTTGGGCTTCAGGCGCAATTTAACGGCCGAAGAGATTTTTGATCAAGCCCTCTTTTGGCATCAGTTTTTGCATAAAGACGGGGTAAACGCAAGGATTTCAAATATAGTTTTTATGGGTATGGGGGAGCCGCTGCTCAATTACCAAAATGTGGTGGAGGCTGTTAAAGATTTAATGAACCCTGACTATTTGGGGATAGGCGCGCGCCATATTTCCATTTCAACGGCCGGAGTGGCCGATAAATTTTTTAATTTGGCGCAGGATTTGCCGCAGGTCAATTTGGCTTTATCCCTGCATAATGCCGACGATGAAGAACGCTCGCTTCTGATGCCCATAAACAAAAAATACAATTTGGAAACCCTGCAAAAGAAACTGGAAGAATATATAGCGCGCACCGGCAGGGAAGTTTTTATTGAGTACACTGTTATAAAAGGGCTAAACAATTTTCCCGCGCATGTGCGCAAGCTGGGCAAATGGATAAGCGCAATAAAGGATAATTACCTTATCCACGTAAATTTGATAGCCTGCAACCCGACGGCGGGCAAAAACTCCGCCGATACGGACGAAAAAACCGTAAAAGATTTTGCCGCCGCGCTTAACGCTATGCATATCCCGTGTAGCATAAGGAAGAGTATGGGCTCCGATATAGCGGCAGCCTGCGGCCAGCTTGCCGCACAGAAGATATCCCGCGGTAAAACGTTAAGCGGCAACAGCGCGCCGACTGCGGGGCAAAAAACGCTTAAGCTTAAAAAGAATTTAGAAACCTTGACGACAGGTAAAAAGGAGACAGAAAATGGGAAACGGTAAAATATTTTTTGCAATATTGTTTGCGGCAGTTGCCTTTGGCTGCACTACGATGATAGGTTCTGAGAGTTATATACCTATAGGCCCTCAAAACTTATCTGTCAGAATACAGGAAAAGGACGCCTCCAAAATGCCGGTTTATACTCAAAGGAACGATATCAAACGACCATGGGCGCCTATAGGCCTTGTGCGCATACAAAATCTGCCTAACGACGGAAAAGCGATCATGGGCGCAATAGAACGTATTAAAAAATTTGCCGCAAAAAAGGGCGCGCAGGCTGTTATTATAAATCAGTATGTGGAAAATGCGGAGCCTTCTTCTTACCCCGTTACTATGGGGGGATATTTGGTTAAATTCCTTGACGATTTAACGGATTCCGACGCAAAAACAATTGAAAATTACGTCAAAATAGCGGAAATGCAAGTCAAGTCTGCTACGGAGTAAGATAGTACGGAACGAAACAATGTCTGAAAAGAAACAAGAGACAAAAAAAGCGATAATTTTATTTTCGGGCGGGCTGGATTCTTCAACGTGCCTTTATTGGGCGCTAAAGAAAGGCTACAAGTGTATTGCGCTTAATGTTTTCTACGGCCAGCGGCATAAGAAGGAAATACAAAGCGCAAGGGCAATATGCAAAAAGCTCGGCGTGGAACTTCTTGACATAAAACTGCCGCTTGTCTGGCTGGAGGGGGCCACTTCTCTTGTAGGTAACAAGGAACTGCCTTCGCAAAATTTAAGTAAGATAAAAGACGGGCATATCCCTTCAACCTATGTCCCCGCTCGCAATTTAATTTTTGCGGCTTTAGGCGTCTCTCTTGCCGAAGCGCGCGGCGCGCAAGCCGTAATTTTGGGCGCAAACGCTATAGATTACTCTGGGTATCCCGATTGCAGGCCTCAGTTTTACGCGCCGCTTAACAAGGCGGTTTTGGCGGGCACAAAATGCGGCGTTGAGGGCAAAAAGATAAAAATACTTACCCCGCTTTTGCATATGACAAAAGCGCAGATAGTGCGTTTGGGGCTCAAGCTCGGCGTACCGTTTTCTATGACGTGGAGCTGCTATAAGGGCGGCAAAAAGCCCTGCGGCGTTTGTGATTCCTGCCGTCTTAGGGCGCAGGGATTTTGGCAAGCCCGCGCGGAGGATAAATAATTATGAAACGTTTTATGGCCGCGGTCTTATTTTTATTTCTGCCCGCACTTGTTTTGTGCAGTGAGCAAAGCTCAAAGACGCTGGACAATATTACAAAGCAATTTTCGCCCAAGGCGCAGAAAGCTTTTGATATTCTGGAAGAAGACGATGATATCAAATCCCTCGCCCTGAAATACGACAGTGCAGCTGAGCAGGAAAAACCTGCACTTAAAAAAGAAGTGCGCGCAAAAGCCCTCGCCGAAGAAGAAACCGCTATTAAAAAGACAGAGCAGCGTCTGGAACGCCAAGAGCAAAAAATAAAAGAATTAAAACAGAAACTGGCGGAGAGAAAAAAGCAGAAACAAAAAATAGCCGACTTAAAAACCGAAGAGATTTTGAGCCCCGCCTCCCTCCAAAAACTGCGCGAAAATATGCCGGTGCAAACCGCGGTTAAAAAGAAAGCGGCAAAAATAAAAAGCAAAGCCAAAGCGGCCAAAGCAAAAAAAGAGCAAAAGCAGACGGCAAAAGAAGCCGTTCCTGAGAAAACTTTGAAGGAAGAAACTAAATGACCTTATTTTCAAGGCTTTTCAAATTGTTTATTTTGGTAATAATAACGCCGCTTTTTGCTACGGCGGTTTTTCTGTTTTATTATCAAAGCCACAACAAAAAGGAAATCCTTGCGGGCTATTATAATGTAGCGCAGATTGCGGCACGATTCTTGCAGCAGGATGTGGAAGATATTTCGGGTCGTTTTAACTTTGTTAACGATATAACAAAAAAAGATTCCAAATTTACAGAAGATGCGGTGCAGTTCCGTCTTGACGAAGCGCGCGCCACCAATCCAGATTTTCTTTTTCTGGCCTTGCTTGACGCGCAGGGCAGGGAATATCTGCGCAGCGCGCCCGAGGATATTTCCTCGGCTATAAATACCCTTGATTTATCGTCCGACCAAACGCTTAAAAATCTTCAGCCGCGGCAAATAGCTTTAAGCGATATTTCGGGGGAGACTCTGCCTATTCCGGTGGTGGAAGTGGTTTATCCCGCGCAAGACGGCAAGTTTTTATTTGCTCTTATAAACATTTACGGCATTTGGGATAAGCTTACCCAAAAGGGCAGTTCGCAGGATATGGCTTTGTATTTTGCGGATTCTTCCGGTAAAATTCTTACTTACAGTGACAAGCGCGCGCCGGCCATAAACGCCCAGGCCGTGGCTGCGGCGCTTAAAGACACTAATCGTTTTATAACCGAGCTCAAGACAGAAGACGGCAAAAAGCTTGTGGGCGCGTGGGCAAAAAGCCCGATGCCAGATACTTATGTCTTAGTCCTGCAGGATAAGAAAGAAGCTTACCGCACTATTAATTTAATAAGCTGGCTTATCGCGTTTTTTGTGTTTGCTACTACGACGCTTTCCTATTTTGCGGCTTTATCTTTTTCTCAGGAAGTAAGCGAACCCGTTGAAACTCTTACAAAAGCGGCTCAAAAGATATCGCAAAACGATTTTGACGTAAATATAAACGCTCAGGCCTATCAGGAAGATTTTGAAATTCTCATAGACGCTTTTAATTCCATGGCAAAACGCCTCAGCGAATATCAGGCCGTCCAGCTTGATAAACTTCTTGACGAAAAAAAGAAAAACGACCTTCTTGCCCGTCTTATGCGCGACGGTCTTATTATGTGCACGCTTGAAGGCGAAAGCCTTTTTATGAACAAAATCGCGCAGGATATTTTAGAAAGCGGTTCTCTGAGCGAGGATTTGGAAAAAACCGTAATCTCAAATGAAACCGCCGAAGAACTTGTAAAAAACAATCTTAAGGATTTAATAAAAACGCCCGAAGGCAGTATCCTAAAACACCGTCAGGATAACGGCGGCAAACGTTATTTTGAGGTGGTAAACGAAATTTTCCGCCCCGCGCAGGAAGCGCCTGTAGCCATAATAGTCCTTAGAGATATTACCGAAGAATATAAAACCAACGAAATGAAAAACAACATCTTTAACGCCGTCGCCCACGATTTGCGCGCCCCGCTTTTGGGCTTGCAGGCTTATCTTATGGTGCTTGAAGACGGCAAAATACATCTTGATAAAGAGCAGTTTGCAAGGACTCTGCAGGCTATGAATAACTCCGTTACTACGCTGACGGGCCTTGTGGAAAATATCTTGGATATCTCCAAATTGGAAAGGGGCGTTTTACAGTTAAACCGCAAGGATTTTGATTTATCTGCCGTCTGCGAGCGCGTTTTACAAACGCTGCTGCCTTTGGCCCAGCGCAAGAATATTTATGCAAGAAACAATATCCCGCAGGGCGTTACTATCTTCGGGGACGAACTTTTAATAGCGCAGGTATTTTCAAATCTTATTTCAAACGCGATTAAATTTACGGAGCAGGGCGGCATAGATGTAAATTATTCCCGCAATGATAAACAGCATATAATTGCCGTCAAAGACAGCGGCTTTGGCATAAAACAAAGTGATCTTAAAAAGATTTTTGAGAAATATCATCAAAGCGACTTGAAAGTAAAAGGCTACGGCATGGGGCTTACTATAGCCCGCCAGATAGTCTGGGCCCACAAAGGCGCCATAGAAGCCCAAAGCGAAGGCAAAAACAAGGGCGCGCAGATAATCTTTACCCTGCCTTTGGAAGCGCCTGAGGGTCAGCCCGAAATAACGGCGGACAATATTCCCGAAGAAAACGAAATGTGCGAGAACGGAACGGAGGCTGAAAAATGACGGTTTTTTGGCGTCTGCTTCTTGCCCACCTGCTGGCCGACTTTGTACTGCACACCGATAAAATTTACGACCTCAAAAAGAGCACTCGTTTTTACGGCGTTTTAACGCACGGCGTAATCTATTTATTTTGTCTGGTAATTTGTCTTTTGCCGTACCTAAAAATGGATTGGTTTAACTTGTGGGGCATTTATTTTAACGGCTTTAACGCTGTAACGCTTTTAACGCTGTTTCATATGCTCTGCGATAAAATAGATAAATCCGACGTAATGGAAGTAAAGGGTAGCAACGCTTTTTTATTTACCGCATGGCAGTTTATTGAAATTTTAATTTTATTTCTTGTCTTCCCGATACTGCCCGTTTACAACGGGGAATTCTTTGCGCACGATAAATTGCTTATAATCGTAAACGGCGCTTTAGTGGTAACTTACGGCTTTATGGTTTTTATACATCTTATCGCGAGGGATTTTTCCAAAGAAGCATATCCTATTTTTGACGAACGCTATATAACGATGCTCTCGCGTCTGCTTTTATATTTATCTATTTTACTGCCCTCGCATATCGGCTATCTGCTGGCCGCCGCGTGGATTATATTTATATTTACCCCCATAAGAAGGAAAATTATTGAAGATTATCCGCTGCGCTCCCTTTTGAGTTTGATTTTGACGGTATCTTTCAGTCTGCTTACAAAGGCGGTTATAAACTTATGAAAACTCCTATTGACGAGGCTTCTTTTATCTGTCTTGACACCGAAACTACGGGACTTAGCCCTCTTGAAGGCGGCAGGATATGCGAAATTGCCCTGCTAAAAAGCCGCGGTGCAAACAGACAGGACTCTTTTTGCACCCTGATAAATCCGCAGATTTATATTTCGCCCGCCGTTACCGCCATACACGGCATTACCAATGAAATGGTTGCCCAAAGCCCTGTTTTTGCCGACGTTGCGCCAAGGCTTTTGGATATGTTTGAAGACAGTGTTTTAATCTGTCATAACGCAGATTTTGACATTTCTTTCTTACAAAATGAATTTGCCCTTTTAGGTCTTAAAATGCCTTCGGTAACAATTTTGGACACGCTTAAATTTGCGCGCAAGCACGGCAATTTTGCCTCCAACCGCCTGGGCGCGGTTGCGCGCGCATGTGGCATCTCCAGCGAAGGCTGGCACCGCGCTATGGCAGACACCGTTATGACAGAAAAGATATTTTACCGCTTTCTCGCCGCTTTCAAAGAGCGCGGCGCCCGCACGGTTGAGGACCTTTTTAATTTGCAGGGTGGCGCGTGCTGCTGCGCAAAAAAATTATCCTGACGGACACAATTTTATAAGTTAAAATACAGAAACATACGGAGGAGTTTTTTTATGGGAAAAGTTTTACTTTTAATACGCGACGGCTGGGGGGAAACCTGCAAGAAGGAGCATAACGCCATCTGTTCGGCGGCAACGCCCAACGTAACTTCTTATCTGGCAAAATATCCGCATACCTTAATAGAAGCCTCCGGCGAAGAAGTGGGCCTGCCGGCAGGCTATATGGGCTCTTCTGAAGTCGGCCATCTTAATATGGGCGCGGGGCGCATAGTTGTGCAGGAACTTAAAAGGCTTAAAGACGCTTTTGAGAACGGCTCCATTTATCAGGCGGCGGCTTTTAAGGCCGTCATAGACAACTGCCTTAAAAGCGGCGGGGCTTTGCATCTTATGGGTCTTGTGCAGGACGAAGGTGTCCACGCCCATCAGGATCATCTTTACGCCATAATAAAATACGCCGCGCAAAAAGGGATAAAAAATATTTACGTCCACTTTTTTGCCGACGGCAGGGACACGCCGCCGACCAGCGCTTTGGGCTACCTTAAAATGCTTGAGGATAAAATGAAAGAATACGGCGCAGGCAAAGTAGCCACCGTTATGGGCCGCTACTATGCTATGGACCGCAACGAAACGTGGTCTCTTACTTCTCAGGCTTACGATTTGATAGTAGACGCAAAAGCCGCCCACAGCGCCAAAACGGCCGAGCAGGCTATAGAAAACGCTTATAAAAACGAACGCACACCCAACGGCGGCAAAATGGTAGACGAGTATATACCGCCGACTTTAATAGAAGGCTACCAAGGCGTAAAAGACGGCGACGGCATTATTTTCTTTAACTTCCGCCAAGACCGTGCCATACAGCTTACGCGCGCTTTCGTTGAGGACGATTTTGAAGCCCCGCGCGCGCGCCGCCCCAAAATAACTTTTTGCGGGCTTACAAAATATTACGACAATTTTAAGTACAACGCCCTTATGCCTATGACCGAGGGCGGCGGTATGAACAAACTTCTGGGCGAAGTTATCGGCGAAGCCGGCAAAACCCAGCTTAGAATAGCCGAGACGCAGAAATTTAAGCACGTAACGTCTTTTTTTAACGGCAAGCTTATAAAGCCTTTCAAGGGCGAAGAGCGCATTGAAATAAAAGGCTCCTTTGACCCCGCCACTTTTGCCGAACATCCGCAGATGGACGCGCAAAGAGTAGCCGAGAGGGCCGTTGAAGAAATCAATAAAAATAAATTTGATTTTATAGTCCTTAATTTTGCCAACTGCGATATGGTGGGCCACACGGGTAATTTTGATGCGGCCGTAAAAGCGGTGGAAACGGTTGATGCCTGCACGGGAGAGGTAACGCAGGCGGCCTTAGCGCAGGGATATGCGGTGCTCATTACCGCCGATCACGGCAACGCCGAAGAAATGTGGGACGATAAAATAAATATGCCCAAAACGGCGCATACGACAAACCCCGTGGAATTTATCTATGTTGCCAAAGACGCGGGTAAAATAAAATTAAAAGCTGGCGGCAAACTGTCCGATATCGCGCCAACCGTCCTTGAGCTTTTGGGACTTCCCATTCCCGCGGAAATGACGGCCCAAAGTTTGATTGAAAAATAATTTTTGCGCCGCCTAAACCGCGGCGCAAGTTTTTAAGTTCTTCTTAAGGCTGTATGTATATGTATATAAAAGTAAAAGTAAACGCCGCCGCAAAAAAAGACGCCCTTGTGCAAAAGGCTCAGGACAGCTTTGAAGTCTGGACCAAAGCCAAAGCGCGCGGCGGGCTTGCCAACGCCGCCGTAAAGCGGCAAATTGCGCAATATTTGGGCGTGGAGCCGCAAAAACTCCGTCTTATAAAAGGCGCTCAAAGCCCCTCTAAAATATTTCTCATTTAATATATATCTTGATGTAATATTTCTTCATATTTTTACTCTTTTTTACTCTTGCGCTTTTTCTTTCTAAATGCTAGCATTAGCTTTGTAGTGCAAAAAAGCAGTCAACCTGACTTGATACGTTATACGGAGGCTGAAAATGTTACTTACGGTACTCTCCTTTTTGGCATTTACGGGCCTTGTTATAGGTTTAGCCTATTATAAGACCAGAAAAGCTAACATGGGAACTGAAACCGGTTACTTCTTGGCTGGGCGCGGTTTAACGGGCTGGATTATTGCGGCTTCACTGATGCTCACCAATTTGTCAACGGAACAGATGGTTGGTCTCAACGGACAGGGTTATACAGATAATATGTCCGTCATGGGCTGGGAGGTCGGCGCATCGCTGGCGCTGATTGTCGTAGCTTTCTTTTTTCTGCCGCGCTACCTCAAAAAGGGCTACGCGACAATTCCCGATTTTGTCGGAGACAGATATGACGCGGTAACAAAACAGGTTGTAAACTGGTTTTTCCTATTCGGTTATGTTTTGATTCTGCTGCCTATAGTCTTATATTCCGGCGCTATCGGTTTAAGCGGCATTTTTGATTTGGAGGGCACTTTCGGCATTTCAAAAATGGCGGGTATCTATATCGTAGTATGGGCTATAGGTCTGCTGGGCATAACTTATACTTTATGCGGCGGCCTCAGAATTATGGCTATAGCCGATACCATTAACGGTATAGGTCTTTTAATAGGCGGTTTACTTATCCCCATCTTCGGTCTGTGGGCGTTAGGCGACGGCTGTTTGGTAAGCGGCGTCAAAACCCTTCTTACCGAATGTCCAGAGAAATTTAACGCCATAGGCGCCACTACCGACCCTGTTCCCTTCGCAACTATGTTTACCGGCATGTTTCTTGTTAATCTGTTTTACTGGGGGACAAACCAAACTATCATTCAGCGCGCGCTTGCGGCAAAGAACTTAAAAGAAGGTCAAAAAGGCGTTTTACTTGCCGCCATATTGAAGCTCTTCGGGCCGCTGTATTTAATTTTACCCGGCATAATAGCCTTCAAGATGTTCGGCTCGGGTTTGGAGATGAGCGACTTTGCGTACCCTATGCTGGTAAAAGCGGTTCTGCCGTGGTTTATGGTAGGATTTTTTGCGGCGGTTTTGTTCGGGGCTATTTTAAGCTCGTTTAACGCGGGGTTAAATTCCACCTCAACATTATTTACGCTTAACGTATATAAGGAATATATAAATCCCAAGGCGGATGATAAGACGGCTGTCAAGTACGGCAAAATATTCGGCGTTGCGCTTGCCGTGTTTGCCATGTTAATTGCGCCCCTTATTGCAAAAGCCCCAAGCGGGCTTTTTACATATCTGCAGACGGTAAACGGCTTCTATAACGTGCCGATATTAACGTTGATGGTAATGGGTATGTTAAGCAAGAAGGCGCCGGCTTCCTCGGCAAAAATTACGCTTGCGGTATTCATACTTGTTTACGGCACGACGCAGCTTACCGCGCTATCGGGCGGGTTTAAGGAGTTTATGGCCTCAGGCATGGCCGA
Organism: uncultured Elusimicrobium sp.; assembly: GCA_964571655.1. GTDB lineage: Bacteria > Elusimicrobiota > Elusimicrobia > Elusimicrobiales > Elusimicrobiaceae > Proelusimicrobium. The sequence continues at coordinate 5,128 of CAZNCX010000025.1, read as the reverse complement.
TCCTTCCGTCTTAAAAGGTGTGGCGGGCTTTTTCCAAAGCGCGCTGCCCGTTGCCGTGTGGGAACCTCTGTTCAAATTCTCCACCGTGCACTATCTGCATATTCTGGCCCTGCTGTTTGTAGTCTGCGCCGTGTTTATGTTGATTATGGGCAAGTACTATCCTTCCAAACACACTTATGAAGACAGCCTTGATAAACACGTCGTTGACACCACGCCGTGGAATAAGCTTGTGCCTGTGAGCATAGCGATAATCTGCTGCGTAGTGGGTTTATACATAGTATTCTCCTCACTTTGTTTGGCAGCTTAGGTTTGATATTGCGGCGCGGTTGAAAAAAACCGCGCCGCTTTTTTACGGGAGATAAAAAAATGCGGCAACAAGTTACAAAAAAATTTCAGGAATTATTTAACACAACCCCCAAAGCAGTCTTTTTTGCAGGCGGCAGGGTAAATCTTATAGGCGAACATACCGATTATAACGGCGGCTACGTCCTGCCGTGCGCGCTTACTTTTGGCACTTATCTGGCCGCGCGCAAAAGAAACGACGGCAAAATAAATTTCTTTTCCCTTAACTTTGAAGAACAAGGCGTAATAGAAGCAGATATTTCTCAAATTGAAAAATGTAAGAATTGGACTACTTATCCCAAAGGCGTAATTGCCGCGCTACGCGCCTGCGGCGCAAAAATAAACAGCGGCTTTGACGCTGTCTACGGCGGCAATATACCAAACGGGGCGGGGCTTTCCTCCTCGGCTTCTATTGAAGTTTTGACGGCCGTTATGCTTAACGAGTTTTTCTTTTGCAATTTTTCCGCGCCGCAGCTTGCCAAAATGTCTCAAACGGCCGAGCATACTTTTGCCGGCGTAAACTGCGGTATTATGGATCAGTTTATCATTGCCTGCGGCAAAAAAAATAACGCGCTTCTCTTGGACTGCAATACTCTTAAATACGAGTATATTCCCGTGGAACTGGGCCCGCGCGTTTTGCTTATCGCAAACACAAACAAACGCCGCGAACTTGCCGATTCCAAATATAACGAACGCAGAGCGCAGTGCGAAAACGCTTTGAAGATACTCGGCAAAAAGTATGAAAATCTTTCGGCGCTGTGCTCATTAAGCGCAGATAAATTTGCCTCCTGCGAGCCTTTGTTTGAGCAGGACGAAGTCCTTCTCAAACGCGCGCGCCACGCCGTAAGCGAGCAGCAGCGCACCCTTGATGCGGCAGAACTTCTCAAAAAAGGCGACATAGCGGGTTTTGGCAAACTTATGAACGCATCGCACAAATCGCTCAAAGAAGATTACGAAGTTACGGGGAAAGAACTTGACAGCATCGTGGCTGCCCTGCAGGCGCAAAAAGGCGTTTTGGGCGCGCGCATGATGGGGGGCGGTTTTGGCGGTTCGGCCCTTGCCATAGCGGAGGAAAGTTTTGTACCCCAAATTATCAAAGCCGCGGGCGAAATTTACAGTAAAGAATGCGGCCTCACGGCTGATTTTTATACGGCTAGTGTAGGCGGCGGCGCGGGTAAACTGGAAGAAATTTAATAAATTTTTATAGAAAATAAGAGGTAATTTTTTATGCCGACAATACTTGTAGTCGGCGGCGCGGGATACATAGGCTCGCACGCCGTAAAAATGCTTAAGGACAGGGGGGATAAAGTCCTTGTTTTAGACAACCTTGTAAAGGGACACCGCCATGCCGCGCGCGGCGCAAAATTTATCAAAGGCGATTTGGGCGACGTTAAAAAACTTGATAAGATTTTCACGCAAAATAAAATTGACGCCGTTATGCATTTTGCCGCTTTTACCGAAGTGGGGGAGAGCGTGCAAAACCCCGCTAAGTATTATGAAAATAATATTGCCAAAGTCTTAAAACTTTTGGGCTCTATGGTAAAAAACGATGTACGCTACTTTATTTTTTCTTCTTCGGCGGCTACTTTCGGGGAGCCAAAAACAAATAAAATTGACGAGTCCCACCCCCAAAACCCGATAAATCCCTACGGTTACACCAAGCTTATGACCGAGCAGATTTTGAAAGATTACGATACGGCCTACGGCTTAAAAAGCGGCGTTCTGCGCTATTTTAACGCCGCCGGCGCAGACGACGGCGGTAAAATAGGCGAAAGCCATACACCCGAGAGCCACTTAATCCCTCTTATCTTACAAACGGCTTTGGGCAAAAGGGATTCTATAAAGATATTCGGCGCAGATTATGCTACAAAAGACGGCACGTGTATAAGGGATTTTGTGCACGTCAACGATTTGGCGCGCGCGCATCTGCTTGCCCTTGATAAAATGATGAAGGAAGATAAAAGCTGCA
>CAZNCX010000025.1:0-2807 GCA_964571655.1 uncultured Elusimicrobium sp. | reverse complement strand
GAAGGCTACAGCGTCAAAGAAGTTATTGAAGCGGCAAAGCGCGTAAGCGGCAGGGATTTTAAGGTTGAAATTACAGCGCGCCGCGCAGGCGATCCGGCTGTGCTTGTGGCCGACAGTTCCAAAGCCCGCCAAATTTTAGGCTGGAAAAATGAGTATGATTTAGATAGAATTATAAAAACGGCTTGGAAGTGGGAACAAAACAAAAAATACTAAAGCCCGATTTTAAGACCGAGGGGAAAAGAGGATAAAATGATTTATACCAACGTTGAAGAGCTGCTTGCTTACGCCGTAAAAAATAAACTTATTGAAGAAAGCGACTGCGTTTGGGCGCGCAACAGCGTCTTGGAAGCGCTTAACCTGCCCGATAATAATTACGCCCCATCTTATAAGGGCCCTACGCCAGATTTTCCTTCTGAGATTTTGGCCGACATTTCTTTTTATGCGGCGGAAAATAATCTTCTTAAAGCCGACACCCAAACCTACCGCGAAATTTTTGAAACCAAAATAATGTCTGTTTTTACGGCGCGCCCCACAGTTCTTACGGAAAAGTTTTTAACCCTGCTTAAAAGCGGCAAAAGCGGCCCGAAGAAGGCTATGGACTTCTTTTATAATTACTGTCAAAAAGTTTATTACGTCAAGGCCGACCGCGCCGCCCAAAACATAAATTGGAAAGTGGATACTAATTTTGGCTTTTTGGATATGACAATAAATATGGCCAAGCCCGAAAAAGATCCCAAAGAAATAGCTTTGCAGGGCCGCGTAAGGGAGCAAAAAACTATTTATCCCAAATGCCTCCTTTGCCGCGATAACGAAGGCTACAGCGGCCGCTTAAATCACCCCGCGCGCCAGAATTTACGTCTTATCCCGCTTAAACTTAACGAGGAAACGTGGTACTTCCAATATTCTCCCTACATTTACTACAGAGAGCACAGCATACTTTTAAGCGAGCATCACCGCCCTATGAAAATTGACGGCAAAGCCATAAAAGTTCTGCTTGATTTTGTGCAGATGTTTCCTCACTATTTCATAGGCTCCAACGCGGACCTTCCCATTGTGGGCGGCTCCATTTTATCGCACGACCATTTTCAGGCCGGCCGCTACGCCTTCCCGCTTGAAAAAGCAGGTTCGGCAAAAAGTTTCAAACTTAAAAAATTCCCGCACGTTTCATTTGATATTATAAGGTGGCCGCTTTCGGTTATCCGCGTGCGCGGAACTAAAAAAGACGTCCTTGCCGCGACGGAACATATCCTTAAAATCTGGAAGAAGTACGACGACAAAAAAGTCGGCGTCATACATAATACGGGCAAAACGCCGCATAATACGCTAACGCCGATAGTGCGCTTCAAAAAAGGCAAATTTGAAGCCGATATAATTTTAAGAAATAACCGCTGCGATAAAGAAAATCCTTACGGCATTTTCCACAGCCCGCGCAAATATCATAATATTAAGAGGGAAAATATCGGCCTCATAGAAGCTATGGGCATGGCCATTTTACCCGCGCGGCTTAAGGCGGAAATGTCGGCCATAGCCGCGCTTTTAGCGCGCGGCGAGATGGAAAAGATGAAAGATTTATCTTCCCTTGCCCAACATTACAATTGGGTTAAAGAATTTATAGGGGAATATAAGAACTTCGGCCCGCAGGACATAATGGATATCCTGCTTGAGGAAATTGGCCAAACTTTCTGCAAAATACTTCTCAAATGCGGGGTTTTTAAGCACGACGCCGCAGGCAAAGAAGCCTTTTTGCGCTTTATAGAAAAACTGGATAAATAGACCGCCCTCTGTAAACGCGCTTAATAATTTCATATAATTATATAAAAGACCGATTTTGCAAGCCCCGCCTTCGCTTTGCTTCGGCGGGTTGTTTTTTGCAAATATAATTTTATCTATAGAGCAAAAGGTTATAAAAAAATGTCCATAAGAAAAGACGTACGCAACATCGCCATAATCGCCCACGTTGACCACGGCAAAACTACCGTCGTAGACGCAATGTTAAAATATGCGGGGCAGTTCAAAGTAAAACAAGATGAAGCACAGGAAACCGTCCTTGACTCCAACCCCATAGAGCGCGAGCGCGGCATTACGATTTTATCCAAATGCACTTCGGTGCAATATAAAGATTTTACCATAAATATCGTTGACACCCCGGGCCACGCAGATTTCGGCAGTGAGGTGGAACGCGTCCTTAAGATGGTAGACGGCGCGCTGCTTTTGGTGGACGCGGTGGAAGGCCCTATGCCGCAGACGCGTTTTGTACTGCGCAAAGCTTTGGCTTTGGGGCTGCGCCCGCTGGTGGTAATAAATAAAATGGACCGTGAGAACGCGGCTCCTAGCGCGGTTATAGACGATGTCTTTGAGCTTTTTATGGAGCTTGGCGCCGACGATAAACAGTTGGACTTCCCTATTTTATACGCAAGCGGCCGCGAAGGCTGGGCCGTAAATAATATGGAGGAGCGCGGACTATCCATTGCCCCGCTTTTTGACGCGATAATAAAACACGTACCCGCCCCTTTTGCAGATGAAAACAAACCGCTACAAATGCAAATTACAATGCTTGACTACAGTAATTTTCTGGGACATATCGGCATCGGCAGAATTATGAACGGCAGCGTAAACAAAGGGCAAAACGTCGTTATGCTAAAGCACGACGGGCACATAATCCCCTCAAAAGCAGTTAAGATAGAGAAATTTTTGGGCCTCGGCAAGACCGAGACAGACAGCGCTCGCGCCGGCGACATTGTGGCCATCAGCGGCCTTGAAGGCGTTGACGTGGGCGATACAATATGCCTGCCTGAGAGCCCTGTTGC
>CAZNCX010000024.1:12403-18455 GCA_964571655.1 uncultured Elusimicrobium sp. | reverse complement strand
GCGGGCAGCGTCTTTGTCCTTATAGCCAAACCATTGTAGAGAACAGACTGGTAAGGAAACCCGTTTAATCTGCATTTGTCTTTGCCGCAGGCAGGTTTTTGCGCTTTTATCTCAGCGGTCATCTTATCGCCGGCGACCTCAAGACAGCCCGCTATCTGAGCATTGCCAAGCTGAGAAACCTCCGCGCTGCCCTTAGGAGCAATTATGGTAGCCGTCGTTGAGAGGCCTAAACGCAGATTGCCCTCCTGGTCTATACAAACTCTTGCGTTCTGACAATTACCGATGGTCCTATTTGTGTCATTGCCGGAAGCGTCGTTTGCAGGCTCAAGGAGTTCTCCCGTGCTTATGTTATAGCCTGCAACAGAGATGTATTTATATAGGGCATCCCCGTCTTTACAACCCGTTTTGTCTTCGCCCTGCTGGGACTTAGTTTCGGGTGCGGCAGGTTCCGCCTGAGCCGCAGGCGCTTCTTCAACGCAGTCCGCTACGCCGGAGGGCGGAGTAAACTGCTTGCTGATCTGATATATTATCTGTATATTAACACCCTTTGACTTTACTTCTTCAGGCATCTCTATGTTACTCGTAAGCATATTGAAGAGACAGAAGGTGTTGGTAGCTTTGCCGCTTTCATCGGCAAGGTATATTCTACCTTCTTTATTCTTACAGGCAGTCTGACAAGGTTTAATGCTGTCTTTGCCTTCTTCTATAAGCTTTTTAAGGGTACCTTTTTCTTTGTCGGCTTCGTTTAAGATAACGAAGCTGCCGTCTGTGCCTGCGGCCGATTCATAGAAGTAAGTGCCGTAACCGCTGCAATATTCTTTAACGTCGGCTGCTTCATCTTCGCCGGCTTTAGTCTGCGCGTCGGATTTATCTTCTTCGTCAGTCTTATCGTCCTCGCCGCAATAGCCTATCAAGCTTGCCGCAAGAGCCACATTGGGCGTGGAGGATTTGGCTAGATCTTTATAAGCTATTATTTCCTTTTGGAAATCGCTCTTTAGGACGACAGTCTCTTCGCTGGTTGCAGGTTTGTTTGGATCTTTGGGCCCAATCACAGTTGTTTTCTTGCATACCTGCGAGCAGGCTGCAGAAGAAGAAAGCATCTCATTTAGAGTTTTTCCTAAAGAGGGCAATGTTTCTTCCGTGTAGGGAGTCTTGCTCGTCTTAAGCAGTAAGGGCGATATCCCTTTTTCTTCAAACTTGACATAGGGATATAACTTGTTATTCTCAGAGCAGATATCGCTTGTGCTCTTTGCCCCAATGTCTTGGCAAGCTTTTATCATGTCCTTAAGCGCAGGTTCGGTGTAAACCATATAAGTAAGGTCACCTACTGCCTCGCCGCGAGATATGGTGCTTTTTCCTCCTTCCTCTGCGGTATATTTCGTATAGGTATATACCACTCCGTGTTCATAGCAGACGTCTTGGCAAATACCGGAGGAGGTTGCATCCGCGCCGGCGGTAACTCCCGTGCTTAACCACGTATCTCCGCCGTTGAAGGAAACTGCTTTTACGACTTTACCATTATCCGTACAATAGCCTTCTCTATACGCGTTTGCAGGCTCGGTACAGCTGCTATCAGAACACCACCTGAAATAACAGCTTTGCGCTTTGTAGTGTCCCTGAGGGAAGATATCTTCAATGCCTAAACTATCTAACGGAGCGCCGGCGCTGCTAATGGCTTTCTTCTTTAATCCCGCCTCGCTAGGGGCTTCGTTTGAAGTAAGCCACATAATCTCTCCGCGGCCTTCTTCGCTGTTGACTATGCCTGTTTCACTGCTGACCGCACGTCCTGCGGGGAACTCATAACTGAACTTAGCGCGGCCCGTTTCCCTGTTGATTTCCTGGCTGTAGTCTTTCTTAGAACAGTCAACAATGTTTTTTATTGTCGGATGGGCTGGATTCATATCAACATTTTCAATATGCACCGCATAAACATACTTATCGGGATTTGAAATCTCCGCGACAAAACGCGCATATTTACCAGTTTGCAAAGCGGCGCGGAAATTTACATTAGCGCAGTCCAAATTGCCCTTAGCGGTGCTTGTACTCCCTCTATTCATATCGGTTTTAGTTTCAACATAAACGGGGGCTATAACCGCGTCGGTTTGATAGACCTTGCACTCTTTTATATCAACGGAACTCGCGCCTGAAAGAGCGGCCTTATACTCGTCAAGTTCAGAGTTGGCAAAAACTACTTTGAGTTCGGCAAGGTCCTTGCTTTCACCCTGAGATAAAGCTATAGTTTTGCGCAGTTTTTTCTTCCCATCTAAAGTAGGAAATATGCTTCGTATTTCTTTGCCTGCGCAAAGGCCTTTTCTGTTTTCATCCACCATTGAGTATGAAAGCGGCGCTAAAGCCCTTTCGGAGGTTTTTATCGCTCCTACTTTTGTTACAACGATTTCTTGGGAAGGACATGCTTTCTGCAAAGGTTCAAGAACGTCCTTTTTGAAAGAAACGCCGTCTAAAATGCCGCCTTTGGCGACATAGATAACCCTTTGGTTTTTTATGCTCTTATTATCAGCGTTACGGTATTTATCCTGCCCGTATCCGCCCACGGCAGGGCGCGTGCCTGCGACGACGTAATGGATAAGCATTTCTTCACTTCTCTTTTTTACCTTATCATCGTTTCTGGCTATCCATGAATGGAACTTTATGGGATCATCGTTAATGCCGCTGCAGTCAACAGTAAGATTCTTGCCCATAAAAGGCTTTACCTTAAGGCCAAGGCATCTAAAACGCACGTCCCACCATGCTTTTGGACTGCCGTCGGAAGCTTTCCAATCCCCGCCGGCAGCACGACATTTTGTAATCCATGCTTCCCAAGCAGCCGCGCCTCCGCTCTTTTCTTCTTTATTATCGCCTGTGCCGGAAGTTTGTTTGCCAAAGCCGTCTCTGAAATCGCCCCAGCTTCCCACCCCAGAAATGTCTTTGCCATCTGGGCCTTTACAGTCGTAACCGGTATCTCCGGGCAACTGGCCTAAGAACTTATCTGTCTCGCCGCCTTTGCTGCCAAAAAGAAGACAGGAGAAGATATTGCCCATACCTTTTGCCAAAGGCTCGGCAATAGCTTTCTGAAAGTTATAATGCCAAAGTTCCCACTCTTTCATATACTTAGTCTTTTCCATATCCATCCACCACGGAGAGGGTATTTGGTAATTATTTTTATTGCTCGGGGAACCGCCTGTTCCGGCCCTTGCGCCGCCCACTATTTTGGGGCCGCTGCCTATTTCACCCAGAGATTTGCCGTCGGTATCCCTTAACTGGGCGTTATACAGAGCCTGCTTTGCAGGGCCTCTGTTCATGGCGCCTAAAGAGCGCGAAGCTTCCGCCGCAAGACCTTCACCCGTAAGCGAACGCCCGCTTTTGCCCGCCGATTCCATAGGCTGCAAAGCCACGGGACGCACACCCTCGCGAAGTCTTGAGGAGGCTTCCCCTTTGGTAGGCGTATATATGGAGTAACTTTTGCCAAAACCGCCCGAACCTCTTATCGCTATAGCAGAGGAATTGCGAAGACTTCCTTTTTCAGTAGCTTTCCTTGTTACCGAACTGACAACACCTCTCTTAGCTTCCGTGCCGTATTTGTCTACGGAACGCTCCGAACGAGTAGTCGGCGCCAATACATCTTCACCCTGGTGCTCTATAACCTCAGGGGTAAGCGCGGCATTGCGGTCTTCTCCCGGACGGTTTATCCAAGATAAAGGATCCTGAAAAGTCCCGGGGGATATGACGGGCTGCTCAGTCCCCTGGACTGTGCCTCCGTTTTCCGCATAAACATTGTTATCGTCCCACTCGGGCATTACGGGATATGTGCTGCCTGCGCCGTTATCACGGCTGAGCACGGGCAACAGCAGCAACGCGGCTGCCGCTACGATTATAAAGGGCAAATCCCTTTGAGCCCTCTGTATAAGAGTGCGTTTGGCTTTGTTATCGGGACCCATACGCGAAGGTATGCGCTTTGATAACGGGAGGGATTTGCTCTTTTTCAGCTTATCGCTGAAGGTAAAGCTATCCTTATTTGGCATAATTGTGCCTCCTCTTAATAAAATCCTTCTGTTTTATAATTCTGTCGTAACAGATATTGCAAAATTTACTCATTGCCGCTTTATTTCCGCATTTCGTCCGTTTTAGCGCGGCCGCAAAGACTGTGTTCCAGCCTGCCGCGTTTATAATGTTACCTAAGTGTAACCATAAAGTGGGCGACTTCCTTTAATTTCTCTTCCATCTTGGCTTTGCAATCGGAAGTATCGTCGCAATTAAACTTGCTTATGTCAAACCACTTCGGCGTGCTCGCACACGAAAATTGACATATGCCGAAGCTGCAGCCCCCCTCCAGTTTCATATTGGCGATATAACTGCAGGAGTAGGGATATTCTATCGTCTCGGCTTCATAGTTAAAGTCGCACCCTTCAAAATAAGCGCCGCGCTCCCTGTCCATAATTGCACATTGCTGAGAAATATTTTCTATGGCTAAATTCCATTTTTCTCTGGCGGTGGCCGTCCCCGCAAATTCTATGCCCAAAACCCTCTCGCAGGAGCCCGGCACGCGGCCCTCATTTTCTTCTATTATTTTTTGAATGCCTTTCATCTGCACATTTATTTCTGTAGCAGCGCTGTCGGCCGCCTGCTGATGCTGGGCTTTTGCTTCCCTGCAGCGCTGGGTGCTTTCCTGTATCTGCATAAGTATCGTAGACGGAGACCTTGTATCCCCGCCTATATAAATTTCTTCTTTCTCGTCGGGGATAATAAGCATTTCCTCTTCCTGCGCGCCGCCGTCAAAGGCCGCGGCGGAAAGTTTCTTAGCCGATGTCGTATAACGCGATTTAAGCGCGCTGCTGCTAAAAAAGAACACATGCCCCAAATCCGTAAAAGCGTTTAGCTGGCCGATACTTAGTCTGTCTGTTTTTATGCGGCCCACCATAGCATTGTATCCGCCCAAAGCGCCGGTGCGTCCGCCGGTAAATTTAACTGAGCTTGCATCTAAAACTTTTGAAAAAGAACTTTCCGGCTCCGCCTTGCCTTGTATGTTTGCGCCAACTTGCCCCGAAGGACGCGTTTCCAAATCAGCGGCGTCAACACGCGTAAAATCCGAAGAGGAATCCTTAAAAGCCCCCAGCGGAGGTACGGGTTTACCTTCCATAATTTCGCCTGCAAGACGGCCTTTGTCAAAAACGCCTGCGTTGGCCGAGCCCGCGTTTTCAGAAGCTAGCGCTACGCCCTCAATACGCGCTGGCCCCTCAAAAGTATCGGCAAGGCTTAGTGAGCCTTGTATCTGGCTTAAAGCGCTTTTTGTGGCTTCAATGCCTCGGGAAAATTCCCTCTTTGCATTTATAAGGCGGTCCTCTTGTGAAACAAAAGGCGTAATTGAGCCAAAGACATAGTTGCCCCTGTCATAATCGTTTTGCTCTTCAATGTCCGATAAGACGCCGTAAACTTTACTGTTTTGCGCGCCTGAAGCGTAAATAGAAAGATCTAAAGGCGTAATATACCCCAAAGACTGCTGAGGCAAACCAAACGCCGCGCCCAAAGCTTCCCCGCCTATTATCCCCGAAAGCGGCGTTGAAGTAAAAACATAAAGTCCGCCCGCAAGCAACACCCCGCCTATAATTAAAACTGTTTTATGGCGCGAGGCAAAACCCGCTAAGGGTTTTTTCTCTCTTTTTTCTTTGGGCGTTACTTTATCCATATAGCTACCCTTTTATGTTTCCTTTATACTTATATACTTCACTCACTTACTTCCGCTTTTCCCTGTTTGTTCTATTACTCTTTTAACTTAAAATCTTTGCTTTCCTTAAAAATTTTGGCGTCCGGCCCAACACCTTTGCTGGTCTGTAATTTATTTACTTTTGTTACCACCTGTCCTTCGGGCGTAATTTCCTTACCCTGCTTGGCAGCCTTTTCAAGAGCCAGCTGCTTTTGTTTTGCCGCACGCGCTTTTGCAAGCGCAATATCTTCCTGTTTTTTCTTTTCCGCCAGTATTGCCGCCTGACGTTCGGCTTCGGCCTTTTCAGCTTCTTTTTGCTTTCTTACCTGCTCTTTATAGGCGGCCACCTGCGCG
>CAZNCX010000024.1:10553-12384 GCA_964571655.1 uncultured Elusimicrobium sp. | reverse complement strand
ATATTCGGAGGAGCCCGCTAAACGTATCCTGTCTTTGTCGTCTTCAATAGCCTGCTGTAAAAGCGCGGTGGAAGGTTTTTGACGCTCTTCTTTTAACTCTTCCTCAATAGGCATAAACGTGCCTAATTTTTGAAGCCTTCTTCTGCGCGCGGCGTCCTGCTCTTCCAGCTGCTGCTGCGGAGTCAGCTCCGGCCGCGATTTAATTATTTGCGCCGCCTTTATGCGGGCATCGCGTTTCCTGTCAAACTCCTCACGCCATTTCGTATCGCGCCAATTTGTAAAGGACACGGTTAAAAAAATAACCAATACGCTTAAAAGCGTTATCAAAGAACTCTTTATTAAAGAACGCATATCGTTTAGATTATGCTTCTTCACAAACTTATTAAAGACATATACCGCCGAACTGTCCAAAAACTCTAAAAATAAAATCTTAAACTGCTCTTTAAGAGACGGCGCCCTCTTCTGCGCGGTGGCGGCAACCTGCATATTTTGTACGGACGGCTGCGCATTTTGTACGTTCTGCGCTGCGGGCGCCTGAGCTTGCGCGCCGACCGCCGGCTGAACGTGGGATACTTCCCCCGCCGCGCCGCTTTGCTGCGCGGCCGCCTGCTCCTGCGGGTTAAAGACGGGTTTTATAAGTTTAAGCGCCCTGTCGTCCTGCTGGAGATATCTGCGCCTGCGCCTTTGCGGCGGCCTTATATATCCGCCCAAACCCGCTTTAGGTTCCCCTTCGGGAATATTATTCTTTTCCTCGTCCGCCATATAATTACCCTTTTTATCCCTGCTGCTTTATCTTTTATTTACACCGCTTTTTATCCCGCCTTCTTTATGAGGCGTTTTTATTTACGTCCTGCGTGGCGGCGGTTGCATCGCTGTCGGTCATTGAGGAACTGCCCTCGGAATCAGAAGTTTCCGTACTCTTTCCGTCGCCCGCGTCTTTGACCAAATTTTTAAGAAATTCTTTATTGCCTTTCTTGGCAACCATATATCCTACCAGGGCCAAAGGCCCCGCGCAGACGGCAAGCGCGCTCCAAAAAACTATTCTTGCCGCTTTCATCCACTTATCGGTGTTTATGGTAAGATGCTCAAAATCTTTTGTTTTGGCGATAAGGTCTTCAAGCGCAGTGCCTTTATTGCCAAAGCCTTTCATACAGGCGTATATGCCCGCAACCGCCGCCGCGCTTGTAATAAGACCGCCTAGGCCCACCAAAGCATAAGAACCCGCCGCCGACAAACCCAAAAGGCCCATTAATACCATTTTCCAAATAATCTTTTTCTTAAGGGATTTCCATTCTTTTTCTTCCTGCTGCTGGAGATTTTCCAAAGTATCCGTGTTCCATGAGCCTGAGTAACCCATAGGCTGGCTGTTTGCAACGCGCTCCAGGGAATTTGTGGCCCCCTCTATGCTTAAGCCGCCGTTTTCGGAAACCTCTACGCCGCCTTCCGCCGCCTGACTGCCGTCAAAAGCCGCCTGAGCAAAGGCCGCCCCTTTTGCGCTTTGTTTGGAGACGCTGCCCGCCGCGTAACGGGATTTTAAGGCGGCGTTTTCAAGTTCTCCTACGGTAAAAAGTTCCTGCCCGTTTGCCCCGCCCGAGGCATATCCCGCCTTTACGTTATAGCCGCCCATAGAACCCGCGCGGCCGCCGCTGAAGGCAGAGGAACCCCCTAAATTGTTTGCCGCGCCCTGTGCGCCCGAAGCGCCGCTTAACGCGCCTGAAGAGCGTGAAGTTTCACCCTTTTTCATAACCGAGCCGCCGCTCATAATGCCGCCGCCCGAGCTGCCTATGCGCGCGCTTGCCTGCAATTGCAGGCAAGCGCGCGCATAGGCAGC
>CAZNCX010000024.1:7071-10478 GCA_964571655.1 uncultured Elusimicrobium sp. | reverse complement strand
TCCCGCAGCGGACATATCATAAGCGGCCGCGTCCTGCGCTGCGGATTTTGCACCCAAAGCTTCCGTTGCACTTACGCCGCCAGGAGTAAGGCTTTCAAGCGCGCCCGCAACGTTTTTGCCGCCGCTTTTGTCGGAGCCGTTGTCCTGCCCGTTATAGCCAAACTCCCCTTTGGAGGGAATATTTTTTAATTGATAGACGGAAGGATTATCGCTTTCTCTCTCGGCCTGAGCTATGCGTTTTTCAAGCTCCTGACGGGTATACTGCGGGGCAGCAGTAGTTTGCGAAGCCGCCGCACCCTGCTGATATTGTTCCAAAGAGCTCAAAGCCGCCCCACCCGCGCGTTGCGGGTTGCTGCCCAAATTGGATACCACGCCTATACCTATGCCTATGGTAGCTACGCCTAAGGCCACGCCGACAAGAGTATGCTTTGCAGTGTATCCGAGATTATTAAAAATATTTTTCATAGCCAAATCTCCATTCCGTAAAATCTTAAATTAACCTTTGGTGGTGGATTTTGCCGCGCTAAACAAACTGCCTATCCACTTAATAGGTTTCACTAAAAATTGGGCAGCTTTTCCCATTCTGGAAAAGAAGTTGGGGTTGGCAAGTTTTTCTCCCGCTTTGCCGGCCTTAAAACCGTCTTTGAAAGAATTGACTACGCTGCCAAAACAGGATAGTATTATAAGCGCAGACATTACGACAAAGCCAATGCTTATGCCTATGCGCCAGCCTTTGCCGCTGCTTTGAGTGTACTGTGCGTTATCCATCTGCCGCGACAAGTCAAAGATAGAATTGTTGCCCCAAAACGCAAAACGCGTAAGCGCCAGTATGGCCCCCGCCGCGACAACAAAAGCGCCGGCCTGCGCCCACGGATTCTTAATTGTCGCAAGTTTGGAGCAGACAAACATAGCCGCAGACATAACGGCAATCATCAGAAGCAATTTGTTGACAATTTGCTGTTTAAGATCTTTTTGTTCTTCTATTTCCGTTTCGGCGTCCTTAAAAGTAGGGGTTGTAGGCGTTAAATTAAGATTGTTCGCCGCGCGATCAAGGGAATTTGCCGTTTCGCCAATACTTAAGCCCGTCACTTCAATTCCGCCCGCTTCGGCATTGCTGCCTTCAAAAGCGTCGCGCGCAAAAGCAAACCCTTTCGCCGTTTGATTTGCAAGCGCCTCCTGCTTTCCTTTATGAGAAAATTTCGCCGAAGTTACCAGTTCGTTTACCGTATAAAGCTGCTGATTTGCGCCGCTGGTGTTTTGATTTACGCCTTCGCCGGCTTTAACGCCGTAGCCGCCCATAGAACCCGCACGTCCGTGAGCGCGCGTGGTCATTTCCGTATCGCTTAAATTCTGAGCCGCGGCCTGCGGAATTTCTTTTGAAGCGCTGTCCTTTGCCGGCTGGGAATAAGTTGCCGGAGTATAGCTTACCGAGGTTGAGCCGCGCGCGCCCGAAGAACCGCCCGAGCCGCCCCCTATACGCGAACTTGCCTGCAGTTTGCCTTTCTCTGTGCGCATCTTTGCCGCAATGGCCTGCGCGGTTGAAGGGGTAATACCGCTTTCTTTATCATTCTTGGCTTTGAGCGCATTTACGCCGGCAGATAAAGCGGCCGCTTCAGGAGAATTATTTATATCTTTTGCGCCCTCGCTGTCTTGCGCGCCTGCGTCTTTTGCGCCCTGAGCGGCAACAGTTTCATTAGAAAATGGAGATATGCCCGCGCTCTCCATAGCTTCGCGCGCGGCTTCGGCAGACGCGCTGCCTTCATATTGCCCACCATTTTCGCCGCCTGTAGCCCCGCCTTTTTGGCCGCCTTTCTGGCCGCCTTTGGCCTGCGCAAGTTCCGGCGCGTAAGAGCCTTCCTCTGTTTCGGCATAAGAAGATACGCCCGCGCCGCCTAAAACCGCTTTTTTTGCCGTTTGCGGCCCGTTCATATTAACAACGGCCAAACCGCCGGCGACAAGCGTAACGCCTACGGCTATGCCGATAATATTTTGTTTGGTCAAATAACCCAGGTTATTAAATATGTTTTTCATAGGAAATCTCCTTTTACTAAAAATCTTTTTTATTTGTCGCCGTCACCGCCGCCGCCTTTGTCGCTGCTACCGTCGTCAGAGCCTATTTTGGAAACAGCCGAGCCCAGTTCTTTGGTAACGACATTTATCGCAGCCTGCGCAACAAAATTCCAAAAACATTTAGAACTCTTAAGAATAGTCGGACAGGGATTGTAATCTTTATTTTGTTTATCTTTTTGCAAAGCGTCGTCTAATTTTTTATCAAGGTCGTCATTTGTGGCTCTCATTTTATCAAGTTCGTCCTGATTGAGGGAAATGCCTGCCGTAGCGTCTTTTTCAAGTTCGGTATTTAACTTGGAAATATCGTCCTCTCCGCCGCCTTTTTGAAACGCGTCAATGGAGCCTGAGGCCGCACTCTCGCTGTCCTGAGCGTTAGCCCCCTTAGAGCTTTTTGTAACGGCGTCAAAAAAACCCGTCGTGCGCCCGCCTTTAAGTTTAGCAAGCATATCCTGCTTTATCTGCGACGCCCCCGAACCGCCTGTCTTTGAACCTGAAGGCTTGCGGTCTTCTTTACGCCAGGTGTAAGCGCTTCCGCCGCCGGTGGCGCCGCCTGTTACGGTATTACCCGCGCGAAGAGAGCCTTTTGAAGTGGGCGTCGTGCGGTTTGAAGTAGGCTGCGTCCGTCTTTCTTCGCGTTGTTTTTGAACGGCTTTGATCGCGGCGGCTTCTTTATAATCGGAGTCTGCAGGCAAAGGTATGCCTTCCAGTTTATCGGTTTCTTTGCGCTGCTCTTTTTCTTTATCGGTATAAATGCCCTTTATAAGACGGTCGTCTGTGGCAATATCCTGATATTCTTCTTTTTGGAGAACGTCTTGTTCGTCGGTATCTTCATCAAAAGGGAGGCGGGCCAAGTCGTAAGCTTTTTGTTTGTAGTCGGTATTAGATTTTTTTGCTTTGTCGCCGCCGCTCATCAAAGGCACAATCACGGAAATTAAAAGCATAAAAACCATCACGCAGGCAATATAAGTATAAGCCTTTTTTTGAGGGTTGCCTTTCGGCTTGTTTTGCATCTTGATTATGATAGACATATTTTTTACTCCTTCCCGTCTTGTCTGCCGCGCTGCGCGCGGCATAAGCCCCTTTATTTGTTTTGCAGGCCGCCGTCGGAAGTATCAGGAGTGCCCGCGCCTGCGCGTATAATATAATAGTCTCTACATAACAAAAAACTTTGCTCCTGAAGACCCAACCCCCATACCTGCAGGGATTGCTCTTACACGGAGCTTAATCGGCTTTTGCCTAATACTAGTATAGCGGCTTTAGACAAAAAAGTCAAGCCCTTTTTACCGGGCGGCTGTTTTAAGGTAAAAATAATTTGCCTGCGGCGGCAAAAAACAGCG
>CAZNCX010000024.1:0-6971 GCA_964571655.1 uncultured Elusimicrobium sp. | reverse complement strand
AAAGCGCTAAATTTCTAATTTTCCTGCGGAGTTAAGTAAGACTTTCAAGATAGGTAAACAGGCCTTCTTTTTTTGCGCGGGCCACGGCGGCAAAATAAATTTTTTGCGCTTGCGCCTTTTTGCCCAGAACATATAAAAGCTGCGCCAAAGAAATTTCCGTTAACAACTGTCCGCGAATTTCGTCTGAGTTTGCAAAAAGTTTTTTTGCCGCGGTAAGTTCCAAAAGCGCTTCCTTAAGTTTATTTTGCCGCTTTAGGATATCGGCCTTGCCCCATTTTACAAAACCCAAATCCACATTGTCGTTGATGGAGGTATAAAGTTTATCTGCAACGGCGTATCTTTTAAGTGCAATATCATATTTGCCAAGCTGCCTTAAACCGTTTGCCATGCCGCAGTTGGTATACGCTTTGCCAAAAATATCCTCAGAGTGCTTAAATATTTTTTCCGCAAGTTCGTAATTTTTAACGCAGGCCTTTATATCGCCGGCAATGCGGCTTATGCCGGCAAGCCCGCAATAGGCGTAGGCAACGGATAAATCATCACCGCAGGCGCGTGAGAGCTTAGAGGCCTCTTTGAAATGAATAATTCCCGTCTTAAAGTCCCCTTTAAGACGGCAGATGCCGCCCAAAGACCAATAAACAAAGCTTTGCCCCGCAGCGTCTTTTATCTCTTTATAATAAGTCATAACACGCTTTAAGAGAGAGGAACTTTCATCAAGCCTGCCTTGTGCGCGCAAGGCCAAAGCCTGCTCCAAAACGGCCTGCATTTTAAGGTCTGCAAAAGCCGCGGCCCCGCCGCAAAGTTTAAGGGCGCAAAGCGCAGTTTTTGCAGCTTCTTTGGCACGGCCCAAAGTTCTTAAACTTTTTGCAAGAGAAAGCAGAATTTCAATTTTAAGCGGCTTGTCTTTACAATTTGAAAGCGCGTCTTTACAGGCTTTTAGCGAAGGCTCAAAAAAACCGCTTAAACGCAAAGCTTCGCCATAAAGGAAAAGAGTTTGCGCATCGCCGCCTTTATATTTCTTTAATATATTTACCGCGGCAAGGGGGCGGCCTTCGTCAAGCAGGGTTTCAATTTTATCAAGTTCCATTTTTATCTCCGCGGGCGTTAGCCGCGCATATATTATTTGCAAAATTCTTCTATATCAATTTGTGAAATCTGCGGAAGAGCAAAAAGTTTATCCCGCAATCTTTTTGCGCGCGGACTTTTCTTCCACATACAAAAAACAGCCAGCGCGCCCGCGACGTTAAAAACATAAGGCAGACGCTTTGCGTAGCGCAGCCGCTCGGCGCGCGTAAAGCAGTAATTTTGCGTTAAATCGGCCGTTTCGCTTTCGTTAAGAATAAAGAAGCCGTTTGCGGGCAGCAGGTTTTTGCTGCGCCTTATAAAAGAAGAGAAGTTTTTGGTAGTCGTACCGAGCTCTTTTGCCAAATCGGCGTCGGTAACAACTTTTTGACTGCGTATCATGCGAAATAACAAGGCAACCTCCCGCCGTCAGGAAATCAAAAATTTTTCTATCTCGGACAAAGTATCGCGCAGATCGTAGGGTTTGGCAATAAAATGATCCGCGCCGGCCTCAGTGGCGCGTTCGCGCTGTTCGGGGCTTGTTAAGGTAGACATTACGATTACGGGCGTCTTCCAAAGCGCGTTGTCTTTTTTTATGCTTTTGCAGATTTCGTATCCGCTTACGTGCGGCAGCATAAGGTCAAGAAGGACCACATCGGGCTTATGTTTTTTAACTGCGGCGTAAGCTTCCCTGCCGTCGCCTACAAGCACAACGCCGTGCCCCTTTATTTCCAAAGCGGATTTAAGGGCCTGAGCAAGATTTTTGGAATCTTCTATTAAAACTATTTTTGACATTAAATATCCCTGCAGGTTTTTTGAAAAGCCTCGGCAAGTTTTACGTACTCAAGCGCGTGCTTTTCCAGATTTTTTATTTCCTCTTCGCTAAGCTGCCTTACTATCTTGGCGGGCACTCCCATGACAAGGCTGCCGCGCGGTATTTCCTTGCCGGCGGGGACTAAAGCGCCCGCGCCTATTATGCAGCCTTCGCCTATCTGCGCTTCCATAACTATCGCGCCCATACCTATTAAAGTATTATCCCCTATTTTTGTGCCGTGTATGACGGCGTTATGGCCTATTGTAACATTTTTGCCTATCAAAGCGGGCTTATCATAATCAACGTGGACGCACACGCCGTCCTGCACGTTGGAGTTTTGCCCTATTTCAACGGCGGCTATATCGGCGCGTAAAACAGCGTTTGGCCATATGGAAACGCCTTCTGCGGCCTTGACGCCGCCTATTAAAACGGCGGTCGGGTGCACATAGGCCTGCGCGTCAATTTCAGGCTGACGGTTCAGAATTTTTTGCTTCATTTTTTATATACTCGTCGGCCTTATTTCTTGTTAAAGCCGAAGGCTCCGAAAGTTTTAAGCCCCAATAAACAAACACGCTTATTATGCCGGGTATAATATAGTAAACAAAACGGTAAATCAAAGCGGCCATAAGCGCGGTATTCCAATCAATGCCCAGCTGCGAAAATACGGAGGCCATTACAATCTCCATAGCGCCAAGGCCGCCCGGCAAAACGGGGATAAGCGTTGTTGCCATACCGACGGCAAAACCCGCCAGCAAAACGCCTATTTTTATATTTACGCCGACCGCCAAAAAAGCCAGATATAAAATTAAGATGGTAAAAAACCAATCCCCGCAGACATAAAAAACCGCAGTAGTAAACTTAGCTTTATGTTCGTGAATTATTCTTATGCCGTTATCCAGTTGTTTTGCAAAAGCAGAAAAATTATTTTTGGGGATAATGGCACCAAAAAGCTTATATATTATCTTATTGGTAAGGATAAAAATATTCCTTATGCCGTTATAGCGAAACTCATTATTAAACAAAAACGCCGTTACAAAAACGCCCACTATGCCTACCAAAGCCACCGCCCCCAGAGTTTTCACTATCTGCGAGGTTGAAGCATTATCGCTAAAAGCAAGCAAAAGCGAGCCCTGCAAAATTATCACTATAAGCGCGACATATAAAATCACCGTAATTACTATGCTTGCCATGACGCTTGCGCCCAGAGGTATTTTGCGCTTGCCTAAAAGATGCGCCCGCAGCGCAAATCCGCTTACGCCCATAGAGGAAACAAGATAGTTTACCGTGGTGGAAACAAACGCTATGCTCATAGCTGCGCCGAGATTTATTTTTTGGCCCAGCAGCCGCAGAACTTCCCACAAAGACAGGCCCATAAATATGTAAATTATAGCCGAAGATATAAAAGCCAGCACAAGATAAAATGTGTTAACATTGTCCCATATCTTAATGAAATTGGCTTTGGAATCATAGATAAGCCACACCAGGACCGAGACGGAAATAAGGCAGCTCGCCATAACAAGAATATTTTTGCCGCTGAACAGTTTCATAGATAAATTATATAATTTTCTTATGGAATATATAACCGTAAACGGGGCCAAGACAAATAATCTTAAAAATATTTCGCTTAAAATACCGCGCTCAAAGATAGTTGTAATAAGCGGGCTTTCAGGTTCGGGCAAGAGCTCTCTTGCCTTTGACACCATATATGCCGAAGGCCAGCGCAGATATGTTGAAAGTATGTCGGCCTGCGCGCGCCAATTTCTGGATTTGATGCAAAAGCCCGACGTGGAATTTATTGACGGTCTTTCCCCCGCCATATCCATAGAGCAAAGAAATCCCGCCCATAATCCGCGCTCAACGGTGGCCACCGTAACCGAGATTTACGATTACTTCCGCCTGCTTTTTGCGCGCATAGGCCAAAGGCACTGCCCGCACTGCGGGCGGCCGGTGGAGCAATGGTCCCTGCAGGCAATTTCCGCAGATATCTTGGCTAAATTTGACCAGAATACGGTAAAAATTCTTGCGCCCGTAGTGCAGGGTAAAAAAGGAAGTTACGAAGATCTATTTGCCAAATTAAAGCGCGAGGGGTTTGCAAAAGTTTCGCTGGACGGGGAAATTTACGATTTATCTTCCCCTCCTGTTTTAGCGCGCTACAAAAAGCATAACGTTGATTTGCTTATTGACGAAATTTTTATTGACCAAAGCGATAAAGAACGCTTAAACGACGCTTTGGAACTTGCCGTAAAATATTCCAAGGGCTTAATAAAAATACAAAACGGCCCGAAAGCAAAAGATGTTTTTATCTACAGCGAAAACAATGCCTGCCCAGTCTGCGGCATAGGTTTTGAGGATATGGAGCCGCGGCTGTTTTCCTACAACGCGCCGCAGGGCGCGTGCGCGGAATGCAACGGCCTTGGCATTAAAATTGAAATTGACGAAGACCTTGTTGTCCCCGATAAAACTTTAAGCATAAACGACGGCGCAATTTCCGCATGGCATTCCCCCGTTACAAATAAAACGAACCGGTGGAAAAACTCCTGGGCGGGATATTATGACGAAATTCTCTCGCAGGTCTGCAAAGCGCAAAAAATACCCATGAACAAACCTTGGCGAAACTTAACGCGCGGCCAGCAGGAAGTGCTTTTATACGGCGGGCCCGATATCTTATATAAAGTGCATTGGGCAAACCGCCCTTCTGCTTTTGAGGGCGTCATAGGCAACTTAAAACGCCGCCACTCCGAAAGCGAAAGCGATTTCGTGCGCGAGGAAATTTACCGCAAATTTATGCGCGAAATTACCTGCCCCGCCTGCAAAGGCGCAAGGCTTAAGGCAGAGGCGCTTTCGGTCTACGTGGGCGGCAAAAACATTTCCCAGATTACGGCTTTGCAGGCGGGGGCCGCGCTTGATTTCGTCAATAACTTAAAACTCAGCGAACGCGAACAGACTATAGCAAAAGCCGTCTTAAAAGAAATCAAGGCGCGGCTTGGTTTTCTAAACAGCGTGGGGCTTAATTATCTTACTTTGGACCGCCGCTCCCAAACGCTCTCTGGCGGCGAGGCCCAAAGGATACATTTGGCGACGCAAATAGGCTCGGGCCTAACGGGCGTTTTATACGTCTTGGACGAGCCGACCATAGGCCTCCACAGCCGCGATAACGACCGCCTTATTGAAACGCTAAAAAAACTGCGTTCCCTTGACAACACTTTGATAATAGTTGAGCACGACAGGGATATGCTGCTCTCGGCCGATCATATAATTGAACTGGGCCCCAAAGCCGGCGAAAACGGCGGATACATAACCGCACAGGGCGACAGGGAAGATTTCCTCAAAAACAAAAACTCCCTTACCGCGCAATATCTTAACGGGACAAAGAAAATACCTTCAAACTTAACCCCGCGCAAGCCGCAAAATAAATGGCTTGAAATTTTGGGTGCAAAACAATTTAACCTTAAGAACATTAACGTGAAAATACCGCTGGGCCTCTTTGTCTGCGTGACAGGGGTTTCGGGCTCAGGCAAATCAACTTTGATACACAATATTTTATACCGCGCGCTGGCAAGAAAGTTTTACGGTGCAAAGGAAGCCCCCGGCCTCCATAAAGAAATAAAAGGCCTTGAGCATATCAATAAGGTAATTATAGTGGACCAAAGCCCCATAGGCAAAACGCCGCGCTCAAATCCCGCGACTTATACGGGCGTTTATACGCATATCCGCGAACTTTTTGCGCAAATGACAGAAGCCAAACGCAGAGGTTTTAAGGCGGGCCGCTTTTCCTTTAACATAAAAGGCGGCCGCTGCGAAAAATGTCAGGGTGACGGCATTATAAAGATACAGATGCAGTTTCTGCCCGATATCTACGTCAAGTGCGAAGAATGCGAAGGCAAACGCTTCAACGAAGATACTTTGCAGGTAAAATTTAAGGGCAAAAATATTTCCGAAGTACTAAATATGACCGTAGACGACGCCCTTATACTCTTTGACAATATCCCTAAAATAAAAAGAATACTGACCACTTTGCAGGACGTCGGGCTTGGCTATATAAGGCTGGGCCAAAGTTCCACAACCTTATCGGGCGGCGAAGCGCAAAGAGTTAAGCTTGCAGACGAGCTCTCCCGCAGGGCAACGGGCGACACGCTTTATATCTTAGACGAGCCGACCACAGGCCTCCACTTTGCCGATATAGAAAAGCTCTTAAAAGTCCTCCACCGTTTAAGCGCGCAGGGCAACACCGTTTTAGTAATTGAGCATAATCTGGACATCATTAAAACCGCAGATTGGATTATTGATATGGGCCCCGAAGGCGGAGATAAGGGCGGGCAAATAGTCGCCCAAGGTTCGCCGCGGGACGTGGCAAAAAGCAATACTTACACGGGCAAATATCTGCGCGAAATTATTCCCTAAAAGCTGCGCCCGCGGCGCGCTTTTTGC
The DNA here is from genome assembly GCA_964571655.1 of uncultured Elusimicrobium sp. GTDB lineage: Bacteria > Elusimicrobiota > Elusimicrobia > Elusimicrobiales > Elusimicrobiaceae > Proelusimicrobium. The sequence continues at coordinate 667 of CAZNCX010000024.1, read as the reverse complement.
TCTGCGGCAAACCTAAAAACCGAAACGGGGATTATTAATGACGCAGCCGTAAGCGTCGCCGTAGTAGGAAAAATTATCGTGATTGCAGACTAAGGAACAAAGCTTCTTTTTATCGTCGGTAACGTCCGCAGATGACATTGAGCAGGTTATAGCATAATTCTTATTATTTTTAAGATTTTCGGTACGCCATTCCACATTAATCCAAATAGCGTCGTTTGACATTTTATAACCCAGATAGGAGTCCGAATAATAATTAAGCGTAAAGCCGCTTACTTCGGGTATGCCGATATCCAAAACTTTATTAAGCTCTTCGCGCAGGGCCTCACCCTCGTGATTTTCCGTCTGCGGAAGCGCGCCGTTTTCAAGACTGTATCTAAGCAAAGAAGAAGCTACAGTCCTAAGCGCCGGCAACACTTTTGAGGTTTGCGCGCGCCTTACCGTAAACATATAATTTGGCAGCCCTATGCCTACAATTACGGCAATCATTAGGACTACCACCAGCATCTCAATTAAAGTAAAACCCCTTTTCATTTTCCCCTCCGAAATTTCATATAGTTAGAGTTTATTAAAGTTTTATCTTCAAGGCAATATCAAAAATATTCTTATTTATTTTACACAATAAACTGCGCGCTTGAGCGCAAAACCCAAGCGCGCAAAATTGCGTCCG
>CAZNCX010000023.1:12382-19004 GCA_964571655.1 uncultured Elusimicrobium sp. | reverse complement strand
TTTAAGAAACAATCCCTTATCTCCAAACTCTTCATAAAGCGCCTCAAAATATTATAAAGTATATCATATTGGTAAGGAGCGTTCAAAAATGGAAAGAATATTTATTGTAAACCCTTCAGCCGGAAAAAACGGCAGCTTAGACGCTTTGAAAAATGCAATAACGGCAAATTTCCCTTCTTCTCAAATTATTTTAACGCAGGGCGCGGGCCACGCGCGAGAGCTTGCAAAAGAGGCCGTGGGCTATAATTTTCCGCAGGTTATAGTAGCAGGCGGCGACGGCACTGTAAACGAAGCCGTCCAAAGCCTCGCCGGCACGCAGACCGCTTTGGGCATAATCCCTTTAGGCAGCGGCAATGGGCTTGCGCGCCAGCTCGGGTATCCTTTGGACGATTTTGACGCCGCCTGCAAATATCTGGCTTCTTTAAGAGATTTGCCGTGCGATTTGGGTATGGTTGACAAAGAGTATTTTATCAATGTGGCCGGCCTTGGTTTTGAGGCCGAAGTCGCCGCCGAGTTTGCGCAGCGCGGCGCAGCGCAAAACACAGCGCAAAACGCTGTGCAGGGCGCGCAAAAAAAGAAGGCGCGCCGACGCGGCAGACTGGAATATTTTAAGATAGGAATAAGCAAATTTTTTAATTACGCGCCAGCTTATACGGAGATTGCTTTAGACGACGGCCGCATTTTGAGCGGATATCCTTTTACTTTAAGCGTGGCAAACGGCACGCAGTACGGCAGCAATTTTACCGTTGCGCCGCAGGCTAAGCTTAACGACGGTCTTTTGGACATTGTTATGACAGAGGGCACTACGCTTAAACTGCTTGGCGCGCTGCCTAACTTTTTTTCGCCCGGAATAAGTCCGATAAGCGCGTCAAAAACTTTGCAGATAAAGAAGGCGTCTATCAACTGTTTCGGGCCGTTTTTATATCATATTGACGGGGAGGCGAGACGAAGTTCCGAGAGAATAGAAATCAAAGTCTGTCCTAACGCCATAAGGCTGCTTGTCAAGTAAAGGGCTTATTTGACAGGCGGGCGCACAAATGATTTAATAGAAAGATAAATATATATAAGAAGCGCGGTTATAAAACCCGCTTTTGGGGAAGGAGGAATCTATGAAACTTAAAATTACCGCAAAGAACATCAAGCTTACGGAGGCCATAAAAGATTTTACCCAAAGCAAAGTTGATAAACTGGATAAATTTTTTAATGAAAACTCTTGGGCAGAAGCGGTGCTCAGCGTTGACAAGAAAATAAATCAGCGCGCCGAGCTTACCATACACGCCGGCAGGAGTAAATTTACCGCCAAAGCCGTTGAAGAGGATCTTTATAAATCCATAGACGGTGTAATCCTTAAAATTGAAGCGCAGATAAGGAAAGAAAAAAGCAAAACCGTGCGAAGCAAAAAGATGAAGAAAGAAGATTTGGCCTCTTATTACGGTGCAGTTTACGCGCCGCAGAACGATGTTAAATTTTCCGTCATCAAACAGGTTGAAGTTTACCCTATGAACCCAGAAGACGCCGCCTATGAAATGGAAAGGCTGGGATACACTTTCTGGATGTTTTTAGATGAAGAATCTAAACAGATTAACCTTATTTTCAAAAGGCTTGACGGCACTTACGGGCTTATACAGCCTATCAGGCAAAAATAATTTAAGCGACGGCGCAAAAAGCGCCCCGCAAAGAGGTTTAACGTGCCCCAATTTGCCAGAACCGTAACGGTGGAGCAGCTTTTAGAGGACAAGCAAAAAGAGCTTTGCCTTGAGTTAATCTCGGGCAAAACTAACTTAAAGCGTGAGATTACAAAAGCCGCTCTTAACCGTCCCGGCCTTGCTCTGGACGGCCACTTGGAAAACTACCGCGCCGAAATTATACAAATAATCGGCCGCGGGGAATATGCGTTTTGCGCAAAGCAGCCTTTTTCCGCGCTCAAGGGCAATATATGCAAAATGCTTAAAGGCGGGCTTGTGCCCTGCGTTATAGTAACGGCGGGAATGAAGATTCTGCCCGCTATAAAACAGGCCTGCAAGGACGGCAAAACGCCGCTTTTAAGCACGAGTTTGGATACGGCCTCTTTTGTATCGGAGTTGACAAGTTATCTTGACGACTGCATTTCACCGCGTACGCATATCCACGGCGTTTTGATAAGAGTTTCGGGCCTTGGCGTCCTTATAAAGGGGGATGCCGGCATCGGCAAAAGCGAGTGCGCTTTGGAGCTTATTAAACGCGGACATATTTTAGTGGCCGACGATGTCGTTGAAGTCCAACGCAGACGCGGCGGCGCGCTTTTGGGGTTTTGCCCGCCTATGCTGAGGCATTTTATGGAAGTGCGCGGCATGGGTATAATTGACGTGGAGAGGCTCTTTGGCATAGGCTCATCCATAGACAGCTCTTCGGTTGATATGGAAGTAAATTTGATTCCTCCTCAGGGAGGGGTTATTGACCGCTTGGGTGTAGAACAGCAAAAGACAAATATTTTGGGAGTGCAAATAAACTCCCTTACCATACCGGTAACCCCGGGCAGGAACTTGGCCGTTCTTATTGAAGTGGCGGCGTTAAATCAGCGGCTTAAAGGGCAGGGCATAAGCTCGGCAAAAGAATTTAGCAGGAGGCTGCTTTCCCAGATGAAAGGGCAGAAGAATGGAAGAAAATAAAGCTTTAATTCCCGAAGAGAAAAAGGGGAAACTTTTTATTATAACCGGCATTTCCGGCGCGGGCAAAACACAGGTATTAAAAATCTTTGGCGACTTTGGTTTTTACTGTGTGGATAATCTGCCTGTAGCCCTTCTTCCTGCTTTTACGCAGCATATAAAAAAACACGAGCGCTATAAAAACATAGCCTTAGGCATAGACGCGCGCGACGGCGAAGGCATTAAAGACCTGCCGCTTATGCTTGCGGCCATAACAAAACAGGGATTTAGCCCCAAAATGCTTTTTATAGACGCTTCAAACGAAGTGCTCGTGCGCAGATTTTCGGAGACGAAACATAAACATCCCCTTGCCGAGCAGCTTTTGACCGCTATTGAAAAAGAACGCCGCCTGCTTAATCCTCTTAAGAGAATGGCCGATAAAGAAATTATCACTTCAAACCTTACTCTGGGCGAGTTAAAGGAAAAGATATCGCACCTTCTTGAAGTAAAGCGTTCAGAGGAAATGATAATTTCAATAGTTTCCTTCGGCTATAAAAACGGTCTTCCGCTGGAGGCTGATATAGTAATAGACGTACGCTTTTTGGCAAACCCCTATTATGTCGCCGCGCTGAGGGAGAAAACGGGCCTTGATAAAGAAGTGGCCGACTATATAATGTCAACGCCTTATGCAAAGAATTTTTTGAAGAGATATTCCGATTTGCTGGTTTATTTAATACCCAAATATATTAAGGAGGGCAAATCTTACCTGACGATAGCCATAGGCTGCAGCGGCGGATGCCACAGAAGCGTGTTTATGGCGCACAGTCTTGCGGCCAATCTTCAGGGGAAAGGTTATAAAGTGTCCGAATATCACAGAGATATCGGCATAGAGAAGAAGGAAGTATGGTAAAGCTTATTTTGATTTCACACGGCAGTTTAGCCAAGGCTATGCTGGATACGGCGTCCCGCATCTGCGCTTTTGATAAAGAGAGCGTTTTGGCTCTTAGCGTCAGCGGGAAGATAGATTTGCAGGAAACGGCGGACAAAGTTAAAAAAAACGCTTCGCCCAAAGGCACTTTGGTGCTTACCGACACTTTCGGCGGGACGGCTTGTAATATGGCGGTCTGTTCTTTGCAGGAGAGTAAAAATACGCAGGTGCTCTGCGGGCTTAATTTAAGCATGCTGCTTTGCGCGCTCAACAACAGGGAAAAGCTTGACGCCCGTGAACTTGCCAAAAAGGTTTTGGAAGACGGTAAAAAAGCCGTTTTCAACGCTACGGAAAGATGCCAATGCTGTTAATATAGACGGCTGCGGCGGGATACGGACGATGATGGATATAATTTTTACGCGCATAGACAACAGATTGCTGCACGGGCAGGTGGTGGAAAGCTGGCTGCCGCAGATTAAAGCGCAGGAAGTGGTGATAGTTTCGCGGGAAGCGGCTTCAAGCAGGCTTATGCAAAAGATGCTCAGACTGGCCTTGCCTCCTTCTTACGGTCTGCATATTTTTGACGAGACGGCCGCCGCAAAATATCTTGAGGGGCAAAGCGCGCAAAAGGTTTTTTTGCTTATTGACGGGTTTGAGGCTTTGGCCTCCTTAATCAAAGACGGCGTAAAGTTTGAAAAAGTAAACATAGGCAATACGGAATATCAGGAAGGGAAAAAAGAATACTCGCAGGGGATTTATTTATCCGAAAAGGAAGTGCCTTTGGTTAAAGACCTTGCAAAGACTGTAAAATTTGATGTTCGGGCTTTGCCCGCATCGCTTTCAAAGAGGTTATTTTAATGTTACAACTAATATTGCTTTGCGCTTTGCTGGCATTTTTGGAATTAGATGTTACTTATGTGGGGCAGGTTTTGATTTCGCGTCCCATAGTGGCGGGGGCTTTGCTCGGTATGTTCAGCGGGGATTTATTTTTAGGCCTTCAGCTCGGCATTTTTACGGAACTTATATATCTTGACTATATTCCGGTCGGCGGTGTTGTGCCGCCCAGCGGGGCCATAAGCGCGGGCACGGCGGTTTTACTGGCGCATTTCTTTGCTATGGATATTTATTTTGCTTTTTTTGCCGGTATCATAACGGGCATAATGTTCAGCTTCGTTGAAAAAGGTTTAAGAAGATACCGCACACGCATATTGCCCGTGGTGGAAAAAGCGCTTCTTGAGGGTAAAACAAGCACGGGCGCGGTTTTGGCGCAAAGTCTTGTTTTCCAATTTCTGGCCGTCTTGATTTTCTTGGTGGTAGTTTGCACTTTGATAGGCCCTCTGTTTGCTTATTTTGACGAGGATATCCCTCAAAAAATGCATATAGCCTTTAAGTTCTCTTACTTCGTAGTGCCGTGGATAGGGCTTTCGGTGCTGTTTATCTCATTTAGCTCAAAGCTTAAGGAGGACTAAAATATGTACGTAGAACCTCGCTCGGTAGTTTTAAGGAGTCTGTTTTTACAAAGTTTTTGGAATTACGCCAAATTCCAAAATATCGGGGTGCTCCATATAGTCCGTCCCGCATTGCGCATTATTTATCAAAAGAATGAACTTCTTTATAAACGCGCTTTGGCGCGCAATTTGGAAGGCTTTAACTGTAATCCCGTAATGAGCCTCTACAGTATAGGCGCCATGCTTAAACAGGAGGAAAAGCTTTCCGTCTGCACGAAGCTTAATTTCTATCAGGAAGAAAGGGAATGGCGCATAATCCGCGCCAGTACGGCCAATACCGCCGCTTCTTTGGGGGACAGGCTTTTTTGGGCTGTATTAAAACCTCTTTCTTTGGTAATATGCATATTTGTTTTATTTGCCGGCCAGATACAAATTTTGCATGACAGCGGCCCCACAAAGGAAACGCTTTTTATAATTATTTTGGCTTTAATAGGTTCGCTTTTGATTTATGATATTCCGGCTTTTGCCATCCGCACAAAAGGGTTTTACGACGGCTATAACGGTACGGAAAATAACTTTTACGGGCTTATAAACCTAAACTGGAACAAGACGATATCTTTCCTTAAAACTTTAGGGCAATTATTTACTTTGGCTTTATTTGCCTACGGTGTTTATACGCGTTTTAAGGGTACGGCTATTGATGCAGATACGATTATGAAAGCCTCTTTGCTTTTGGCTTTTGTAATTTTGACGATATTTATGAAGAAGCTTAATATGCCCAGCATATTTCTCTATATCTCGGGCACGGTGCTTTTTGCGCTGGCTTCTTTTATTGCCTGACGGGGGATAAGTGATAGAAGAAGATATAAAAATAGTAAACAGACTGGGTATCCACGCAAGGCCGGCAGCTATGATAGCGCAGGACGCGGGACGTTTTAAGAGTGATGTTTTTATCATTAAAGACGATATGGAAGTAAACGCCAAAAGCATTATGGGCATAATGATGCTGGCGGCCGAACAAGGATCCCTTATCAGGCTTATCATCAAAGGCGAGGACGAAAAAGACGCTTTTGAAAGCTTAAAGTTCGTTTTTGGCAAAATTGCGGAGGAGGATAAATGATAGTCTTAAAAGGCATAGCGGCTTCCCCGGGTATAGCAATAGGCCCCGCCTACGTGGTGGCCCCCGACGCCGTTATGACCGAAGGCCGCCCCGTTGAGCCTGCCGACGTGCAGGTAGAGCTGCGACGTTACTCGGCCGCTATAGATAAAACTTACGAAGAGTTTACAAAAACGGAAAGCAAAGTAAAAGAACTTTTCGGCAACGATTACGCAAAACTTTTGCAGGCGCATAAAGCTATTTTGAAAGATCCCATCTTAAATCAAAACGTCAAAAAGAAAATAGAGAAAGAAAAATTAAATGCGGAATACGCTCTTTACGTCTGCGTGCAGGAAGCCATGCGGCATTTTGACTCCATCAAAAACGATTTTTTCAGAGAGCGCAAATTTGACGTGGCCGACGTGGCCAAAAGCCTTTTTGAAAACCTTACGCAAAAAAAGCAAAATAAATTCAGCGGCATAAAACAGCCCTCCAAAAAAGCTTTATAGAAATATATTCGCGCAAG
>CAZNCX010000023.1:0-12372 GCA_964571655.1 uncultured Elusimicrobium sp. | reverse complement strand
AACAGCCCTCTGTGGTAATAGCGCATAATTTATTTCCCTCCGACACTTTACGTTTAAGCAGCAAAAATGTTTTGGGTTTTGTAACCGACGTCGGCGGAAAGACAAGCCATACCGCTATTTTGGCCCAAAGCATGCAAATGCCTGCCGTAGTAGGCCTATCTGCTGCGGCCGAGCAGACTAAACAAAACGACCTTATCATAGTAGACGGCGAAGAAGGCAAAATAATCATCAACCCCGATGATAAAACCTTAAAGGAATACAGACAAAAACAGGCTCTGTTTCTGCAAAAAGAAATTTCTTTACAGGATATCAGCGCTCTACCCAACGTTACAAAAGACGGGTATGAAGTTTCGCTCTATCTCAATTACGATCCGCGGCAGGAAGTTAAAGGGGACGTGCCTTTTCGTTCCGACGGTTTGGGTTTACTGCGCACGGAATTTATTTATATGGACCGCTACCTTCCGCCCAGTGAGGAAGAGCAGGTTTCCATATATAAGAAGGCAGCCCTTCATTTTGACCTGCGTCCTTTTACCATACGCCTTGCCGATTTGGGGGGAGATAAAATTGCGCAGTTTGGCCTGTCCAGACCAAGCGAGGAAGATAATCCCTTTATGGGCTGCCGCGGCATAAGACTGTTTTTGAAATACCCTTCCCTTATGCGCACGCAGATGCGCGCCATCATAAGGACGGCCTCCGAAGTGCCCGCGCGCGTTAAGATGATGATACCTATGGTCTCTTCCGTTGAGGAAATAAAAACAGTAAACAGCGTTTTTAAGGAAGTACTTGCCGAAACAGCCGCAAAAAAAATAATACCTCAGCATCCTATTGAAACAGGCGCAATGATAGAGGTGCCTTCGGCCGCGCTTACCATGGACGGTATTTTGGCCGAGGTGGATTTTGTTTCCATAGGCACAAACGACTTAATTCAGTACCTTATTGCCGTTGACAGGGTAAATCAGGAAGTGGCCGATCTTTATGATCCATACCACCCCGCCGTTTTGCGCGTTATAAATTTTGTAATACAAGCGGCGCGCAAGAAAGGCAAACCCGTAAGTGTTTGCGGTGAAATGGCCTCCGATCCGGAGATGATACCTTTTCTGGTCGGTTTAGGCGTAGATATTTTATCGGTTTCAACAGTGATGTTCCTTAGAATAAAAAACACCTTAAGAAATTTGAATTTCAAAGATTGTTCCAATTTGGCCCAGGCGGCCATATTGCTCACAAGCTCTTCTGAAATCAGGAAACTTAAAGAAAACTTTTAGGCTTTACTTAATGAGATGAAAAAGATACGCAATTTCTCCATAGTCGCGCACATAGACCATGGCAAAACGACATTATCAGACCGTATTTTGGAAGATACCGGCGCCGTAGAGCATCGCAAAATGCAGGCGCAGCTGCTTGACGGTATGGACCTTGAGCGTGAGCGCGGCATTACCATCAAAGCAAAGGCCGTGCGCATAAAATATAAAGATTACATACTCAATTTAATTGACACGCCCGGCCACGTTGATTTTTCTTACGAAGTCGCGCGCTCTCTTCGCGCGTGCGAAGGCGTTTTGCTGCTTGTAGACGCCTCTCAGGGCGTTGAAGCGCAGACGGTGGCTCACGCGCATTTGGCGCAAAGTCTCGGGCTTAAGATAATACCCGTTATAAATAAGGTAGACTTAAATCAAAGCGACGCCGATATTACAGAAGAGCAGATTTGGGAAATACTAAAAGAACCTCTGAGCGCAGAAAGAGTAAGCGCCAAAACCGGCCTTGGCGTAGAGCGTCTGCTGGAGCGCATAGTAAAAGATATTCCCGCGCCAAAAGGCGAGGCCGAAGGCAAAACGCGCGCTTTAATTTTTGATTCTTTTTACGATTCATTCCGCGGCGTTATAATTTACGTACGTCTTATGGACGGTAAAATAAAAGCGGGGCAGACTTTGAAATTAATGGCCTCGGGTTTTACTTCCAAGATAGAGGAAGTCGGCTATATGACGCCTAAGCCTGAGAAATGTCAAGGCTTGCAGTGCGGCGAAGTGGGATACATTATTGCGGGTATAAAGGATATCCATCAGGTGCAGGTGGGAGACACAGTTACTCTGGCAGACGCCCCTGCAAAAACGCCTTTGCACGCCTACAGCGAGGCAAAACCGGTAGTATTTGCCAGCATTTTCCCCGTGGAGACGACGGATTATCCTCTGCTTAGGACCGCACTTGAAAAATTAAATTTATCGGACAGTTCTTTCAGTTATCAAAGCGAAGTTTCCAAAGCTTTGGGTTTTGGCTTTCGTCTGGGTTTTATGGGACTGTTGCATATAGAGATAGTAAAAGAAAGGCTTGAGAGGGAATTTGACCTCTCTTTAATTGCCACAAGTCCAAATGTTATTTATCAGGTAAAATTTACGCTGCGCAAAACACATCCGCAGGAGCTCTCTGCTCTGGCCGACGCCGGAGACGGATATAAATGGATAGATAATCCGGCAAATTTCCCTCCGCACGGTGATATTATTGACATAAAAGAGCCCTCCATAAAGATTAAAATCGTAACGCCTATTGCCTATATGGACGGCGTCATGACGCTGCTTAAAGAAAAGCGCGGCGTTTATATAAGTTTGGAACATCTTTCAAGTTCGCGCGTTATGATAAACTACTATATGCCTATGGCGGAAATGGTGATAGATTTCTATAATAAGTTAAAGTCCGTATCAAAAGGATACGCTTCTTTTGACTATGAACTTGCCGATTACCGCAGCAGCGACGTCGTTTTGATGGAAGTGCTTATACACGGCACTCCCGTTGACGCGCTTTCGGTGGTAACGCATAAGGACAAAGCGCTTACGCGCGGGCGGCTTTTATGCGAAAAGCTTAAAGAGCTTATCGGACGGCAGCAGTTTGAAGTGGCAGTGCAGGCGCGCGTTAACGGAAAAATTATCGCAAGAGAGACTATACCGGCTTTCCGCAAAGACGTTATAGCCAAATGCTACGGCGGCGATATTACGCGTAAAAGAAAATTGCTTGAGAAACAAAAAGAAGGCAAAAAAAGAATGAAGAGCATAGGCAGCGTGGATATCCCGCAGGAAGCCTTCATCGCTATGCTTAAAATTGAGGAATAAGAGGATTTATATGAAGAAACTTTTTAACGCAAAATTAAATTTACTTTTATCTTTTATCCTGCTGCTTTTGCCCGCACTTTACGCGCAGACAACGGCGGTCTCAACGCAAAGCGTGCCGTCTGCGGCCGCTGCTTTAGCCGCTCAGGGCGCTCAGGCTTTCAAGACATACGCGCTTCCCTCCGCGCCTCGCTACGGGGAAGAAAAGTATTGGCTTAAACTTCCCGCGCAAGAGGCTCCCGCGCAGGATATTGACGTCTTTTACGTTTACCCGACTATCTTCGGAGGAAACGGCCTTGAGTATCAGGATTTTAACGACGAAGCCTCCAAGAAAAACGCCGTAAATTATATAAATTTTAATACCGCCGTCGCCGGAGATAAAGTTAATGTTTACGCGCCTTATTACAGAAGCGGCTCCATAGAAGTCGTCAATCTTGACGATAACAGCCTTGCCAATTTCCTTTCAATTCCCTATCAGGATACGCTTAAGGCTTTTGACTATTATATGCAGCATTACAATAACGGCCGCCCGTTTATTTTAATGGGGTTCAGTCAGGGCTCTATGATGATAAAAAATATTATGGAGCAGAGATTTGCCGATAAAAAACTTCAGGATAAACTGGTCGCGGCCTATATTGTAGGCTGGTCGGTTACCAAAGAAGATTTGGAAAAGTATCCTTTTTTGAAAATGGCAAAAGGGCCAAAGGATACTGGCGTAATAATTTCTTATAACACCGAGCTGCCAAACAGCGGATATTCTTTTCTTTTGCGCAAAGGCGCGCAGGCAATTAACCCCGTAAACTGGCGCACGGACGGCAAACCCAGCAAAAAAAGCCAGTATAAAGGCGGTCTGATATATAACAGCGAAACTGGCGTAGTGGAGGGGGAGGAAAAACCTTTCAAAACCGCGCGTCTTGAAGAGGGTACAAACGCCTTGGTCGTTGATGTTGATACTTCCAAATATAACGCAAACGAAGGCCTTTTCCCCGCGGGCATTTTGCATATATACGATTACAGATTTTTCTTCAATAATCTTAAAGACAATGCAACCCGCCGCATAAAAAGCTATAAAAAAGAACATAAATAATAAGTAAATAATAATAAGTAAAGCGGAGCGCCGTATGCAGGAAAAACGCACAAAAAAATTAAGCGCGCAGGAGAGGGGGTACTCAAAGGTACTGCCCTCTGTGTTTGCCGCTTTGGCTTTAGTGCTTATGCTGCTGCCTTTGGAAGGGCCCGTAAGCTCTCTTCGGGCGGTGCTCTCGTACGTTTTTATACCGCAGCTGCGCGCCGCGCACGGCGCTATGGAATATCTTAACGGCGCGCAGCAATCGGCGCGCTCTCTTCTTGAAGTCGCGACAGAAAATAACCGTCTTAAAGGGCAGATTGCCGAGCTTCAGGTGCAAAATTCCCGCGCGGCAGTACTGGAAAAAGAAAACGAAAGGCTTGCCGAGCTTTTGCTCCTTAACCCGCAGGAAAAGTGGGGCGGCCTCTGGGCGCGCGTTGCTTACAGGGAGCCTTCAAGAAGAAGCACGGTTATAGTAGTAAAAGGCGCAGATGACGGGATAGAGCTGCGCGCGCCGGTCGGCGCAATTGAAGGCGGCGTATTTGCTTTGGCGGGCAATGTAATTGAGATTACTCCAAAGACGGCAAAGATTTTACTGCTTAATGACGAAGAATTTTTTTCCGCCGCGTACGTAACGCCTTCCATGGCAGAAGGCCTTGTCAGCGGGACGGAGGAGGGGCTTGTCACGATAAAATATCTGCCGCTTGGCGCGCAGGTTAAAGAGGGCGATAAAGTTTACACCTCGGCTTCAAGCGCGCTTTTCCCCGACGGTCTTTTGATAGGGGAAATCGGCCCTGCAGTAACCGAAGAAGAAGGCCAAACGCCGACTTCACTCAGTTTTTTCGTAACGCCCGCGGCAAAACCTTCGGATATAAAAGAAGTTCTTATTTTCCCATCGGGCGGCGCGGATAAAAAAATTAAAGCCCGCAAAATAAGAGAGGACATAAAGAAATGATTAAATTTCTTAAATGCTTTGCTATTTTTATTTTGGCTACCGTAGCGCATTGGATAGCGGTGGAGCTTTTTTCCCCGCTGGGTATAACGGTGGGGGTTATGTTTGTTTTCTCGCTTATAATGGCGTGCGCTTTAAGCGAACTGGGCGGTTATATATTTGCTTTTATAAGCGGTTTGTTTTTGGATTTTTTTGGCACTATGCTTTTTGGCGCAAACGCTCTGGTTTTTACCCTTATGCTGTTTTTATTTTATCGCATAGACGATAAAATTGACTTTAAGGATATCGGCCCGCAGTTTGTAATTACAGTATTTCTAAATATCTTCTGCGTTTTGGCTTACGGCGTTTTGGGCTTTATTTTCAGCGGGGTTTTTATCTGGCAGGGATTTAAGAGTTTGCTTTTGGGCTCTCTTTTAAGCGGTTTGCTTTTACCGGCCGCTTATCTTATGGTGGTAAAATATTTTGCCGTTGGTAAGTTAACTAATGAGAACAAATAAAAGTTTTGACGCGGTTCGTCTTAAAAGACTGTTTTGGCTCGTTTTTCTCTTTGCGGGCGTAATAGCTTTTAAGATGATAGATATACAGCTTATCTCCCACAAAAAGTATACCGAAGCCGCCGAACAAAACCGTACACAGATTTTATATCAGACGGCGCCGCGCGGCAGAATATTTGCAAGCGACGGCACCGCCCTTGCCACAAACAGTCCGGCTTTCAGTTTATACTATCTGCCTTCCACGCAGGAGCTGGCCCCCTCGGCCCTTGACGCTTTTGCCCAAGACGTCGCCAAATATCTGGGCGTGGAGCAAAAAGATATTTTATCCAAACTTAAAAAAGCCATAAGGAGCGGCAAAGCGGCGGCTTTGGCGCAAAATATATCGCCGCAAAAAATATTTTCTTTTGCGGAACTGCAAATTTATTACCCGGGTTTATATCTGCTTGAGGAAAGCAAAAGAACTTACCCCAACGGCGCGTTTTTGGCGCATCTTTTGGGGTATATGGGCCCTATGGACAACAGCGCGTGGCGCAAATTTTCGCAGAGCGAGAAATACCGCTTAAACAGTAAAATCGGCAAAAGCGGCATAGAAAAAAGATATGAAAAAGAATTAAAAGGCCGCGACGGCGGTTTGTTCTTGGAAGTTGACTATAAAGGCCGCGTTAAACAAAAAATAAAAGACAATAAAGGCCGCGCCGGCGAAGATATTTACACTACCATAAATTACGCCGTGCAAAAAGCGGCGGAAGAAGGCATAAAAAACTCCCCCACGGGAAACGGGGCCGTCGTTGTCTTAAACCCGCAGACGGGCGCTGTTTTGGCTATGGTGTCCTCGCCTGATTTTGATCCCAATATCTTTGTTCCCTACGACGATGAGGAACAGGAAAATAAACAAAGCAAAGCCGATATACCGGAATATAATCTGGCTATACAAGGACTTTATCCGCCGGCTTCGCCTTTTAAGATAATAACTTCTATTGCCGCCTACGAAACGGGCCGCCTTGACGTTGAAGATAAGGTAACCTGCAAGGGCAAAATGTATCTTAACGGCAGGGAGTTTAAGGACTGGAAAGTCCACGGCGAGAATATAGATTTTTTTGAAGGTATGGCCCAATCCTGCGATATATATTTTTATAATTTGGGCTTAAAAGTAGGCGCTTCCCACATAGAGAAGATAGAAAGAATGTTCCGCTTTGACAGGCAAACGGGCATTGATTTGCCTGGAGAAAAATCAGGCAATATCTACGGCCCCAGCAAGCGCGCAAGGCTTAAAACTTACTGGTTTGGCGGCGATACTCTTAATTTATCCATAGGCCAGGGGGAACTGCTTTTGACGCCGCTGCAGATGGCTGTTTTTGCCTCCGCAATTGCAAACAAAGGCAAGATATGGCGGCCTTATTATATAGAAAAAATAGTAAATCCCGAGGGGCAGGTAACTTTTGAGGGCAAACCCGATTTAATTTCCCAGCTTATTTTTAAGGGAGGGCTTTTTGAGCTTTTACATAAAGCCTTAAAAGGCGTTGTGGACAGAGCCACCGGCAGAAGCGCGCGCGTTTTAGGTGTAGACGTCTACGGCAAGACGGGGACCGCGCAAAATCCGCACGGGGAAGATCACGGTTGGTTTATGGGTTTTGCCTCCCGTCCCGAACAGGAGCCTGATTTGGCTTTCGCAGTTTTTGTAGAATTTGGGAAAGGCGGGGCTTCGGCCGCAGGGCCTGTTGCGCGGCAAATTATAAAAGCGTATTACGGAGTTAAATGATGTTTGGCAAAGGTAATCAAAATGAACAGCAAATAAGAAGGCGCAACCTGGATTATGTGCTTGCGGGCGCGGCGGCATTGCTTTCTTTGATAGGGTTTTCCGTCATAATCTCAGCCGTAAGCGGCCTTGGCTTTGCCGTAGACGTAGTGCGCACGCATTTAATCGCTTTGCCGATTGCTTTTTGCGCTTTTATGTTCGGCTGGCTGTTTAATTATCAGATTTACAGCGAGCAGTATAAAGCCCTTTATGTTTTTATTCTGCTTCTTTTGGGGGCGGTGCTTCTTTTTGGGGTTGTAATGCGCGGCTCAAACTCTTGGTTTCGCTTTGGTTTTATTTCTTTCCAGCCGACGGAAATTTGCCGTATAGCGGCCATACTTGTCGCCTCAGCTTTTTTGGCGCGGCGCAGGAACTCAGCCAGCGAGTTTAAGACTTTATTTTATCTGGGCCTGCTTATTTTGCCTATATTTATTTTGATTATGCGCCAGCCGGATTTTTCTTCAATAGTAGTAACGGCGCCCGCGCTTTTGATTTTGCTTTATACGGCGGGTTTTAACAGTTTTTATTTTGTTCTTGTTTTTCTGTTTGTTTTATTTGCGGGCTTTTTCCCCGTGGTGTGGACTTATATAACTATGACTCCGAAGGTTGCACAAAATAATATTTTGCTTTACGCAATTTCGCAGTTGCTGCATAACTGGCTTTATATCGCGGGTTTTTGCGGGGCGGTTTTATTTATCTGCTGGCTTATCTGGTGGTTTGCAAAACAATTGCGCCTAAGGCTTGCGCCAGTCTTTGTTTTTATAGTGGCTGGTGCGGTTTTGGCGGGGTTTTTCGGCGGGTGGTTTGTTTATAATCATATGAAGCCTTACCAGCGTAAGAGGATAGAGACGTTTTTGGCCCCGCAGTCGGACCCTAAAGGGGCCGGTTATAATGTTTTGCAGGCGCAGATTGCTATGGGTTCCGGCGGCGTTTTGGGCAAAGGATATTTTTCCGGCACGCAAAGCCGCCTTGGCTTTGTGCCCGAGAGGCATACCGACTTTATTCTTGCCGTTCTGGGGGAGGAGCGCGGCCTTTTGGGTACGCTTACGGTGCTTTTGCTTTATATAATTTTACTTTGGCGCACGGCGCAGGCGGCCGCCCTTTCAAGCGATTATTTCGGTTATTTGGTATGCTGCGGGATTTTTGGCATATTTTTTGTCTATATGATATTTAATTTCGGTATGCTTATAGGCATAGTGCCCGTTGCGGGCATACCCCTGCCGTTTATATCTTACGGCGGCAGCAATTTGGTGGCCAGCGCATGGGCTTTGGGTATTGTAGAAAGCGTGTACAGGCGGCGTCTGTCCATAATATAATATAAAAAAGCGCGTATATAAAATGCTATGATAAAAAGAGAGACCGTTTTTAAGTATCGGCTTAAATTAAGCCGACAGGAAGACGGAGTAACTTTACACGAGTTTCGCCGTATTTTGAAAGACGCTGTAATTTCAAGCGGCTTAAAATACGTAAGCAGTAAAACTTGGCCGCGTTTGGCTTTAGGGCCCGGCGCGCAGGAAGGCTCGGCGGACTTGTGCCAATACGCAGACGTAAGCCTTTGCCAAGACTATGACATTGAAGAAATTAAAACAAAACTCGCCCCGTTTATAACGGGCGGGTTTAAGATAGAAACGATTAAAGAAGTGCCCTCTGCTTTATGTTCGCTTGAGGTTTTGCTTTGCGCGGCCCAATATAAAATAAAAGTTAATCCGCCGCCGCAAAGTATTTTGAAAACCGGCGGGCGTCTGGAGGTTATTGTCGCCCGCGACGTTCAGGCGGCTTTAGAGAAAAGGGATACTTCGGCGCTTTTTTTGAAAGCGTTGCAATCGGGAAAAGACGAGTTTCTATTACTTGCGCGTTTGGACGCCCTTAGAAGTTTGGAAGTGAGGCAGATGTTTCTGATGTTGCCTTGCTTTGACGGCGGGGGCGTGCAGATGCGTATTACGCGTCAGGCCTTATTTTGGCAAAGCCCGCAGGGAGAGTTGATGCGGCTTGAGCCTTAAGGCGCGGCGTTTTCAGACGGAGACTAAACTATGAAACCATTTTCGGATAATCCTTCCGTGGAAGTGCTGGTAAATACTTCTTTTGAAGAAACCAGAATCGCTATTTTAGAGGACGGTGTTTTGGCGGAACTTATGTGGGAACGCAGAGGTTCTCTAAATATAGTAGGCAACATTTACAAAGCTGTAGTTGAAAATGTTTTGCCCGGCATCTCAAGCGCGTTTTTGAATATCGGCTACGAGAAGAACGCATATCTCTATATTTCTGACGTTATAGACGGCGATAAAAAGCCTATAGATAAAATCCTCTACAAAGGGCAGGAAGTTATGGTGCAGGTAGTAAAGGACGCCATAGGAACCAAAGGCATGAAGGTTACTATGGACGTTACTTTGCCCGGCCGTTACCTTGTTTTAACGCCCAATCAGCGTTTTGTCGGCGTGTCAAAAAATATAGAGGATAACGACAAACGTCAAAGATTAAACGAGCTTGTTGAAAAACTTGCCGCCAAATACCTTGAAGGCATGGGATGCATTGTGAGAACCGAGGCCGAGGAAGCAAGCGAGGAAGAGCTTGAAAAAGAAGTAAAATACCTCTACCGCCAGTGGAAAACCATTATAACGCGTTTTGAACGCGGGCCCGCGCCCTCTATTTTGCACGAAGATATGGACGGCGTTTTGCAGGTTTCCCGCGACATTCTTTCCGAAGACGTTAAAGTTTATATGCTTGACAATCAGAAAGATTACGAGAAAGTCTTGGACTTTGTTGAAAGAATTTCGCCCGAACTTAAAGACCGCATAAAACTTTATAAAGCAAAAACGCCTATTTTTGAAGCGTTTAATATTGAGCAGGAAATTGATAAACTGCGTCTTATAAAGCTGCCTCTTGAAAACGGCGGCAGCATTATTATACAGGAAGCCGAAAGCCTTTGCGCCATAGACGTAAACACCGGTAAATTTACCGGCAGCAAATCTCAGGAAGAAACCGTAACGCAGACAAATATTGAAGCCGCTTACGCCATTGCCCACCAGCTCAGATTAAGAAATATCGGCGGCATAATAGTAATAGACTTTATTGATATGAAAAAGGCCTCCAACCGCCATAAAGTGGTGGACGCCTTAAACGACGCCGTTAAGCGCGACAGGGCAAAAATCCGCATACTGCCGATAACGCGCCTTGGTCTTGTGGAAATGACAAGAGAGCGCAAAAAAGAAAGCACAGGCAGCCTTATTACCGAAGAATGCCCGCAGTGCAAGGGCAGCGGCAGAGTGCTTTCCGCCGAAAGCATGCGCATTAAAGTGCAGAGGGAGATTTATGACCTCACGCAGGGCCGCCCGGGCGGTACTATGCGTCTTGTTTTGCACCCGCTTCTGGCCGAACATATCAAGTCGCAGCAAGCCGTTTTGGAGCAAAATGTGCACCGCAGCATAAAGATACAGGCGGACCCGCAAATTGCGTGGGAAGACTATAAAATAGTTTTGGAGTAAAGGTTTTATTTTATTGCAGGCATATTCCCGCGCGCGCCGCTGTGCGCCGCGCGCGGGAGTATATGATATAATTAAAAAGTAAAATATGTCAAAGCGGAGAATGATATGAACGCTAAAATAAAAAGTTTCGTTTTAAGTGTCTTTTTTGTCCTCTCTTTAACTTTATGTTCTAAGGCGGCGCCCGTTACCGTTTATGTTATAGATAATGATTTACAAATTGTGCTGGATAATCCCGTAGTTGACGTCGCCGCGCTTATAACAAACGTGCATATGACGGAACCTGCCGTCTTATCAGACGTTAAAACAATAACCAGCACGGGCACTTCGGAAACTAATCCCTTTTATTATATTACCACCTCAACAGCTACTTCGCTTTTGGATATAACCTCCTCTTCGGCGACGGTTAAAAATATAGGTTTTCTAGGCGGGCAAAGCTCTCTTACCGGCAAAGCCGGCGCAATTTCAATTTCGGTTTCTTCGGCCACGGCTGTTTCAACGATAACTTTAAGCGGAGTATCTTTTGAAAATAATATTTCTTCGGTTACCGGCTCCGGCAGTCAGGTAGCAACAGGCGGAGCGCTGTTTATAAAAAGCGGGCAGGTTACAATTATTTCTTCCTCAACTTTTTCAGGCAACGGGGCTTTTGCCTATTCCACCAGTTCCGATCCGTCGGTAGGCGGGGGCGGCGGCATTTATTATTACGGATTTTCTTCCAATTCCAAACTGGGCATTACAACCTCTTCTTTTACCTTAAACTCCGCAGATATCGGCGGCGCAATTTGGGCTGATGGGCCTACTGTAATTTCAACCTCAACGTTTACGCAAAACAGCGCGACCTTAGACGGCGGAGCGATAAATTCTTCCTACGCGCTTGTGGTATCAAGCACTACATTTTCGCAAAATGAGGCGCAAAGCGGCTCTGGCGGTGCGATATATTTAGATCCTTCTTCCGGCGCAAATTTAATGCTGAGTCAATTTAGCGCCAACACGGCTGCGCTTGACGGCGGCGCGATTTACTCAAGTTCCGATACGCTTCTTATAGTTTCAACCTCCACTTTTACGTCAAACACAGCCTCAAGAAACGGCGGCGCAATATTCTTAGGCGACGGTGCCGATGCAACCATAAATAAATCTGTCTTTACAAGCAACGAAGCCGCAAACGGCGGCGCAATTTATATTGAAGGCAACGGGACCGTTACTTTTGCAGGCGGCAATACATTTACCTCAAATAAAGCAAGCGGCGACGGCGGTGCAATATACGCGCAAAACAGCGCAATTACCGCGCAAAGTCTTTCTTTTATCGGCAATACCGCAAGCGGCGACGGCGGCGCTATATATTTATCTTCCGGTACTTTTCTTATTACCCAAGGCGGCACTTTTACAAGTAACCGCGCGAACGGGCAGGGCGGCGCGGTTTATCTGCAAAACGGCGTTTTAACTATTGTGGATATCAACGATAAAAACGATGTTGTCTTCAGCGGGAACACA
>CAZNCX010000022.1:0-19205 GCA_964571655.1 uncultured Elusimicrobium sp. | reverse complement strand
TTTAATGACGCCGTCGTTAATCATATGATAATTTTCTTTGGTGGAAGGCACGTGGAGGGAAATTATATCGCTTTTGGCGTAAAGTTCCTCCAGCGCAACGTATTTTATATTGCAGATGCGGCAAAATTCTTCGTTCGGATATAGGTCGTAGGCAAGAACGTTCATACCAAAGCCCTGCGCAAGTTTTATCATATGGCGCCCTATGGCCCCCGTGCCGATTATGCCTATGGTGCGGCCGTATAAGTCAAAGCCTATATACTCTTTTACATTGTATTTACCGTCAAACATATCGTTGCGCGCGGTGATAATTTTGCGGCTCAAATTAAGCAGCAGGCCCATAGCGTACTCGGCCACCGTGGCCTCGCCGTATTTAGGCACGTTGACGACGGCAATGCCGCGCTTTTTGCAATAAGCCAAATCAATATGGTCAAAGCCGGTGGAACGCGTGGAAATAAGTTTCAGATTTGTAAAGTTATCAAGAGAGGCCGCTTGCAGTCTCTGGGAAGAGAGCGCAAAAACGGAAATTATGTCGGCGTCCTTATATTTCTGCAATTCTTGGGCGGTGAGGTTTGAGACGGCTTTTTCGCATATAATTATGTCGCAGGCGCAGTCCTTATGCGAGGCAATATAGTCTTTTGAAATATTGTCCATGCCAAAAAATACTATTTTCATAAAACCCCCTTTACCGCTTTTATTTATATTATATTAAATTGGCGCAGTCTTCGGGCGGAGGGCGGCGGGCGCGCAAAGCGCGCGGCCTTCAATAATGCTAAAATATAAGCATGAGATACAAGACGATTATTTGGGACCTTGACGGCACCCTTCTTGACAGCCTAGAAGACTTAAAAGACAGCACAAATTACGCCTTAAACAAATTTGGTTTTGCGCAAAGGACCTCTGAAGAAATAAAAATTTCTTTAGGCAAAGGCGTGGGGCATCTTATAGCCTCCTCGCTGCCCTGCGGCGATAAAAATCCGCGTTTTAATGAAGTGCTGGAAGCTTTTAAGGCACATTACCTTGAAAACAGCGCAAATAAGACAAGGCCCTATCCGCACATTATAAACACGCTTGAGGCCCTTAAGGCAAACGGCGTTAAAATGGCCGTAGTGTCAAATAAATTTGACGGCGCGGTAAAAGAAATAAGCCGCAAATACTTCGGCGATATTTTTGAGCTGCAAATAGGCGAGACCAAAAATATGCGCCGCAAGCCCGCCCCCGATATGCCGCTTTACGCTATGCAAAAACTCGGCGCAAAAAAAGAAGAAACCCTGTTTATAGGCGACAGCGAGGTAGACCTCAAAACCGCCCAAAACATCGGTATAAAGTGCCTCAGCGCGTTATGGGGTTTTAAGACGAAAGAAGAACTGCTTGAAAACGGCGCGCAAAACTTTGCCGAGCGTACCGAAGACCTCTCGCGGCTGCTTTTGGAAGTTTAATGCCGCGCGCGGGCGCAAAAAAATAAAAGGAGTAAAAAGTATGAAAAAAGTTAACTCCTCCCCGCTTGATTACAAATATTTCAAAGAGCTGCCCCTGCATAAAGCTTTTACTTTGACGGAGGCAGGCCCCGTCGTTATGATAGCCACGCAAAACGGCGGCAAACCCAATGTTATGACGCTTTCATGGCATATGGTTACTGATTTTACGCCGCAGTTTGCCTTTCTTAGCGGCCCGTGGAATTATTCCTACAAAGCTCTGATAAAAAACAAAGAGTGCGTAATTGCAATACCAACGGTTGATATCGCGCAAAAGGTTATAAAAGCCGGCGCGTGCTCGGGCGAAGATACCGATAAATTTGCCAAATTTAATTTTACCCCGCTTAAGGCCAAATTTGTAAAAGCCCCGCTGGTAAAGCAATGTTACGCCAATATTGAGTGCCGCATAATTGACCATATCAAAAAACACAACATTTTTGTTTTACAGGGCGTTGCGGCTTGGATTGACAACAAACGCAAAGAGAAACGTTTTTTCCACGCTGTGGGCGACGGCACTTTTATTGCAGACGGCAAAAAAATGAACTTGCGCAAACTGATGAAAAATAAACTCCCAGACGGCATATAGCAAAATTAAATAATAATAAATAACCCGCGCATTTTTTGCAAACGCGCGGGTTGTTTTTTGCAGATATATTTCTAAAATGCTTTACTGCGCAAAAGCGGGAACCATTTGGCCCGAAACCTCAGCAGGCGCCGTCTCGGCGGCCGCCTCTTGCGTTTGTTTTAGGTATTTTACGCTTGAGTTTTGGGGGCCCAAAAGCGTTTTAAGGCCGTTTTCCCCCTCGGGGGAGGAAGAAACATAGGACTCAAAGACCATAAACGGGCTTAAGTCGTACATATGCTCTTTATAAGACTGCGGCAGCGGCCCGTAAATGGGCGCAACGCCTTCCTCAACAAACACCGAGCCTTCAAAATGACCCCTTGGCAGATGGGACAACAAGGCTATCCTGTAGGTTTTATTTTCGTCAAAAGGCTTGCCGTCAATAAGGAAGCGTTTGACGGAGGAGGTATTGTCCGTATCAACCACATATTCCAAAACAACATTATCAGAATAACCGTAAATGGAATAGCAATCGTTTTCCCCCTCGCATTTTAAGCTTTTCTCAACGGCTTTTTTGAGCAGTTTACCGTCCATGGTAACGGCGCTAAAATATTCCTGATAGGGGAAAAGCGCGTCCATATCGCTGCCCTTAAAAACGCCTTCCTTAATATCGTTGCGCACCGAAGGAACGGAGAAAAGCGCAAAATCAAGGGCTTTATCCTGCTTCTTAAGAGCGTCGTACGCGCGCGCGGCCATAATGTGCGCGCTGGGGGACTCGCAATCGCCTTTAGCGGGATACTTTGTTATTGTCTGCGGGACAAAGGCAACTTCTTTTCGCAGTGAAATATTTTCAACGGCATTTACTTTTTTTGCAATTTTTTCGTCGGAGCCTATTTCGTTTTGATAAAGCTCAATATATTTAGCCTCAAGCTTGTTTTTATCCGTTTTATCCTTGGCAAAAGTTACCTCAACGCGTCCTGCGCCCTCAAGATATTGCCCGTCTTCAACAAACAGGGGGCCTTCTTCACCGAGAATCTTGGAGTTTATTTTCTTATGCGCGTGGCCGCCCAAAACCAAATCAATTTTATTTAGGTATTTTGAGTTTTTAAGCGTGTCCAAAAGGGCAGAGGGTTTGCGCGCGTCGGCTACGGAATCGTGGGAAAGTATTACCACTAAATCGGGTTTATGGGAAAGGACTTTTTTCATAATCCCGTCAAAGTCCACAGCCTTCATATCTTTGACTCTTGCGCCCTGCTGCGCGCCCGGGCCCTGGGCGGAAAAACCTATTACGGCAATTTTCTTTTTACCGCTCTTAAAAATCGCGTAATCTTTTTTTACGATGCTCTTATCGTAAACGTTTATAGAGACTGTTTTTCCCTTGAAAGCCTTTACGTCTTTGGCAAGCGTTTTATCGCCAAAATCGCTGTCGTGATTGCCTATTGTCATCACGGAGTATCCGACCTTATGTGTATTTTTAGGACTTTTGCCGACTGAGTTCATAAACTCAATTGCAAGCATGCCGCCCGAGTCGTTGGACTCTTTTTTGCCGCTGCCCCAATCGCCGGAATCAACGAGCATAAAAGGGCTCTCTTCTTTACTGACAAGCGCGCTGAGGACGGCAAAGCCGCCCTTTGGGCCTTGAGCAGTTTCCCTCGGGAAAAAGTAACCGTGGATATCGCTGGTGTGATAAATCACAAAGTCCGCACAAAAAGCAAACGGACAGATAAACAAAAGCGCGGTAAGCGCAATTATTTTTCGCAGTTTCATAGATGTCTCCTTTAATTATAATATCTCTATTTTTTATTATCAGCCGCAGCGACAAGCATATCTTTTATTTGCTGATTTGCGGCCACGTCCATGGCGGTCTTGCCTTCGCCGACTTGAGTAAGAGGGGAAGCACCGCCCTCCAGCAGAATTTTAACTATCTCGGGCTTATCCTGCGCGGCGGCAAGCATAAGCGGAGTATATCCCAATACCCCTTTGCGAAGTTCGGGAAATTGGGACTTTGGACTGTCTATATAAAGATTAGGGTTCGCGCCGTAATCAAGCAATAATTTTACCGTATCGGCATGATTATTATCCACCGCTCTATATAACGGGGAAGGCGTGTAGAGATATTTAGCTTCGCCGTCGGGGTCGCCGCCGCTTTCCAGCAATGTTTTAAGAGCTTCATTGTTGCCTAAGGCGGCAGCGTTTGTAAGAGGCGCGTCCGTATAGGCTAGAGGCGCTTCTTGTTTCTCGCCGCTAAATTTATCGGAGTTTTCTTTGCGCTCAAAATATGCTCCGCGCTCGGAAAAAAGTTTTATCATCTCGGGATTTCCACCCTGCAACGCCCTGTCAAAAGGGGAGTCCCATTCCGCATCTTTGCCGTTTATATCTGCGCCCGCGTCCATAAGTATTTTTGTTATGTCAACAAGGTCCAGATCAACTGCCATATAAATGGCCGAATCGCGTTCGCTGCAGCCCGACTCGGGACTTACGCCGTAAGATAAAACAAGTTTTACCGTTTCGGGATTTTTTGTCATCACCGCTTCGCATAAATAGGAACTTAATCTGGCGCCGTCGTGCCACGCGGCGGAAAAGAAAGCGTACTCTTCATCTTTATTATTTATATGCTCGGGGCTTAATTCTTTAATTTTTTGGCTGTCTTGTGCTCTTATGGCTTTAAGCAGGCTAAGCGGAACGCCGTTGCCATATGTAATTTTTTCATAAATTTCAATAGGGCCCGGGATTTCTTCTTGCGTGGATAGCTGCTCGGCGGGGACCTCTTCGGTCGGCGCGACCTCTTCTGTCGGGACGGCTTCTTCCTCAAGCGCAATTACTTCTTCAAAAGGAACTTCCTGAGGCTCTTCCTGCTTCTTTGCGCAGGCGCAAATTAAGACTATCGCAAAAAAAGGCAATAAAATCTTGGTCAAAACATTTCTTTGCATAAAAATACCCCCATAACAAAAAGATATACAACTCTAAGCAAAGTATAGCAAATTTTATGTAATTTTAAGCTTGTGGGGAAATTGCCGCCTGCGCGTCAATTAAGTCTCATTTTGAAGTTTTTATAGGCTAAAAAGAGGAATACCGCGCAAATAAAAGAACTCACAAAGCAATACTCCCAAAAATACGCCAGATCGCCGCCTTTTAAGATTATATTGCGGAAGTTTGTTACCGAGTACATAAGCGGGTTAAAATAGCAAATCCAGCGTATATGCGCGTCAATATTTGCAACCGGAAAAATAACGCCGGAAAGTAAAACCGAAGGCAGTAAAAACAGCATGCAGCCCATCATAGCCTGCCGCTGATTTTGCGCAACGGCGGAAATAAAAACGCCCACGCTTAAGGCCGAAAGCACAAAAATTATGCCGTTTAGCGCAATCTGCCACGCGTGTCCGCGCAAGGGCACGCCAAAACCCAGACGGCCCATGGCAAGAATAAAAAATATCAAAAATATCCCGATGCCAAAATAAAGCAGATTCTTGCCCAAAAGTATTTCCCCCGCAGACGAGGGAGAGCCTATCAGTTTTTCCATAGTGCCGTTTTCTTTTTCCCTTGTCATACCCATGCTCACTACCACAGTGAGCACTATAAAAGTGCCTATGACCATAATGGCCGGTATCATAAAATAAGAAGTCTTAAGAGAAGGGTTAAACATCATGCGCGCAGAAAGCTCTATAAGGCCGC
The DNA here is from genome assembly GCA_964571655.1 of uncultured Elusimicrobium sp. Lineage (GTDB taxonomy): Bacteria > Elusimicrobiota > Elusimicrobia > Elusimicrobiales > Elusimicrobiaceae > Proelusimicrobium. Next base: position 13,499 of record CAZNCX010000022.1, on the reverse strand, counting down.
CGCGCGCGGAGGCGGGACTGTTTGGATAAAGCTCCTCCTGCGCGCGTTGGATAATATTCCTTATATAAGCCTCCGCCTGCCGCGCGCGCGCCGCGTTGGAAGCGTTTATCAAAAGCTGCGCGCCGCCCGAAGCCGCCGCCAAAACCGCGCCTTGGGCCGTATCGGCGGCGTTGGCAGCGTTAAAAGCGCTCCCGTTTCCCACACCGCCGCCAAAGCGCGCAAGGGCGGCTTCAAAGCCTTCTTTGGGTTCAACCAAAACGGCTTCGGCGCGGCGCGCTGTTATCAAATCGGCGGGATTTGGGTAAGAGCTTTCAATAAGCGTCACCTTAAACCAGCCGCTTGCGCGCGCGTGCGCGGCTATGCTTTGGGCAATTTGGCTTTGCGGGCGCGAAATGACGCTAAATTCTATATTGCGGACCTCGTTTCTTATTGCAAGGCCAAATATCAGCGTCTGGGCTACGGGTATCAAGAAAATCAGCCGCAGCAAAAACTTATCGCGCCTTAACTGACGGAATTCTTTTTTAACAAAACCAAGAAGCGTAATAATCCTCATAATTTCATTCCAAATCCCTTTTGAAATTTTTAAGACTGAGCAAAATCATCACCGCGGAAAATACGCCTATGCACAAAAACGGGACTGCAAGGTCAAAAAGCCCCGCTCCGCTTAAAAACAAGCTTCTGCTTATGGTAAGGAACCATCTTTGGGGCAGCACGGCTGTAAGCATTCTAAAGAAAAGCGCCATATTTTCTATCGGGAACACAAAGCCCGAAAATAAAATTGAGGGCAAAACGCCTATTGCAAAAGCCACCATAGCCGCCGTGGGCTGACTGCGCGTTATTACTGATACAAAAACCCCCAGCGCAAGCGCGCCGAAGATATAAATAAAGCAGGCAAGCATATACAAAGCAAAACTTCCCAAAAACGGCACTTTGAAAATCAGCAGAGATAAAACAAATAAAGAAAGCACGTCAAGCAAAGCGATAAGAGTGTAAGGCAGCAGCTTGCCGACGATAATTTCAAAAGGCGAAACGGGCGTTGAAAGCAAAAGTTCCATATTGCCGTTTTCCCACTCTTTTGCGACGGTAAGCGCGGTAAGAACAATGCAAATTAATCCTAAAATAATGGTGGAAAGTCCCGGGATAATAAACCATTTACTGTTTAATTCCCCGTTAAAAATAAAGCGCGTCTGAAGGAAATCGGCGGCAGGCGCTTGTGCGCTTTGCCCAAAGGGAAATATTTGATTTGCCCTTGCAACAGCCCCGTTCATATAACTTAATATTATGCCGGACTGGGAATTATCGCTTGCGTCTATAAGCAGCTGGATTTTTGCGGGGTTTTGCGCGTCGGCCTTGTGCACTTTGCGGCCAAAGTTCCTCTCAATTATTAAAATTGCCGAGGGACGGTTGCTCTCCAAAGCGGGTTTAAGCTCGCGTTCAAAAGGTAAATGTTTGATACTGAAATATTTTGAAGAGCTTAAAATATCTTCAAAACGCCTTGAGGCGGGGGAATTATCCCTGTCTCGCACGACAATGCTTACATTCCTGTAATCAAGATCAATGATAAAGCCGAAAACCAGCACAAATATCATCGGCAGCAGAAACGCAAAAGCTAGGGTAAAAGGATCCCTCCAAATATGCCGCCATTCTTTGAGGGCAACGGCAGATACCCTGCGCCGCGATATCATAAGCCCCCCTTGCGCGCAACAGCTTTGAGGAAAACGTCTTCCATATCGGGAAGGGTTTGCCTCACACTAAAGACGCCGGCGCGGCTTTTTGCGTAAGCTTCAAAAGCATTTTTATCTTCAATAAAAACGCGCACCGTTTGGCCGTAAATATCGGCTTGGCCGAGTTTTAGGGTGTTAATTTCGTTCTTTATTTTCTCCTGCAAGTTATCCTTAAAAATAAGCTCTTGCACTTTAAGCGGGAAATAGCTTTTCTTTAGGTTATCGGGAGTATCAAAGGCAATTATTTTGCCTGCGTCCATAAGAACTATCCTATGGCATTTTTCCGCCTCGTCCATATAATGGGTGGTAACAAAAATAGTTTTGCCCTCGCAAGATAAATAAGATATTAAACGCCAAAAGTCTTCGCGCACCTGAGGGGCGACGCCTGCCGTAGGCTCGTCCAAAAAAATAATTTCGGGGTTATGCAAAAGGGCAGCGCATAAGGCGCAAAGCTGCCTTGTGCCGCCCGAGAGCGCGCCCGCGGGCAAATTTACGTCCCCCGTAAAATTTATAAAAGACATAAGCTCCCGCGAACGCCTCTTTACCGCGGCCGCGTTTAAGCCGTAGAGCGCGCCGGCAAATTCCAGATTTTCTTTTACGCTTAAATCAAAATACAAAGTAAATTTCTGCGACATATAACCTATCAGAGGCTTAAGCTCTTTTATGGAACCGGAAACGTCTCTGCCGCGCACAAAAACGCGTCCCGCCGTCGGCGAAAGTATACCGCAAAGCGTCCTTATGGTAGTTGTTTTGCCCGCGCCGTTTGCCCCCAAAAAACCGAAAATTTCGCCGCGTTTTACATCAAAAGAAATATCGTTAACCGCCTTAAAAGAGCCGTAGGCGATTACAAGATTCTCAACCTTTATGATATTTTCCCCTTTATTTATTTTGCTCATTAGTGTTTCTCTTTTACAAAAAAGATATCCTCAAAACGCTTTAATTTATAATCTTCCATAAGCTGCCGCGGCGCGCCCGCGGCAAGCAAAGCGCCCGCGTTAAGCACGTGTACTTTGGAGCAGCGCAAAGCCTCCTCCATATAAGAAGTGCTTAAAATCACCGTCATGGAATTTTGAATAAACCGGTAAATTAAATCCCAAAGTTCGCGGCGGCTTAAAGGGTCTACGCCTATGGTAGGCTCGTCTAAAATAAGAACGCGCGGCCTGTTAAGAAGCGCGCACATAAGCCCCAGTTTTTTATACATTCCGCCCGAAAGTTTGCCGGCAGAGCGCCCCTTAAAGGCCGACATATTTGTAGCCTCAAACAGGGCTTTGCATCTCTGCTCAAACTCAGGCTCTTCAAGGGCGTACATAGCGCCGAAAAAGCGCATATGCTCCATGCAGGTCAAATCGGGATATAAGCTTGGCTCCTGCGGGAAATATCCCAGCTGCCCCTTTGCTTCCAAAGGCGTTTTTGTAACGCCGTCAATAACGTAAATTATGCGGCCGCTTTCGGGGCGCAAAAGCCCCGTCATAAGACGAAGAAGAGTAGTTTTTCCCGCGCCGTTTGGCCCTATTACGCCGTGGACGCGCGCGCTCTCAAAAACGGTTGACACCCCGCGCAAAGCCCGCGCGGAATTAAAACTTTTGCTTACGTTTTCAACCGTTGCTCCTGCGTTTTGCATATCAGCCCCCGCAATTAAAAACAGTCTCCAGCGTCATCCCGGGTTTTAAGGTAAGTTTGGCATCGTTTTGGAATTTTACTTTAACGCCGTAAACTAAATTTGTTCTTTCTTTGCGCGTCTGGACGTTTTTGGGAGTAAACTCCGCTTCGCCGCTTATATCGGCGATGTAGCCTTCAAAATGCTGCTTTGTTTCAGGCAGATAGCCGTCCACTTTGCAATTTACGCTTAAAGAGGGAACTAAATTATGCTCAACGTAAAACCAAACGTCAATTTCGCTTAAATCGGCAAGCGTAAAGAGTTTTTTGCCGACGGGCGCAAATTCCCCCTCTTCAACATATTTATAGAGCACACGCCCGTTTATGGGGCTGTAAATATCGCACCAGCCCCGTCTTATTTTTGCACGTTCATAGGCGTTCTTTTTTAAGTCATAATTTTCTTTTGAGCCCGAACTGCCCTTAAGCAATTGCTGTGCCCTTGTATATTCTTTTGAGGCGATGTCTAAGGCCAAAGCGGTCTCTTTGCACTCAAGGACGGCAAGCAGATCCCCCTGTTTTACGCCAGAGCCTTCTTCAATATTAATTTTCGTCAATACGTCGCTGAGCCTTGGGGAAATATTAACCTCAACTGCTTCGCAGACGCCGCTGTAAGCAAATTTTTCTTTAAGCAAAGCGGGTAAAAAAGCAATTGCGGCGACAGCGGCCAAAATCAGCGCGGTTATAATAATTTTCTTTTTCATAGATACCTCTTTTCCTTTTATATTTGTCTTTATTTCGTAGTAATTTCCTTAGATTTACAAACCCTCTTGCCTGCCAAGGCCGCCCATAACGGCAAGCCTGCTTAATCTTTCAATAGTTATCTCCGCAAGCGATATCCTGTTTTTAAGCAGGGTTAAATTGGCGTTATCTACTTCCAAAAACGTTACCGTGCCGGCGGTGTAGGAGCGGTAGGTTAAGACGGAAGCCTTTTCGCTGTCGGCCACAAGACTGCGGGCAAGAGCAACGTCCGTGCGCAAAGAAAGCGCGCGGTCTTTATTAGTGTAAAAAATATTTTCAAGTTCGTCTTTTGCCTGCTTCTTTTGATGCAAGGCGGCCTGAGCTTCAAACTTCTGCGCGGCGGCTTTTTTCTTGCTTTTGCCGCTCTCAAAAAGCGGCATTTTAAGGCCGACATATGTCTGTCCGAGGAAAATATGCTCCCTCACCGGCCCGTTTGGATACTCAAAATAAGCGCCCGCGCCCAAAGATATTTTGGGCCAGAGAGACGAAGAATAACTCTGGGAGGTTTTTAGATAATAATCGCTTATTTTATCAAGAGAAATAAGACGCGGGCTTTGTTCGTCAAAAACATAAGTTTCGTACTGTTGCATAACGGCAAGGGTGTCTTCGGGCGCATCTGCCTCTATAAGGGCCGAAGGGGCGGGAAGAGAAGGCGGGGTTTGCGCGCGCGCGTCGCTTGGATAAGAAGGATTTACGCCGAAATTATCGCCCGTTAACTGAAATAAATTTCTAAGCGAAGCGCCCAAAGAAGCGCGCGCCGCGCTTATATCGGCCTGCGCTTTAAGGACCTGCTTATGGGCCATGGTAACGTCAAGCTCGGCCTTTGCGCCGGCTTTGTAGGAATTAAGCACGTCGCTGTGTTGTTTGGCGGAAACTTCAAGCTGTTTTGTAAGAAAGAAAATCCTGTCCAAATCCCTCTGGACGGCAAAATAGGCAAGGCGCACTTCACTAAGAACGGTTTTTTTGGCAAATGCAAGTTCGTTTTCCTTTGAGTCGGCTGCGGCCAAAAGCGCGGCGGCCGATAAAGAGCGCGCGCCTTTATCAAATAAAATATATTCCAAAGAAGGGCCGGCGGTGTAAGACCATTTATCCCCAAACTCAAGCTTTTGCCCGCCCATGGTAAAACTGGGGACTTCTGAAACCCAGCCGCCCGTTCCCGTTAAATTTAGCGAAGGGCGCAGCGGCCAAAGCGCGCTCAAATAAGTCTGCCTTGCGCTTTGCGCCAAACTTTGGGCCCGCTTAATTTCGGGAGAGTTTGAGAGGGCGGCCTCCTCACAGCGGCTTAAGGTAAGTTTGCTCTGCTGGGCCCCCGCGCAAAGCGCGCAGGCGCAAAGCAAAAACAGCGTTAAAATTTTACTTTTCATTTTTGCCTCCGTGTAAAAACTTAATAAAAGTTTTGGTCATCTTAAAGGCGCCGTCGTTATTTTGCGGGGTGTCAATAAAGGAAGCAAACGCCGTAAATTCCTTCATCTTAAGACGTTCTGAGGTGCCTATTATAATCTGCGGTATAACTAAAGGGAAGATAAGATTAAACAAAATTACCGGCGTCGGCGCTGATGTCTTGATATACCCCCGCTTTTTTGCCTGCTCAACATAATCATAGAGAAGCCTCACGTGCACGGTACAATTGCGCGCAAGAAACGTAATTATCTTTTTGTTTCCCATAAGCGCCTCACCCAGCAAAGAGGATAAAACCACCCTGTTTGCACGGGCAAAAACGCGTATGGCAGATAAAATTGTCTCTATGTTTTGAGAGCCTTTGCCGCGCGCGCACTCGGCGTTAAGGGGGGCCATAAGCTCCCCGTAAAGCTTTTTAAGCATATACTCGTTAAAATTATCCTTAGTCTTAAAATAATAGTGGAATACGCCCAAATTTACATCGGCCTCTTTGCAAAGCCGCCGCAGGGAAAAGCCTTTTAAGCCGCCCGCTTTTGCCAGCCCCAGGCCGACTGATATTATATGCTCTTTAGTAGTTTCGCTGCGCTTTCTTGTCATAAAGGACCCCTCTTATACGCTTGTATAAATTATACAGGTGTATAAACTTTTTGTCAAGCCCCGATATGCTAAAATTTATTTATGAAAGTCTCTAAATGCGGGGAGCCCGCGCAGATTATTGAAATAAAATGCGGCGATTTGACGAAAATGGCCGTTGACGCCGTGGTAAATGCGGCCAATACTTCTCTGCTCGGAGGAGGCGGCGTAGACGGCGCGCTGCACCGCGCCGCGGGGCCTGAGCTTCTTGAGGCCTGCCGCCCTTTGGGCGGCTGCCAAACGGGGCAGGCAAAAATAACACCCGCTTTTGCTCTGCCCGCAAAATTTGTGATACACGCCGTGGGCCCCGTTTGGCGCGGCGGTACTGCAGGCGAAGCGCGCATGCTTAAAGCCTGCTACTTAAACGCGCTTAAGCTTGCCTCACAAAACGGCCTCAGCAGCATTGCTTTTCCGTGCATATCAACGGGCGCTTACGGATACCCCAAAGAAGAGGCCGCGCAAATCGCTCTTGGGGCGGCAGGGGAATTTTTAAGGGGAAATGAAACCTGCGTTAAGAAAATTTATTTTGTTTGTTTCTCTTCTTCAGACGAGGAAATCTATAAAAAATATGCCAAAGAGTTTTAAGCCTTCAGTGGACGAAAACACAAGACAGATAATAATAGGCACTATGCCAAGCGCCGCTTCTCTTGCCGCGCAGCAGTATTACGCGCACCCGCAAAATAAATTTTGGCCCATAGTCTGCGAAATATTTACAGGCAAAAAACCGCCTGCGGACTATCAAAGCAGGCTCAATATTCTTCTTAAAAATAAAACCGGCCTTTGGGACTCCCTTGCTTTCTGTGAACGAAATGGCAGCCTTGATAAGGACATAAAAGAAGAAAAACCAAACGATTTTACAACCCTTCTGAAAAAATATCCGAAAGTAAAACGTCTTATTTTTAACGGCCAAAAAGCGCGCGCGTTTTTTATAAAATACTTCGGGCGTTTAGACGGCGTGGAATATATAGCGCTGCCCTCCACAAGTCCTGCAAACGCCGCGCTAAATTACCAAGAGAAACTTAAAGCATGGAAAATTATCGGTGATTAAAACCGCCGAAGGAAAACCGCCGCTTCTAGATTTTAAGAGGGTAGCGTCTTTTAATGACGCGGTAAGCCATAAAACCAAAGACGGCGCAAAGCCCGCAGCAGGCCCAAAACAGCGGCAGGATATTTGCAAAATCCGCCCCCATTACAAAGAGTCTTAAAGTGCCGTTAATGCCGTAAGTAAGCGGCACGCAGAGCCTTATTATCTTTATAAACCAAGCCATTTGGTATGGCGGCCAGACGGAGCCTGACATAAAAAACAGGGGAAACGAACTTACCACGATAAACATAATTGAAGTCTCCCTCTCCTTAAACAAAGAAGACAGGCAAATGCCAAGCAATATAACAGAGAGCATAAAAGGAATATAAAACAAAAGCAATTGGAAGACGCTCCCCCCGCCGCTAAACCCGAAAATATTGTACATAAGCACAAAAAAGAAGAAGAAATAAAATATCCCAAACGTCATAAACGCGCCAATTTTACTTAAAAGAATCTGCATAGGCGTTATATGCGGCGCGTAAGTCTTTCTGCGCTCGCGAAGCGTGCCCGCGCGCATGCCTATGGCCATCAAAAGTATTTGGTGTATAACCGTGACAAAAACCGCCGGCACCACATATTCCATATAATTGCCCGAGGGATTATACAGATTTTTGCCCACCAGTTTTATCGGCGAGCGCATTACATAAGCCGCTTTGCCCGCGCCGCGCGCCTGCAATTTTTTTATCTCCGCTCCCGCAGACATCGTTTTTATGGCGCGCTGCAGACCGCTTGTTACCTGTTTGTAATAAATTATATAACTGCCGTCGGTATAAATCTTAACTTTCTGGGGTTTGTTTCTTAAAATATTCTTCTGGAAACCTTTTTCAATATATACAAGGCCGTAAATTTTCCTCTCGCTTAAGGCCGCAAGCGCGGCGGGAAGCGAAGCGTAGCCGCGCTCGGCGCGGACTTCCTCTGTCGCGTCAATCATGCGCGCAAGCTGCAGGCTGCTGGGCGTTTTATCCATATCAATTATCGCAACGGGAATATCGCGCACCACCGCCTCGCGGTACGGAAACGGGTATAAAACGGAATAAAGCAGCGGCCCGCCTATGGCAAGCAGCAAAATGCCGCCGTCGGTAAATAAAGCTTTAAGTTCTTTTACAAGCAGGCTGCCTATCATAATTTGGGCCCCCAGTATTTTTCATTGCGGGCAAGCCTTGCGTAAAGCTTGCTGCCGACGTAAAGCAAAACCGCCGCCCAAAAAAGCATAATTAAAATATCGGCTATGCTTGAGGCGCCCGCCCCCGTTCGCATAAGTTCATTTACCAAGATGCGGTTAAAATGAGTGCCGGGCAAAAACTCCGCCCAGGCGCGCGCCATAAAAGGCATAGCTTCCAGCGGGAAAGTTACGCCGTAGTAGGCAAAAGCCGGCGCGGCGTAAGCCGAGCACGCGCTTAATCCCAGCCTTAAATTACCCGTGCAGCCCGCTATTACAAGCGCGGTTGCGGAATTAAATAAAATGAAAGCTATCCCGCCTATGATAACGTAAATAATATTGCCGCGCAAAGGCAAATCAAAAAATAAAAACATCGTCAGAAGCATTGTCATAAGCACGCACATATAAATTACCGCGTAGGCCGCCACTTTTGCGCCTATTATGCGCATAGGGTGCTGGGCTATGATACCGCGGATTTCCTTTGCGCGGCCCGTTTTTAATTCGTATAAAAGGGAATAGACTACGCTTAAGGAAGCAAATAATTGTATTAAAGAGGGAATGAGGCCCAAAACCAGAAAATAAATATAATTCATTTGAGGGTTATATAAAATATTTTCCGTTACTGAAATGGGTTCTATAAAAGTATCTGCAACGTAGGAAGGCACGCCGAGGGAAGCTAAAGTATGTTCTCTGTATTTTTTAGATAAATCCTCAACGGTTTTAGTAACGGCTTTATTTAGGTTGCCGCCCATAAGAAGATATTGATTATTATAAAACGCCCCGACGGAGCCACCGTTTAAGTCTAAAATATTCTTATCGTACCTGCCGTCAATATTTATGACGGCGTAGGTTTTGCCCTGCTCCATAAGTTTTTTGGCTTCAAGGTGGCTTTGGGGCTGATATTTAACGTCCAGATAAGGGCTTGCGTTAAGGCTGCGGATAAATTCCCGAGAATAAGAGCCGCGGCTGTTGTCTACAACGGCAAGAGGCACTTTATTTATCGTGCGGCTTGAAAAAGTTGCCAGTAAAATAAAAAAAGCTATCAGCGGATAAATAAGCGCAAAAAAAGCGCGCGACTTTTTTCGGCGGAAGAGAAAATCGCCTTCCCGTCTGATGATATAGCCAGTTTTGCCGATATAGCTTTGGCTCATAAACTATCTTTTTGCTTTTGTAAGCGCACTCATACCCTGACGGAGGTTTGGCATAGCTTCAACGGGCCGCGCGCGGACTTCAAATGTTTTAAGGTCAAATTCCCCGTGGGTTTTGGTTGCGCTCCAGACGGCAAAATCCCCCATTTTTGAAATATAGGTTATTTTGAATTTATGTTTTTTATTATCCAAAGCGGGAATTCTAACTTCAATGATTTTATTAAGCTTAAAGTCTTTAATCAGATCTTCGCGTACGTTAAAGGCAAGCCAAACGTCGCTTAGGTCAAGCATGGTAACGACGCTTAAACCCGGGGCCGCAAGTTCGCCCTGCTCCACCACTACGGTTGAAATTTCGCCGTCAATTGGCGCGGTGACGCTGGTTTCGTCCACATAACTTTCAATTTCGCTTACGGCGCCGCGCGCCTGCTCCGAGAGGGCGTTTGCGGCCTTCTTATCCTCATCGCGCGCGCCGATAAGAGCCATATCATATCGGCTTTTAGCGGCGTTCATATCACCTAAGGCGGCTTCATACTGAGCGTTTGCCTCGTCAAGTTTCTGGGCCGATATTACGCCACCCTCATAAAGCTCTTTCACCCTGCCGTAGCTCTTTTCGGCAAGGGTTTTTGCGGACAGAGCTTTTTGCCACAAATTATAAGCGGCGGTAATTTCTTCGTTCCGCGAGCCTTTATTTGCCTTATCTTTTTGCGCGGCAGCCACGCGGGAAGCCGCTTGGGCCTGCACGGCTCTTGCCATAATGTCGGGGGAATATAATTTGGCCAAAATAGTGCCTTTCTTTACAAAATCCCCTTCTTGTACAAAAATATCCTCAACCCTGCCGGCAATTCTGGGCGCAACGTTGATTTGCCTTATGACAACCTCCCCCTGCAAAGTTATTGAGGAAGGCATAAACTGCACTATAATAAGCAGCAGCGCCAGAATGCCGAAAACTATAAGCCCAAGTTTCTTCCTGTCCTTATATATTTTCCTTAGCAGCTCAAGGTATTTTGCCGCTCCGAGTTTTTTTATTTCCCCTAAATTTATTTTCATTTTTCCGTCTCCGTTTAATAAGACTGTTTTTTGTAATTTTCAAAATCGGCCGTCATGGAACTTATGCTGAGCATATTGGCAAGCGAAACTACAAAATCATACTGCGCCTGAAGGCTGTCCAGCTCGGCCTTCATTCTTTGGACAAGGGCCATATTAACTTCAAGAGAAGTGCTTGTGCCGGCCTTAAAACCCAGCACGCGCGCGGCGTAAAACTCCCGCGTATAACTGATTTCGTCCTGCACGGCTTTATAATTCATTAAAGCGTTTTGCATCTTTTTGTAATAGTACTCCACTGCGGTATTTATATCCTTTGCATACTTTTGGCGAAGATAGCGCACGGCCTCCCTCTGACGAAGCGCTGCCTTGGTTTTATTTACGTCGGAGCCGCCTTCAAATAAACTCCACGAAAAGCCCGCGCCGTAGGAATAAACGGGGTCAAGTATGGTAAGGTCGTCCTTATAAAGTTCGCGCGAGCCGAAGAGATATACCGTAGGCATAAACTGCGAAGTCTGCGCTTTTACCGCAGCGTCTGCGGCCTGCATTTTGGCGTCTAAGACCTTAAGTATGCTGTTTGCCCCCTGCGCCTGTTTTTGATAGTAGGCAACAGCTTCCATTTTATCTGTATCCGTAACAAACAGAGAGGAGGAAAATGTTACGTCCTCTTTTTCGCTTAAGAGATTTTGCAGCAAAGTGTTTGCCAAAGCCGCGTCGTTGACCGAAGAATTATAATCCCTCTTCGCCTGAGAATAAATGATATCAACCGCCATCTTTTCCACCTTGGATATCATGCCCGCCTGATACATCTTTGCCGCGTCCTGCGAGTTTTGGCTTGCGCTTTGCAAAAAATGTTCGCGCACGTTTACAACTTCTTCGGCAAGCATGGCGCCAAAGTATTTTGAGCTTACTTCCGTCAAAATATTATTGCGCGCGCCTTCCAGTTTGGCAAGGGCAGCCTCGTAATCGGCTGCGGCCGCCGCGTTTGCCGCGCGCAGTTTGCCGCCGGTAAAAACGGGCAGAGTCGCGTAAACTTCGGCCTTAAAAAAGCGGTCGTCCTGTATAGTTTCAATAAAGGGCGGGATATTTGTGCCGGGCGGATAAAGCGGAACTATGGTGGAGCGGATGCTGTTTAAGTCCATCACTATAGGCCCGTCAAGAAAAGTATAGGAGCCTTTTACCCCCGCCTTGGGCATATAAAGCCCAAAAGCGGCTTTGCGCTGCGCGCCGTATTTTTCGGCCTCTTTTTGGGCGGCCAAAACGGTTTCGCTGGTGCTCAAAGCGCGCGCATATGCGCTCTCAAAAGAATATTGCGCGCAAAAGGCGTTTTGCACAAAAAATAAAGAACAGAATAAATAAAAAATTTTATTTACTGCTTTCATAATCGTATCCTTCCAGTTCTTTAAGCCAGTAAAGAAGGCTTAACCCCGTTGATTTTTTCGTTTTATCGTCTAAGCAGGAAGTAAGAGATTTAACAAGTTTTGCGTAGCGCGGCATCACTGCGGCGCAAAGCGCGCGGCCTTTGGGCGTGATGTTTATAAGTTTGTGGCGTCTGTCAAAAGAATCCTCCTTTCGGGTAATATATTTATTCTTATGAAGATTGTCAAGCAGTCTTGTTATATTGCCCTGACTTACAAGCATTTTGCGGCTGATTTCAATCTGGCTCAGCCCGCGCACATTTTGACAATGTAAAAGCGAAACCAAAACGTTAAACTGCGCGCTTGTAGTGCCGCAGGAGACAAGAAACTTATTTATAACCTTCTCCGCGCGAGAATAAACAAGCCCCGTTGCGTAAACAAGCAGTTCAGAAGGGGTTTTGGCCCCCTTGGGGCCGCCTTTGACGTAAGACGAAAATTTTATCTCTTTATTTGCCATAAACATATTTTAGCTAAAATTAGTTGATATGTCAAGTATTGATATGTTAAGTAATTTTGCGCAAGCGCTAAATTGGTATAATAGGGATATGATAGATAAAAATTTATGGCTTAAAGAAGTTACACAAAAACTGCGTGAGCGCTTTGCCAAAAGGCTGCTTTACTGCGGCCTGCAGGGCAGTTACGCCCGCGGCGAAAATACGGAAACAAGCGATTTTGACCTTGTGGTCCTGCTGGACGGTCTTGATACAGACGATTTGACCGCTTACAAACAAATAATTTCCTCTATGCCGGAGAACGAAAAGATGTGCGGGTTCATCGGCGCGGCGCAGGTTCTTGCCGCGTGGCCAAAAAGCGATTTGCTGCAATTTAACAAAGAGACAAAAGATTACTTCGGCAAATTACAGGATTTCCTGCCGCAAATTACCGCAGAAGACGTCAAAGCCGGTGTAAAAACCGCCGCTGCAAATATTTACCACGCGGCCTGCCATACTTTTATGTGCTACGGGGAAAATGTGCCGGAAGAACAAATTAAAGAACTTTGCAAAAGTGCGTCGTTTGTCGTGCAGTCCAACTATTACATAAAGACGGGGGAGTACGTTTACTCCAAAAAAGATCTGCCCGCAAAAATAACGGGAGAAGATAAGGAAATTTTATCTTTCTATCTTGATTGGGATAAAAAAAGCGTCTGCGCAAAAAAAGTTTTTGACAAGCTGCTGCGCTGGAGCGGCATCATCCTGGACGAGGCGCAGAACGTCAAGAATCCCGTTACCAAGCAGGCGCGCGCCATCCGGCACCTGGAGGGCGACCATCGCCTGGCGCTGACGGGCACGCCGGTAGAGAACCGCCTGTCCGAACTCTGGTCGATCATGTCGTTCCTCAATCCCGGCTTCCTGGGGTCGCTGGAGCGCTTTCGACGTGCCTTTGCCGTGCCCATCGAGCGCTTTCAGGACGACGAGGCGTCGGCGCGGCTCCGGCGGCTGGTGCGGCCCTTTATCCTGCGCCGCCTCAAGACCGACCCCAAGGTCATCCAGGACCTCCCGG
>CAZNCX010000021.1:0-19344 GCA_964571655.1 uncultured Elusimicrobium sp. | reverse complement strand
CTCAAACTTCGCGATACGCGGCGCGACCAGTCCGCGTGGCATAGGAATAAACAAGCTTCAAGTACCCACGCGGTCTTTACGTCAGGCAAAAATTTCCTCCAAATCTGGAAAATCGCGACAGCTTGGCACAAATGAGCGTTTAACGAACAGCTATGTCAACAGCAAGCTTTTTTGCGCACGATATAACAGTATTTTGTGTTAACGACAAATATATCGTACGCACAATTTTTCCATTCTTTTGGCTTGCGCTTGCGCGCACCCTTGGCAAATAGGCTAAGTTTCGCAACGTCCAAGCTTCGTTTTCTTTTGGTTCGCGTGCCAACTGCACGCCAAACGCACATAAGCTAACTTAGGCAAATGTCAAGCTTCACTTTTCCAATTAAAAAAAGAAACTACAACAGAATAATTGAAGATTGCTTCCGAGTGTTCGTCCGTCTTCGCTAAAGCTACGACGTGGCTTCACCTCGCGCAAAGACGGCCTTAATTGATAACGACAAGAATGCGCGGCGAAGACGCGCGTGCCGTCCGTCAAACGCTCATTTGTAATATCTTGTGTGATTTTTTGATTTTGGATGTATTTTTGATTTTTTGCCGACGACACGTAGGAAGAAGAATGGGAGCGTAGCGACTCTCGCTACCGGAGAGCGTAGAGCACTAATCTTGCGTCCGCGCTGCCAAAGAACTTTTTAGTAAATTCTTTTTATTTTTTTGTACGGGGATAGTAAATGCTATCCTCTAGGAAAAATAAAAAGAATTTACAAAAAGGAAGCGCAGCCCTTTAGGGTTTATCCAAAAATGGTTGTCTGCGGCCTCAAACTTGCTAGTGGTAGGACATTACTATCACTTCGCAAGTTTTCGTTGCATACAAGACATTTTTGGATAAACGCGGACTGCATTATTAGTGCTCTACGCTCTCTAGGAGGCTAAAAATCAAAAATAGCCCAAAAGCAGAAAATTGTTCACCTGATACTATCTGCCGTTAAATCCAAACCGCCGTTTGCCGTTATGGTTATTTGAGAAGCTTGGCCGCTAACTTGTCTATAAACCCATTACCGTCCTGCATAACAATCTTCCTCAAAGACTCCCTTCCCTCTTTCTCTTTGCCCGTCGTGCGGCAGGCCGTATAGCAAATAAACAGGGCCAGCTTATCCTGCGGGCGGGCGGCAAGATATTTCTCGGCAACGGCAAAACCTTCTTTTGCGCTTTCCTCTCGTCCGGCTAGCCACAGGGCGCGGGTGAGCAAATACTCGTCGTTATCGGGGCGGGCCTCGCAGGCATGGGTTATGGCGCGCAGGGCTTCGTCTTCATCCTGCTCGGCATGATAAATCTGGGCTATTAAAAACATAGCCTGCGGGTTTTCGTTGATTTCATAAGCGTGATAGGCAAGCCCCAAAGCCTCGTTTAATTTATTTGCCTTAAGCTGAGAAAGGGCATAATCGTAATAGACCTGATAGGGAACATCTTTTTCGGCCTCGGTATATTCCCTAAAATACTGGGAAGCGCGCTCAAAAAAACCCTGCTGCATATAAACGCGCGCAAGGCCCAATTTGGCCTGCATATTTTCCGCGTCAAGTTTAAGGACTGTCTGATAAACTTCTGAGGCGCGGTCATAAAGCCCGCTTAAATAATAGATGTCTGCCATGGCTAAATTAAGGGATACGTCTTTAGGAAAAAACTCCACTGCTTCACGGTAAGTCAGCAATTCCTTATTATATTCTTTTGTAGCGTGATAAACCTGCCCCAAAAGCAAATAAGCCTTTTTGATACGACGTTTTGGCGCGTTTCTTAAAAGAAATTCTTTAAGGATATCCTCGCTCTTTTGATAATTTCCCTGCTTAAAACTCGCCTCAGCGTCGGCTATCATCTGCTTTTGCGCGGCGCGCGCTCTAAGGCCGAAAAGGGCCGAGGCCCGCGTCGTAAAAATAAAAAGCGCGGCAGAAGCTAAAAACAAAGAAAATATTTTTTTATTTATAAACATATTTTGTGCTGAACAACAGTAAATTTTCCTTCATATCGTCTAAGGCGGCGTAAGTTTCTTTGGCGCCTATTTCGGCCGCGCGCAAAGACTGGGAAGGATCAATAAAATTAATATCTCCCACGCGCGAGACTATAACATAATTTGCCATCTTCTCGGAATTTTCCATTAAAACTGCTCCGCGCAAGTCGCCCGTTCTTACAAGATAACCCAAAATAGTGCTCGGCGTTGTTTTTGAATAATCGGGAAGGGCAAATACAGCTAAAACCCACTCCGCGCCGTCTTCTTTAACCAAATCTACGGGGATATAATCCACAACACCGCCGTCAACAAGAAATCTTTGGCGGTACTCAACGGGCGCAAATATGCCGGGCAGGTTCATGCTTGCGTGCACTCCCAGAGCGACGGGGCCGCTGTCAAAAACAATTTTCTCCCCCGTTTTAATATCGGCCGCCACGCAGCCGAAAGGTATTGGCAGATCCTCGTAATTGACGCCGCCTATTTCTTCTGAAATAAACTGTTCAAATCTGTCGGCCGAAAATAATTTATTGCCTAAAAGATATTTAAGAAAACCTATGACCGTTAAGTCTTTTGAGACATAAGAAAACTTGGGATCTTTGGCAAGCTCCCACATTCTCTGAGAGGATACGCCCGAGGTATAAAGCGCCCCAACTATGCAGCCCATAGAAGTGCCCGACATATAATCAACGGGCAGGCCGCTTGCGCGCAAAACTTCCATAGTGCCGATATGTGAAAGCCCGCGTATGCCGCCGGCAGATAAAGTGAGGCCGATTTTGGGGCGTTTTTCTTTAGGGAGATTTATAAACTTATTCCAAAGATACTGGCGCAAAATATCATCTTCCTGCTTGGCGTTAAGCCCGCGTGAGCCGACGGCGGCCTGAGCAAAAAGAGCCTGCGCGAAAATAAAAAAACCCGCGCAGACAAACGCTTTTTTCAGGAATGTTTTTATATTCATCAAGTCTTAAGGATATTTCAGCGCAAATCCTGGCCTACGGCAAGTTCAAGTTCCGCTATGGCGAGCATATGCTGTTTAACGCCGTCTAAATATCCTACCCCCGCTTTGTAATAAGATTGCAAAACTTTAAGGCCCTCTTCACGCGTAAGGCGGGAAAGATCAAGGCCCGCCATTTCCCTGTTAAGCTGATCCCAATTTTCAAGACGGGAAGGCGTTTCTTTCTGCCAGAACATCAGATTATCGTAGGCCGAAGTTACCTGCACGCGTATGGAATCTTCTATGGCGTTGCGTTTTAGGACGGTTTGGCGCTGCTCGGCCCTCTTTTGTTTAAGCTGGGTGGCGTAATCGTAACCCAGAGGCAGCTTTAAGGCTAAAGTAAGCTGCATATTTTCGTCTCGTAAATCGTTAGTGCCAAGGCGGTCGTAGCCCGCACCTAAAATAACGTCGGGATATCTTTTTGCAAGAGAAAGCTTTACGGCTATATTATCCATTTCCAGCTTATACAAAGCGCTTTTAAGTTCCGGACGAAATTCCATAGCCCACAGCGTTACTTTTCTTAAGTCAACCTCAACGGGTTTATAGTCAAAATCGCCGGCTATGGTAATTTTGCTGTTAAGCTCTTTGTTTAAGGTGTTAAGAAGTTTTAAGTGGGCGGATTTAAGGTCTTGCTCTACCCGATTATTTTCGCTTTCTATGGACGAAAGCTCAGAGCGCATTAAAATCTTTTCCCAGCTTTTTGCCTGTTTGGAGGAAGATAATTTCTTTGCTTTCTCAAGCACTTCTTTGCTTAAAGCCTGCTTGCGCTGCAAAAAAAGATATTCAAAAAAGCCCTGCTTGACCTGATAAATTATGGAGTATTTTACCGCCTCGTAGCGGCTCATGCTTTCTTTGAGGGCCGCCTGCGCAAGGCTGACCGTGCTTGAAGTCCTGCCGCCGGTGTAGAGATACTGCGTGGCCAAAACGCCCACGCCCATAAATAAATCGTCTTTATCGTGATTTACCTCCGGCGATATGAAGCGAAGGCCCATATTTTCGGGCAGGACAGTAGGATAATCAAGATTATACGCCGTTGCGCCGGCGTTTAGGCTTACCTGCGGGAGATATAAAAGTTTTGATTCTTTTAAGCGTTGTTCGGAAATGGCGACATCCTGCTCGGTTAAAAGCAGATTATAGTCGTTTTCCAAAGCAAGCCTTATGGCGTTTTCAAGGGAAAGGGGATCTTTATCGTCGTAAGAATATTTAATTCTATATTGCTGGGCGGCGGCAAAAACCGCGCAAAAAATAAAACAGGCGAAGCCAAAAAATATAAAAAACTTTTTCATTTGTCCCCCTCTTGTATCTCGGCGTTATTTTGATTTCCAGTCGGTAAGACTTCTTTGTTTTGCGGCGCGGGCGTGCGGCCGTATTTCTTTTCTAAAGAGTCCATCATTAAGTTAAATTCCTTCTCAAGATTCTTAAAAGCGTCCTTATCGCGCAGGTACATACGCACGCTCAAATCCCCCTTTGCAACGCGGCGGCAGCAAACTTCGGCCCGATAGACGGGCCCCGCTATTTTGTGGGAAATTACGGCGGCAAGCAAAGCAAGTAAAACAAAACATATGCTTATCTTAATAATAAAATCGGTAAAAAGGGCCGAGCCTTCCTGATAAAAAACCTCCAGCAGGGCAGGATGTTTTGCAAAAATATCTCCCAGCAGGCTTATAAATTCGTAAGAAATCAAAGCCATGCCGAACAAAACCGCAAGCATGATAAACGCAATAAACTTAAATTGCATCGTCGGTTTTATAAAAATAGTTTTTCTCTGATATTTTTTTTGTTCCATAATATCTGCGTTCCCGCCGCCCCTGCGGCGGCGGGAACGTTTTTTAACTTCAAATAAGAATCTCGCCTAAATTATACCAATATTCGTTTACAACTTTAAGCGTGCCGGTGGCTTCTTTAAGGGCAACGGGCTTAATCTCGTTGCCGCAGACGGCGGCCATAACGCCAAACTTGCCCTCGTGGACAAATTGCGCCGCGCCCACACCTACGCGCGTGCCTAAAATCCTGTCAAACAAAGTCGGCGCTCCGCCGCGCTGCATATGGCCTATAACGGCGTGTCTTGTTTCAATACCGGTTTTTTGTTCAATAATCTCGGCAAGTTTTGCGCCGCAGTCTCTGTCTTTAAGAAGGATATGCCCAAAATCGTCTTTGGCCTGCACTTCGCCCTGTGCGGTGGTAGGCAGATCAACGGCTTCGCTTGTTACCACTAAAGCGTATTTGCGTTTTGCATAGGCCTCTTTTACCTTGGCTACCATATCGTCAATGTCAACCTTTTTCTCGGGTATGCAAAAGTAATCTGCGGCCGCGGCAATGGAAGTATACAGGGAAACCCAGCCCGCATGGCGGCCCATAACTTCAAGAACAATAGCGCGCCTGTGGCTTTTGGCGGTATCTCTCAAACGCTCAAGGGCTTCCATGGAAAGGGTGGCCGCGCTGTCAAAGCCAAAGGTATAATCGGTCTTGCTCAAGTCATTATCCATAGTCTTTGGAACGCCGACTACGTTTAATTTGAAATCTTCGTAAAGCTTGGAAGCAACTCCCAAAGTATCTTCCCCGCCCAAAGCTACAAGGGCGTATAAATCGTTATCTTTGAATGTTTTAAGCACAGCTTCAACGCCGCCTTCTCTTTTATAAGGATTGGTGCGCGAAGAGCCTAAATAAGTTCCGCCCTGACCTACAATGTCTTTTACTATATCGGTGTTTAGGGGGGTGGTATTATTTTCAATAATGCCTTTCCAGCCTTCCAAAAAACCTATGCATTGATATCCCAGCTTTTCTGCGGCGTAGACGACGCCTCTTATCGCAGGGTTAAGGCCCGGGCAGTCGCCCCCGCCTGTAAGTATGCCTATTTTTTTCTTGTCCATATTATCGCTCTCCTATAAATTGCATATGTACTTTACTTGCGCAATGCGCTCGGTCTTATGATTAAAGTCCCTCAAAGCAAAATCCATAGCAAAAAAATCGGTTATGTAAACGCGCACGCCGGTGTTCAGGCGGGAATGGTCAAAGCCGCGTATGGAGTCCCACTCAAACATCAGGCCCGCGGTGTCCTGTATCGTATATGAAACGCCCATAAAGCCGGCAAATTTATTAAAGCCAAATCCGTCTACGGAGACATTGATTCCCGGGTTAAACAAAAGACCGCTTGTAAATAATTCTTTACTTGCCGCAAGATAAACGCCGCGCGCTTCCTGAAGGTACTCGTCCTTATCGTGATCATACCAGTAACCTTGATTGTCAAAGCCTACGGCTAAGGCGGGCACATATTCCCCCCCGTCGTAAAAACGAAATTTAAGCTGCAAAGCGGGGATAAGCATTTTTATGCTTTGGTCGTTTGTGCCTATAAGATGCTCAAAGGTAAAAGAGGCGCCTATGGTAAAGCGGTTTAAGACCGAAAAATCAAAATAGCTTAAAACGCCGCCCTCGTTAAAAGCCCTTGCCTGCACGCCCAGACTGTGCAAAGGCATCACTTCGGCGGTGGGAATGTCAATCAGCGAGCTGTCGCTTGTCGCGCAATAAGCCTGCGGCGCGATAAAACAGCACAGCGCAAGGCTTATTAAAGTTTTTTTAATTCTCATTTTTGCCCCTTAGTCCAAAAATGTTCTGATGTCTTTTTGAGCAGGCTCCATTATGATGCGCAGGTTTGAGGCTTTGTAAACCTCTTTGGTGGAAAGAAAATCGTTCTTGTCGTAAGGAAACTCTACCATCACTCTGCCTTTGCTTGCAAGTTCATCGGTATTATAGACTACGCCTTTACGCCACATATCAACTCTATTCTCGTCGTTTTCCTTAATAGGATCCCAGTGATTTACAAGCACCACAAGGCCCTTTTTAAGTTCGTCCGAGTATGCGGGACGGGTTTTAATAATCACATCTTTAGTTTTTACCTGCTCGCCTTTCTTGGGCCCGTTTTTGAATTCCATTACGTAATATCCGTCTTCGTCGGGGCCTTTTACCCTTCTTGCTATGCTGTAATAGGCATAAAATTTACCGTCATATAAAAACGGGGCGAAATTGGCGTGTCTTAAATTTCGTTCGTAAGCCAATTTTTGGGAACGCTGATACGGAGCGTTTGGCGCGGGACCTTCGGGCAGAGGCTCAAGATTATATTTGGTTACCTCTATGAGGCCTTCTATAGGCTCCCCCGGGATAGTTTCGTCTACTTCAACGGTAATAGTGCCTTCCTGATCGCGCTTTTCCTGCTCGGCTTTATCTAAAGACTGGCAGCCGCCGCATACTAAAACAAACGCCGAAACGTAAAACAGAAGCAGAAGTTTTTTCATATTCTAATCTCCGTAAATATTATTGCCGTCAAAATCCTGAGCTACGATAAGCGGCATATCTTTAACCTGCAGCTTAAAAACCGCTTCCGCGCCGTAGTCCTTAAAACAGACCGCGCATAGGGACGTAACACATTTTGCGCTTAAAGCGCCAAGCCCGCCAAAAGCCGCAAAATATACGGCTTTGCCGCGCATATCCTCATTTGCTTCTTGGCAGCGCGGGCCTTTTCCTATAATACCAATTATACCCGTTTTTTTAATAATATTCCCGCAATATTTATCCATACGCGCGCTCGTAGTGGGCCCGCAGCTGCCGCAGACTTTACGAGGCCTCGTCGGTGTGGGGCCCATGTAATAGAGGATTTGCCCTCTTAAATCAAGCGGCATTTTTTTAAGCGAGCAAAGCGTCTTATGCGCCTTATCGCGAAAAGCAAATAAAGTCCCGCTGAGCAAAACTTCCTGCCCGACTTTAAGGGCACAGATATCTTTTTTTGTTAAAGGCGTATTTAGCTTTATCATAAAATTTTTGTTATATGGCGGTTTGAGTGGCAGCCTATATTAACCGCAACGGGCAAACTGG
Source organism: uncultured Elusimicrobium sp. (assembly GCA_964571655.1). Lineage (GTDB taxonomy): Bacteria > Elusimicrobiota > Elusimicrobia > Elusimicrobiales > Elusimicrobiaceae > Proelusimicrobium. The sequence goes on along the minus strand of CAZNCX010000021.1, from coordinate 11,491 downwards.
CTATATGGCAGGGATAATCCTCAATAAAAACGGCAAGGGCCGTTGTTTTACCGCCAAAACCCTGAGGGCCTATGTTAAGTTTATTTACGCGAGCCAAAATACTTTTTTCCAAAGAGGCGTATTTTGCGTTCTTGTGCCTAGAGCCTATTTTGCGCAGCAAAGCTTTTTTTGCAAGCTGCGGACACTTTTCAAAATTGCCGCCCACGCCGACTCCTATTACAAGCGGCGGGCAGGCTTTTGCCCCGCCCTTTTTTACCGTTTCAAGAACAAAAGAGGCAATCTCTTCGGCGTCGGCCGAAGGGGTAAGAAATTTAAGCGCGCTCATATTTTCAGCGCCGCCGCCTTTAAGCAAAAGATTTATTTTAATTTTATCTCCCTTGCAAAAATTTATATGGCAGACCGCAGGCGTGTTATCTTTGGTATTTTTGCGCAAAAATAAAGGGTCTTTTACAATGGACTTTCTTAAATACCCTTCTTTATACCCCTGTTTTACTCCCGCGTTTACGGCGCGCTCCAAATTGCCTTTTACAAAAACCTCTTGGCCGATATCAATAAAAAATACGGCCGTACCGGTATCTTGGCAGAGCGGCAGATTTTCTTCTTTTGCAATTTGCGCGTTTTTAAGCGTAAGGCTTAAAATCTTTTTGGCAAGGCCTATTTCTTTTGCCTGCGCCGCTTTAATTGCGCAAAGCACGTCGCAAGGCAGTTTGTGGGCGGCCTCTATGCACATTTCTTTTACGGCGCGCGTTATTTGTTTTTCTTCTATAAATCTCATTTTTCGCTTAACTTTTTTGCAGGTTTTTATTTTATAAATTACAAATCGGCGGATTTAATTTCTTTTAGCGTTTTTCTCAAGGCTTCGTCCAAAAGTTTTTTCGGGAAAGGCTTAAAAAACCCTTTCTCAAGCATAAGCTTGTTTAAGCCGCGCGCGGATTTGACTGCGCGTAAAGTTTCTTCGTAAGCCTCTCTCCCGCTTAAAGTTCTGCGCGCAAGGCCTTGTTTACAGGCCGTCTTTACTACGGCGGCCGCTTCAAGAGCGTAAAGTTCGTCATCGTCCATAGGCGGCAAAATGCGCTCCCTCTCAAGGCCAAGACGCCTTGCGCGCTGCGCCAAAGCCTGCGTTGCGCTTAAAGCCATCTCGTCGCTTATGGCCTTTGCGCGGCACAAAAGCGCACCTTTTAGAATTCCCGGGAAACAAAGACTGTTATTGACCTGATTTGCAAAATCCCCCCTGCCCGTTGCAACGATAAAGGCTCCCGCTTCAAGGGCGTCCTGCGGATAAATTTCCGGTATCGGGTTTGCGCAGGCAAATACTATGGCCTTGGAAGCCATAAGTTTTATCCACTCTTTTTTAAGCACGTTTGGCCCGCTGGCGGAAAGAGCTATAACGGCGTCTGCGCCTTTGAAAGCTTCTTCCTGCGTTTTAAGGCAGGAAGGATTTGTTATTTTGCAGAGTTCCCACTGCTTAAAAGAGGCGGGATTATTTTTAAGGTCCTCTCTGTTTTTATGCAGCGCACTTTTGGAGTCAAACATAATAATATTTTGGGGCCGAGCGCCAAGCTGCGCTAAAAAAGCGGCTATGGAAGTGTTTGCCGCGCCCGAGCCGTATAAAATTATTTTCGCGTTTTCTATTTTTTTGCGAGCAAGTTTAAGCGCGTTTAAGAACGCCGCGCAAACCACGCAGGCCGTGCCTTGGGCGTCATCGTGCCAAACGGGAATATCGCACTCTTTTTTAAGCGTGTCCAAAACGCAGTAACAGTTTGGCTGGCTGATGTCTTCAAGATTTATCGCGCCGTAAGAAGGGCTTATCATTTTAACGAAATCTATTATTTTCTGCGCAGAAGGTTTGCCGTCTGCGCCGCGGCTGTCTATGCAAAGGGCGTGCGCGTCTATGCCGCCAAAGTATTTCATAAGCATGGCTTTGCCTTCCATAACGCCAAGCGCTCCCTGAGGGCCGCAGTCCCCATCGCCAAGAACGCGCGTGCCGTCGCTTACCACGGCGACACAGTTAGCGCGGTTTGAAAGCGCAAAAGCCTGTTCTTTATCTGCTTTAAGCGCCAGAGAAACGCTTGAGACCCCGGGCGTATAATAAATGTTAAGCCACGCGGGGTTAAATATCGGCGCTTTAAGACACGTTGCGGTTTTGCCGCCGTAAAAGTTATGCGCAAGCAGAGAAATATTCTTGAGCAGTCTTGTTTTAGCCTGATATAAAAGACGGGGGGTTTTAAGCGCGGCGTTTGCGCGCAGAATTTTATCTAAGTTATCTAGTGTTAGGTTTAACTTCATTTTTATCTTACTTTTTAACCGCGTTGATATTTCCGTTTTTTGCCGCATCGGCCTTTTCAATTTGGTTGGAATTTTTGCTTATTGCCGCATCGGCCTTTTTATTCTGGCTGGGATTTTTGTTTTTTGCCGCATTGATTCTTTTGCCGGAGTTGGGCTTTTTGCTGTTCTCCAGCCTGCCCTCATTTCCAGCGGAAGCGTCGGCGTCTTCCGAGCGCTTGGCGGCCGCGTTAATTTCCTCCCCCGCTTTTTGCAAGCCGGAATAAGTGCCTAAATCCTGAGGATCAATAAAAACCGCATTTCTATTCCATTGACTTTCCGCCTCGTCTCCGGTCACAACTAAAAAATCTTTATTTCTTGACCATTCTCTGTATTTTTTGCCGGCAATAACAAGAAGCCCTTTGCCGTCCAAATCTTCTCTTTGTTCTTTACTAAGCCGCGGAAGTTTTATGTCGTTGCCTTTGCTGTTGTCAACGGATAAATCAATTCTATCTTTCTCGTCTATCTTCTTGACTGCGCCTCCCGCGGCGTTTATGGCCACGGCGCCCAAAGCGTTTTCCCCCGCGACGACAAAAAATCTTCCGTTTTCAAGCGCACCGGCGTTAATAATAACTTCTTTTTCCGTATCTATCTTTACTTTTATCTTCTTTTCGTTGGGAAGGTTATTGCAGTCCTGCTTTATATCCTCAACAATATCGTCTGAGGCGGAGTTCCCCCCCTCTTCAAGGCCGCATCCGAAATCGGGAATTTTCTGCCATTTTGAAGGATCATATCCTTCAGGCTTTTCCAAAGGAGGTCTGCCGTCTTTTTCATCATAGCGCGGCTGGGAATTTTCCCTCATCTGATTATGCATATCGTCTTTTAAGCTTTTGAAATAAGATTTGTGATTTCTGGCGGCTTCTTCAGTCTGGGCAACGGCGGTTTCAAACTGCGGACTTAAGACGGGCGCGTCATTGTTGTCCGAAGGCAGTAAAGAGCCCGAAAAATCAGACGAACTCCCATGGCGATAAGACGAAGAGCCCGCATCCCCTTCGGAAACAAAAGAACCGCCGCTCTCAGAGCCTATAACAGGCGTATTATTCTCCGTCTGGCCGTAATAGGAATTATCCGCCGCATCTGCGCTGATTGCCGAGGAGGAAGCTTCCAAAACCTGCCCTTTGGAGGAATTTTTCACCCTGTTCATAATTTCTTCGTGAATTTTGGAAGAATCAAAAATCTCCTGAGCTCTTTCGTCCGTTGAAATATTGTGAATGCCTTTTACGGGAACGCCTTGGGAAGGTTCCTGCTGAATATATTCTTCCTCTTCCCCGCCTTGCGCAGACGAAGCCCTAGGGCGGCGTCTGGTAGCGCTATGGTCGTAAGCGGAGCCCTGCCCGTAAGATCCGTCTTCGTAAAAATTGGAGGAATCAAAACCGTCGTCTGAAGACTGGGAGGAATTATCCTGCCGCAAATTTTCTTGCTCTTGGGCTCCGTAGTCGTCATACTGCGTTTGCTTAAAAGCTTCTGCGGTAAACGCTTTTTTGAGCGATTTTCTTAAAGAGGCAAACAAAGGTTTTTTGCCAAAAGTTCTTTTGTAAGGAGAAGGTAAAATAGGAAGAGGGGCAAACTGCGCGCCTTCTTGCTCTTCTTCAAGGCCGATTCTATTTTGGACGACAGAAACCTCGTCCTCGTAAAAAAAAGGAAGAAGCGTCATAACACCCAGTCCCAAAACAAAAACTGCAACAACGGTTTTTTTCAAAGCAGCCTCCAAAAGCCAATGCAACGCATTGATATATTCTATTTATTTAGCGCGCGTGTTGTAAAGGGTTGTTACTTACTCTCTACAGCCTCGTTTACGGCGGCGCTCATTTTGTTTAAGCTTTCTTCAACGTCTTGTTTATCCTTCTGTCTTTGCTGCATGCTTCTGTATAAAGCCCTGGAGGATTCCCTTTTGCCCTTAAAAATAGCTCTTGCGATATTCTTTTCGTTTTCCCAAACCTCTTTGGGGAAAATTGTAAATAAATTATCGCGCTTAATGTTGAGTGTCGTCACCCCGGGTATAGGAGGCGGGGGTTCTCTGTTTGCGGTTACTACGACTACGCCTTTTTGCATTATTTTTTTAGCCAGATCCCTTGTAGGGATAGATACAATATTACCTTCTTCATTATAATCAGTTATCCACTGCGGCGTCTTGCCTTCCGCATACACGTTAAGAAAACTTTTATTGCTGGCTACTATAATATTTCTGTCATTCTTGGGGTCTTTACCCAAAATAAAAATTACCGAGCTGTCTTTGGGATATAGTTTGTTTATTTTCCCCCTCTTCTCATCCATTTTGTCATAGACTGCTTTTATTTTCTCTATGTTGTTTTTCTCTACCTTTAACTGTATCAAAATTTCTTCCATGGCGTTTTTCTTAAAAAACGTTTCTGTAAAGTTGTTGCCATGCTCATATTTAGGGTTGGTAAAGCTGTTAAAAAATACGCTGTTTTGGAGGTCGTTCTTAATTTCTCTAGATACGGGATAATGGGAATAAAATCTTATCTTTCCCCTCGCGGAAGCTATTTCTTCCTGGATTTTCTTGGTATCATGCATTCTGTTTTTCAGAGGAAGAATTCCCTCTCCCAAAAGCCCCTTAAGAGCTGCATATATTTCTTCATCAACTTTTACAGGAACATTCTTGTATTCATCGGGTATTTGATTTGCGGGTATAGTTTCTTCTTTACTTTGAATCCTTCTTAAAAACATTCCGTTGAGATTGTCGCTGGTATCGTTAAGATATTCTTCAAGATCGGGGCCCCTTGCCTCTTTCTGAGTACTGTTGATGTTTTGGTTATTATAGGAGGAGGAGAATAAGACGGAACTCTCATGATTTTTTTCAATTTCTTTTGCCTTACCCATAAGCAAATTGAATTGATTCTCAATGTCTTTGCCGGTATCGCCCTTTTCCTTAACGTCTCCGCTTTTGCCGAAAGAAGACAATTGCCCGAAACTGCGCGCTTTCTCTCCTTTGCCGGCAAGCAGGCCCGTATAAATAGAGCCGTCTTCCTGCGCAATGCCTACCCCTTCTACCGAAGGATTCTGCTGATTTTTAAGCATGGCAAAATAATCGCCTATTTCCTTTTCGTTAAAATATTTAACAAAGAGATCGCCGTTTTCGTCTTGCATATATACGGCGCTTCTGCCGCTTCGGGCCGCTTGATTGTTGTGCCATTTGCTTATGGCTTTTTCTATTTCTTCGCTGGAAACATTAGCGGGATACTCGCCGTATTTATAGCGTTGGCCATTGTAATAGTATCCGGTATCATCGGGAGACAATGCCGTTTGTTCTTCAAAGGCGGCGTTTTCTTCCTCCGCCGCGGCGGCTTCTTGCGCAGCCTGCGCGGCTTGCGCGTCATTAGGACCGATGATATCTTCAAAATCAATATCGTCAAAAGTGCCGTCGGCGTAATAAATCCTTTGAGGGACATTATCCTTTTTTCCGGAAAAAACCCCGTAGGCTTTCTTAAAATAAGTAAACGGATTTAAGCTTTTGAACAGCGGCAAAAAACCGCTGTCCTGCTTTGAGGACGAGGTATAGCCGCTGTCATAACCCTGTAGGTCCAAGGGGCCGCTTTCTTCAAAAATAACCGGCAAAAGGAAAAATACCGCAAATGCCGCCGCTAAAACTAAAATTGAAACTACTAAAGTGCTGTGCGCAGCTTTGGCGCCTGAGTCTTTTACTTTTTTCATAAACGCACCCCGCATATAGCAATACTTTATTATATCATTACTTATATTTCGTGAATTTTCAAGGGCAATAAGGCCCATGCGTCTTTGCCCGAAAAAAAGCCTCAGCGCCCCGCAGCATGCAAAAAACTTGCTTTATAATTGGAAAAATAATATAATAATAGTAATTGCTACTACTTGCTTGTCTATAAGTAATTTAAGGAGATTCTATGAGGTACTCAAAACAAAGAGAGCTTATTTTTGAAACTCTCAGGCAAAACCCCATACACCCCACCGCAGACGATATTTATAATATGTTAAAGAAAAAGCATCCTTCTTTAAGCCTCGGCACCGTTTACAGAAACTTAAACCAGCTTGCCGAAAACAGCGATATACTGCGCTTAAACGGGCTTGACGGCAGAGTGCATTTTGATCATAATACATGTAAGCACTGTCATATAATTTGTCAAAAGTGTTCGGCCGTGAGCGATATTTTACTTACCGAAAATTTTTTTAACGAACTAAAAAAAATTAAAAAAAACTCCCCCTTTGAGGTCAAAGGCTGCGAAATTATTTTACGCGGCATTTGCAAAAAATGCCAAAAAGAAGACGGCAATTAACCTTTTTTTCGCCGCAATTATATGAGAAACTTTTTTACGGGCCCGTTTAATCAAAGGGCCCGTTTTTTTGTACAATGGTAAATGATAAAACACCTAAGGAGGCTGTATGAAGAAATATGCGGTTTTACTTGCAGTTATGTTTTTATCCTGCGCAAACCTATACGCGGGGCATAAAAAATTAAACCTTAATAATTTGACGCTGGATCAAATTATCGGGCAAACGCTTGTCGTCCGCGTTGACGTAGGCGAGGAGGATAAATACGAGCAGGCCGTAAAAGACGGTCTTATAGGCGCCGTTCTCATTAAAAGAACCGGCGGCTATCAAGCGGGCGAAGCCGATGTTAAACGCGCCGAAACTCTTGCCGTTATTTCCAAATTAAGAGAGTGGGAAAAGCAATCCCCCCACAAAATACCTATGCTTATCGCTTTTGACTACGAAGGCGGCGCGGTGGTATCTCCTATGTTTTTGGGGTTAAAGCAGCTGCCTTCAAACATGCTTATGAGTGCAAGCGGTAATAAAGAGGATATATATAATATGTTCCGCCAGAGCGGCAAAGAAATAAAAGCCATGGGCGGGCAGGTAAGTTTTGCGCCCGATTTTGACGTTAACACTAACCCCAAAAACCCAATCATAGGCACGCGCTCTTTTGGCTCGGACGCTAAAACAGTAGGCAAAAACGGCGCTCAGGCCCTAAAAGGTTTGCAGAAAGAGGGCGTGGCCGCTTTTGCAAAACACTTCCCAGGGCACGGGGACACCGTAACTGATTCTCACCTTGATAAACCCGTTATGGATATGCCCTACAATGAGCTTTGGCGCCAGCATATAGCCGCTTTTAAGACTGCCGTTGACAACGGGGTTTGGGGCATAATGTCCTCCCACGTGGTCTATCCCGCGTTGGACGATAAATATTCTTCCACATTCTCCCATAAAATTTTAACCGACTTGCTGCGCGGCAAACTTAAGTTCAAAGGCGTCATAGCCACCGACAGCCTTGATATGGAGGGCGCAAAAATGGAACACGGCATACCGCAGGCCGTAACAGAAGCTTACACCGCGGGCGCAGATATGCCTTTAATCGGCAAAGAACTGCCCTATGACACCGTAACTTACGTTAAAGAGCAAATAGCAAACGGCTCTCTCTCCGAAAAGAACCTAAGGGCAAGCGCGCAAAGAGTAATTGACTTAAAAAATAAGACGGGGCTTTATAAGTCAACGCGTCTGGCCAAAAGTCCAAAAAGTTTTAATAAATATGCGCGCAAAATAGCAAAAGAAGGCGTCGTTTTGGTAAAAAACGAAAATAAAACTGTGCCCGTTAAAAACAAAGGCAGCCTTTGCACGATTTTCTTCTCGGAGCCTATTTTGGCAAATCAGATAAACGAGATTGAAACGCCTTTCAAAAAAATAGGGTGGACAGTAAAAAGCGTGCGCTCCGAGCAAATCCCGACTGAGGAAACCCTTCAGGCCGCCCTTGAGTGCGCAAACGGACGGGACCTTGTAATTATCGGCAGCACGCAAAAATACAGCGCGCCCGAAGAAATGCAAAAGAAAATTATTGACTCCGTGCTGGAGCAAAACCCCAAAGCCGTTTTAATTTCCGTCTTAAGCCCTTACGACATCAAAGATTATCCGCAGGCTAAAACGGTTTTGGCCGTCTTTGGCCCAACGGCTTTTGCCATGCAGAGCGCAGGCCAGATAATCCTTGGGCAGATACCGCCAAAAGGCGTTATGCCCACAAAGTTGTAAGTTATAAAGATGAGAAAAACCGCACTTTATATCCCGCTGTTTTTAGCTGTCTGCGTATGCTGCGCGTGTAACGCGCGGCATACGCGGCGCGGCGCGGGGCAGGAAGTTCAAAGGCAGCCCGCGCAAGCGGCGCAGGCGCAGCCTGCCGCGTTCAAAGAGGGGCTGCGCGGCGTTTGGATAGCAAGCGTCAGCAATATTGACTACCCCTCAAAACCCGCCTTAAGCGAGAAAAAGCAGAAAGAAGAGTTTATAAAAATCTTAGACGAAGTCAAAGACCTCGGCTTTAATACGGTTGTTGTTCAGGTGCGGCCGACAGCAGACGCTTTTTGGCCCTCTTCGCTTGAGCCCTGCTCTTTTTACTTAAGCGGAAGGCAGGGCAAATGCCCCTCTTACGACGCGCTTGCTTTTATGATAGAGCAAACGCATAAGCGCGGCATGCAGTTTCACGCGTGGTTCAATCCGTTTCGCGTGGCGCAAAACCCCAAAATAAAAATGTACCCAAAGCACCCCGCGCTTCAAAACAGACAATGGACCGTCAAATACGACAACGAACTTTATTATAATCCGGCAAACAAGCAAGCGCGCGAACATTCCATAGCCGTAATAACCGAGGTAGTAAAAAAATATCCCGTTGACGCCGTCCATCTGGACGATTACTTTTACCCTTATCCCGTGACAAAGAAAAATAAAACCGTCCCTTTCCCAGACGCAAAAGACTATAAAGCTTATTTAAGCGCGGGCGGCAAACTTTCTTTGGAAGACTGGCGGCGCGGCAACGTAAACACTTTTGTAGAAGGCTTGTCGCGCGAGATTAAAAAAATAAACCCTAAGATGCCCTTTGGCATAAGCCCCTTTGGGATATGGCGCAATAAAGATAAGGATAAAAGCGGTTCTGCCACCAAAGCGTTTTCTTCCTACGACAGCGGCCTTTACGCCGATACAAGGCTTTGGATAGAACGCGGGTGGATAGATTACGTCGTCCCGCAGCTTTACTGGGAAAACGCGCACAAAACCGCCTCTTTTAAGGTATTGCTTGACTGGTGGTCAAAAGAAATTACGCGCAATAAAAATGTTAAGCTCTATATAGGCCTTGCGGCTTATAAGCACGGCAATCCGTGGAATAAAAAAGAACTGCAGACACAGTTAGAACAAATTAAGAAAACCAAAAATATTGACGGCGTAATTTTATTTAGCGCAAAACCGATTGTGGAAAATAAAAACGGCGTGCAAAAAATAATTAAGAGGGAATTTTTATGACAAATTTTGACACTTTATCTTTTTTTATAGGCCTTATAACAGGCGTTATAGGCGGGGTTGTTTTATTTAAGATTTTTACAAAAAACTCTTCTCCCGCAGACGTCGGCTATTTTAAGGACGAACTTGCAAAAAAACAAAAAACGCTGGAGGAAAAAGAACTCAAAATAAACGATCTTACCTCCGCCCAGGCCGCGCTTAATGCGCAGGTAGAAACGATAGAAAAGCTGCAAAAAGATTTTGAAGAGCATCAAAAAAACGCCATTAAAAATCTGGCGCAGGAAATTCTGGAAAACAAAATAAAATCTTTGGGAGAGCAGGCTAAAACGGAGTTTTCGCCGCTGCGCCAGGATATAACCGCTTTTCGCGCCAAGCTTGAAAACCTTGAGCAAACAAATCGCGACGGTCAGGAAAAGCTTAAACAGGAAATTAAAGATATCATCAGTTTCAGCGGCACTCTTAAAGAAACCGCAAACGATTTAACCGCCGCCCTAAAAGGCGATCCTGCCACTAAATGCATGTGGGGCGAGGTAACTTTGGCAAACCTGCTTGAGCGCGCGGGCCTGCAAAAAGAAATTGACTATCTTGAGCAGTATCCCGAAGGCCGCCACCGCCTTGACGTTTTGCTGAAACTTCCGCAAAATAAATGGCTTGTAATAGACTCCAAAACCACATTTACCAATTATATGAATTACGCCGCCGCAAAAGACGAGGAGGAAAAACAAAACTACCTCACCGCGCATATAAAGGATATAAGGGACACCATAAAAGACTTAAGCTCAAAGAAATATTATCAGGACGCGCAAAACCCCAAATCGGCCGTCTTGGATACGGACTTTGTTTTGATGTTCGTAAACCCGCCTGCCGCTTTAGACAGCGCGCTTAACGCCGATGTTGAGCTTATAAGCGAAGCGTGGAAGAAGGGCGTCCTTTTGGTCTCTGCGCCGACACTTGTTAATACCATTGAAATCGTAAAGAGGATTTGGAATATTGAAAAACAGCGCGAGGATATGCAGCAGGTCGTTGACTTAATAAAGAAATTAAACGTTAAATTTACCAATTTCCTAAATCAGTTTTCCATAGCTTCAAACAGGCTTGAAGAGGCCTCAAAAGCGCTGCAAACCGCGCGCGGACATATTGACGGCGATAAAGGCGCAATACTGCCCGTGATAAACGAGATACAAATAACCTATCAAACCGAAATTGCAGATAACGGCGCAATTGCCAAAGCGGGTTTTGACTATGACGGCAAAGGCGGACAAAAAACCGAAGAATAGTTTTTCTTTGCTAAAACCGTCTTAAAAACTATATACAGTATACTGTGAACCTATAGAAGAAGGCGTTTCTTTGCCCGTCATGGCTTTGCAAAGCCTTATAGATCTGTTGTTTGAGGTGGTAGCATAACATTTTCTGTCCTTCCAGTTATTAGTGAAAAGGTATAAGGTGGAAGTAAGCCCGCCGGTACTTAATAAACAACCTCCGAAATTAAGCTCATGCAAATAGCAATACCCCCAACTATAGGAAATAGTATAAACACCTAACGAGGCGTTACCGAAGTCTATATCAAGCATTTTAGGATCTGTGGTAAAAGCGGAAGTTGTAAGATAGTATCGTTTTTCCGCCGAAGCAATGCTATTGGTTAAATCCATCATAGTTGAGAATTTAGCCTTATCGCGCGCAAGTTGATATTGCGGCAGGGCAATAGCGGCGAGTATGCCTATTATAAGAACTACTATTAACAGTTCAATTAAAGTAAAACCCTTTTTCATAACTTTCCCCTGATATTTATATAGTTAGAGTTTATGAAAATTTTACCTGATGCGCAAGATTAACATATAGTGTTAACGGCAGAGATATCGGGCGCACAATTTTCCATTCTTTTGGCTGTGCGCTTGGGCGCACG
>CAZNCX010000020.1:0-19353 GCA_964571655.1 uncultured Elusimicrobium sp. | reverse complement strand
AGCGCACAACCAAAAATATGGAAAATTGTGCGCCCGAAACAAACAGCCTCTAACACCAAACCGCCGTTGATATAAGAGGGTGCTTGATAAAGAGGTAAATAAAGTCTATAATAATCTAAGACTGCCCTAACAGTCGGAGGCATTTTTGTGAGTGAAATTTTCTATGTAAGTCGTAAGAATTATGAAAAGCTCCTGCAGGAACTTGAGGAGCTTAAAAAAACCAAAGCGCATCTTTCAGAAGAGATAGGCGAGGCTGCTCGTCAGGGCGACCTCAAAGAGAATGCGGAGTATATCGCCGCCAAAGAAAAGCAGGCCGAAACTCTTTCCAAAATAAACGAGCTGGAAATAAGGCTTCGCAATATCCAGATTACCGATAATTTAGACGTAAACAGGACTGAAGCCAGAATAGGCGCCACCGTTACCATTGAAGATATTTCCGACGGTGAAAAGACGGTTTATACTTTAGTGGGCTCTATGGAAAGCAATCCCGATAAGGGCCTTTTATCGGTAAAATCGCCTATAGCTTTGGCGATGCTGGGCAAGAAAGAAGATGACATATTTGAAGTTGTATTGCCGCGCGCAAAACGGAAATACAAACTTATAAAACTTGAGTATAAATAGGAGAATATATGAGCGCAGAAATAGAAACCTTGGCCAATAAAACAATTGAGCCGTTTGTGTTGCTCTTCAACAAATCGGTGGAGCTTATACCGGGCATAATAATAGCTTTGGTAATGCTTTTTGTCGGTTTGTTTCTATCCCGCTGGACAAGCACCATAGTCAAGAAGCTCTTAAATACCATCAAGCTTGATACGTGGACTTCAAAAATAGGGGTAAATGAGATTTTAACAAGAGTCGGCTTTGGCAAATCGCCCACTTATGTTATTGCTTTTGTTCTTTCGTGGGCGGTAATGATTACTTTCATTATGATAGCCGCCGACGCTTTGCAGTTAAACACAATACATCTTATGCTCGCAAAGCTTTTGGGATTTATCCCTAAGCTTTTTGTGGCCATAATCATATTGTTTACCGGTTTATTATTTGGCAGGTTTGTTGAGCAGGTTGTCAAAAACTCGGCAAAAGCAAATAATATACGCGGCGGGGTTTTATTCTCAAAAGTAATAAACATATCGGTGGTGGTATTTTCCATCTTGCTTGCCTTGCAGCAAATCAATATAGAGCTTGCGTTGATAAACGAGCTTATAGTAATCGTCCTTGCTTCTTTCGGTTTGGCGTGCGCAATTGCTTTGGGGCTTGGCGCAAGACCGATAGTGGAGGAGTTTTTGAGAGAAACCCTCAAAAAAGAAAAAGAAGGGCAATAGATTTTCCCCTCCTTTCCAAAAATCCCCCGAGCATAAAGTTCGGGGGATTTTTATTTACCGCGTTTTTATTTACGTACAAACTAAAAAGAGGATTTGCGCAGGATATAGTCTATCTGCTTGCCTATCTGCGCCGTATGGTTTGGGCTGTATCCGCTCCAGCGGTATATCTGGCCGTCGGTATTGTCAAATAAGATTGTGTGGGGAAATCCGCGCACGCCCATCGCCATGGCCAAGGCTCTGCCGTCGTAAATCAATTTTGCGTGTTGTATATTGGCCGCTCTTGCAAAGTCGCGGGCTTTGGCGGGGCTGTCTTCGGATAGGACTATAATTACCTGTGCGCGCCCGTCCTCGTATTTGCTTGCTAGGGCTTCAATATAGGGCGCTAATCTTTTGCAATATCCGCAGTAAGTGGCCATAAAGGAAACTACCACCGGCTTTTGCGCGCGCAGGGCGTCAAGGTCAAAAGTATCGTATGTTTGGAGGGGAACTGAAGCCTTATACGCGGGGGAAGAGCTTTCTTCTTTAGGGGTTTTCTCCTGCGGCGGGGGCGTCTGCGGCTGGCAGGCGCAGAAACAAAGAGCTGATACGCATAAGCAAAGCAGAAGTTTTCTCATATATTAGATTATAAATTTATTTGAAATGTTATACAACACTTTGGCCAAAAATTGATAAAATAGATATATCAGGCGGGTACCAGTGAAAAATAGAAGATTTTCTTTAAGGCGTTTCCTTTTTGAGCATATGGAAATTGTTTTTATGCCGCGCTCTTTTAGCGCGGTAAGGTTTTCTTTTCGTCCTTTTTTTGCGCTTATTCTGTTTTTAATATGGATTGCGGTTACGGTTTGGGCGGTATGTCTGGTTTTTGAGAGGGTGGATTACAGCATCAGCAAAGCCGAAAACAAGGTTATGAAAGCCAAGCTCGGCATGATTGCAGAAGAGCTTTCGCGCAACCGCAAATACATAAAACTTGCGCGCAAAACTGACCGCGAGATGCGCAGCATGCTCGGTATGTCTGACGGCAATTATATCAATTTACCTTCCGGCCTTGCGCAGGGCAGGGAAGAGCGCGTTGTTAACTTTAAGGAAATGTTTTCGCGCAAAGCGCAGGATATTGACGAGGCGGAATTAAATTCTTTCTTAAGCGAGAATACCGAAAACGCCCAAAAAACTCTTGCCAGCTTTCAGGAAATCGCCTGGTTTTACGCCAATCAGAAAAATGTTTCCGATGCGACGCCTTCAATTCCTCCCACGCAAAATGCTAGAATAACATCTGGGTTTGGCTACCGCCTTTCCCCGTTTGGGACGCATATCGCTTCCTATCATTACGGGCTTGATTTTGCGGGTAAGCCAAATTCCAAGATAATGGCTACGGCCGATGGTGTCGTGCGTCAGACGGGTTGGGCGTCCACCTACGGGCAGGCCGTTTTGATAGATCACGGTTTTGGCTATTCCACGCTTTACGGCCATCTGGCCGATATACGCGTTAAGCGCGGCGATAAAGTAAAGCGCGGGCAGATAATAGCCAATATGGGGACAACAGGCCGCTCCACCGGCGTACATTTGCATTACGAGGTTTGGAAAGACGGTACCCCCGTTAATCCGCGCGGTTATCTTAAAGAAAAAGATTTGAAACCGTAGAGGCGTAAAGCTGGAAGTTAAGCGTAATTTTAAGAAAATTTATTAAGACGGGCGGAGGTTTTATGGGCTTTTTAGGCAAAGACGCCAAAAACGGCGAATACATTTCGGTAATAAGCGAAGAATGCCAGTTTCAGGGCACGCTTGACCTGCAGGGTTCTCTGCGCATTGACGGCAAATTGGAGGGTAATGTAGATAATGCCAAATTTGTAACCGTCAGCAAAAGCGGGCATGTTAAGGGCGATATTTCGGCGCAGGGCGTTGTGGTAATAGGCACGATGCTGGGCGATATCTGCGCGGATAATGTGGAGATACTTTCCTCCGCCAGAATAACGGGCAATATCCGCTCAAAGAGCATACTTGTTGAAGGCGGCGCAAAAGTGAGCGCGACCATACATGTCGTCGGCGAAGAGGAAGAAGATTTATCCGATAAAGAAGAGGCCCTTGACGAGCCCCGTCCCGCCGAGGAAAAAACTAAAGAGGAAAAATCCTCTAAAAAAGGAGAAAAATAATTATGGTTTCTTTTATGATTAAGTACAAAAAAGTTTTCCTTATTTTAACGGTAGTCTTTTTTCTTGCCAGCTTAGGTTTTATCGGCGCGGGCGTTTTTATGGAAGAATACGGCCCCAACGCCGCAATAGCGAGCGTGGGCGGCGTAAAGATAAAGTACAAAGATTACAATACGGCCCTTCAGCTTGTTGAAACCGAAGCCAGAAAAAGCGAAGATTATAACGACGAAGTTTCAAAACAAATCCAGCAGGAAGTTTTGCAGCAGATGATAAACGAAGCCAGCCTTACGCAAAGCGCGCTTGGTCTGGGGCTTGGCGTATCGGATATAGAGGTTGCCTACTCCATACAAAACACGCCTGCTTTTACAAACGGCGGCGGATTTAATAAACGCGATTATGTGTGGATAGTGCAAAACCGTTTTAATATGACGCCTAACGAATATGAGACGGCGTTGAAGAAGCAAAAACTTGCCGATAAATTTCAAAATCTTTTAATCTTGTCCGCAAAGATTACGCCTCAGGAAGAGAATATGCTTTACGCAAAACGCTCCGAGCTTACCGATAAGGCCATAAAATCTTCCGGCGCAGATGAAAAAACAGCCAAAACAGCATTTGCTCTTGCCGCAGTAAAGCTTAAAGCGCAGGCTCTTATGAACGACTTTATAAAACGCTTTAACGAAACGCAGCAGGTGCAAATTTTCAAACGCGCTTAGGAGTCTTAAATGGCAAAGAAGGGCAAAGTCCTCATCGTGGGCTCTATAGCTTTTGACAGCATAAAAACCTATCGTTCTTCGGTAAAAAACGCCATAGGAGGCTCGGCCTCATACGCTACCATTGCCGCCAGTTATTTTTCAAAACCAAAAGTGGTGGCTGTAGTCGGCACTGATTTTACAAAAAAACATTTTTCTCCGTTTAAGCAAAACGGCGTTGACTTGACTTCGCTTGAAGTTAAAGACGGCAAAACTTTTACGTGGGAAGCAAGTTATGATAAGGACTTCAAGAACGCCACCACCTTAAGCACAAAGCTTAATGTCTTTGCGGATTTTAACCCCGTCTTAAAAAAAGAAGATAAAGAAATCCAAACGCTTTTTTTGGGCAATATATCCCCGTCTTTGCAATTATCCGTTTTGAGGCAGGTGGGCAAGCCGCGTCTTGCGGCTTGCGATACGATGAATCTTTGGATACAAACCGCCAAAAAAGATTTAATGGCCCTGCTTAAATCAATGGATATTTTATTTGTAAACGAGGCTGAAGCCCGCCAGCTTACCGGCATACATAATCTTATAAAAGCGGGCAAAGAAATTTTGAAATACGGCCCGCGCTTTGCCGTCATAAAACTGGGGCCCAACGGGGCCCTTTTGGTCAGCAGGGAAATTTTGTGTCAGGTGCCGCCGGTGCTTATTGAAGAGCCGCTGGACACAACGGGCGCGGGGGACACTTTCGGCGGCGGTTTTATGGGCTATTTATCTTCCGTTAAAGACTGGGATAATATAAAACACATTAAAAAGGCTATGGCGGTTGGCACGGTTATGGCTTCTTTTGCTATAGAAAGCTTCAGCATAAAAAAGCTTGCCTGTCTGGGCCCGCAGGATATAGATAAACGTCTGCGCGCCTATCTTGAAACCACCAAAGTTATTTAGTATTTTTTTAGCGTTGTTAAGCGCGCCGTCTTTATGAGGCGCGTTTTTTATTTGAGGGCGGCAAAGTCTAAAACAATATTTGTCGTTAGCATCAGCTGGGAATAAAAATCTTCAAGGGCAATATTTTCGTCGGGCTGGTGAGGGCCGCCTGTCGCGCGCTGCATAAGCGGGCCGATGCCATAGGTAATTACGCCGTGTCTGCGCAGGAACTCGCTCTCGCTTGAAGCGGGGCTCAGGCCCGCTATAACAAGGGTGTCGGGCAGGGTTTGAGCGGCGGCGTTTTCAATGGTTTTGAAGAAGACTTCCTGCTCGGCCTCAGGCGGTTTGGGGAAAGGCATCTCCGGCATTTCAAGCACGCTGAGGGAAATATTTTCATCGTCTTCAAACAAAGCGCTAAGACGGTTAAAAAATTCCTCGGGATTTGTAGAAGGCAGCAGGCGGCAGTTCAAAGTGGCCTGCGCCTCGTTTGAAATTACGTTGGACTGCCCCGCGCCTGCCGTTAAAATCACGGGCGATATTACATCATAAATCTGCGTTTGGAAGAAAGTGTCCTCCCCGATAATTTTTGCCGCCTGCAAAGCCTGCGTTTTATCGCGTGAACTTAAAAGGGCTATGGTGGTTTTTGCGTCGTCATCCTGCAGGACGGAAATTTTATCAAAAAATCTTTTTGCCTCAGGTGTAATTTGCGGCTCAAGCGGATAATTTTCTATGGTATTTAACGCTTGAGAAAGTTTATATATTGCGTTATTTTCCGACGGGGAAGAGGAATGCCCCGCCTCCCCTTTTGCGCTAAGGAGGATATCAAGATACATCTTTGTTCCGTTTTCCACAAAAAGAACGGCGGGTTTTTGCGGGCCGCTTGATTTTATTATGCCGCCGCCTTCATTTAAGGCGTAGGCGGCCTTAAATTTATCGGGATATTTATCGTAGAGAAATTTTAAGCCTTTGCCGCTGCCCTGTTCTTCATCTGCGGTAAAGAGGAAAATTATATCTCGGTTTAATTTAACCCCGTTGTCTTTTAAGAAGGTAAGCAAAGCAAGGTTTATGGCGGCGTAATTTTTGGCGTCGGTGCTGCCAAGGCCGTAGACGTGTTCGTCTTTTACGGCGGCTTTTGCGGGCGGTATAGTCCAGCCCTCCTGCACTGGCGCGGTGTCAAGATGAGATATCAATAAAAGCGGTTTTTGCGGCGGCGCGTCTTTTGCGGCTTTCAGGCGCGCTATTAGGTTCGCGCGGTTTTTTTGCGCGCTGTAAACGTCCCAGTCAATATGGTGTTTATTTAAGACATTGTAGATATAGCGTACGGCTTTTGTTTCCTGAGGATCGGGGTGGGAAGTGTCAATATTTATCAGGTTTATAAGGTTTTCGCGCGCGTCGTCTTTAAGTTTTTGGAAGTCAAGGGAGGGGCTTTGCTCCTGCGCAAAAGCAAGCGCGGGCAAAAGCAAAAATAGAAATAAGGCAAACTTTTTTGGCATCTTAATTATTCTTCTTCAACCCATTTTATCTTCGGAAGCTTAAATTTAATTTGAGAACCTTGCTCAATATTATGTTTCTTTGCGCTGCCGGCGGCAAGTTCCAGCACGTATTTGCCAAAGCCGCCTCTGTAGGCCACCTGACTGTCAGGCGTATAGACGTAAGAACGCGGCACGTTGGCCGCCACATTATTTACCGTGCCGTCTGAATTTATGAAAATCATATCAAGGTCAATAAGAGTGTTTTTCATCCAGAACATACGCGGCTCGTCTTGCTCAAAGACAAACAGCATGCCTTTGCTTGGCGCAAGTTCTTTGCGGAACATCATGCCGCGCTCGGTCTCTTCGGAAGTCAGGGCCAGCTCCGCCTTGATTTTTGCGCCGTCTGGCAGCGTAACCGTTACTTTTTTATTTGAGCATCCCGCCAAACAAACGCAGCATAAAGCGGCCGCCGCCAAAAAAACGGGCAAAAAACTATTACTTTTTTTGCTTTGTTCTGCCTTGGATTTTATCATAAATATAGTGTACAAAATTTACCCGTTGTCTGCGCCTGCCAATTTGCTAAAATATAATATATATATATTTAGCCTAACAGGAATACAAATGGATTTTATAGTTTCTCTGCCGATTTTGTTCTTTTCAATTGTATTGCACGAGTACGCGCACGGATACGCCGCTTATCGCTGCGGGGACGATACAGCCTATCTTATGGGCCGTCTTACTTTTAACCCCGTTAAACACGTTGATTTGGCGGGCACCATAATAGTGCCTTTAATCTGCTACGCCCTGCATATACCGATGTTCGGCTGGGCAAAGCCCGTGCCGGTTAATTATTACCGTCTGAGAAGTCCGCGCAAAGATATGGCAAAGGTGGCTTTGGCGGGGCCGGCTTCCAATTTATTTTTAGTTTTGGCCGCCGTCATTATACTTAAAATAATGATGGCCGCGCATTTGGCAAACGGTTTAGGCGGGCAGGTGCTGGTCTACGCCATAATGATAAACCTGCTTCTTGCTATTTTTAATCTTATACCTATCCCGCCTTTAGACGGAAGCAGAATTTTAAGCGGCATTTTACCGCAGCAAGCGGCCTACAAGTATATGCGCCTTGAGCGTTACGGTATGCTTATAGTGATAGTTTTGATAGTATCAGGTATTTTCAGCAAAATAGTTTTGCCTTTATTTTATATGCTGCTTAATATAATTTTTAGTTTTTTGGGAGTATCAAATGGCCAATTCTAATACCCAAAGCGCAAATAATAATATAGTAGTCTCCGGCATACGCCCGACGGGGAGGCTGCATCTTGGCAATTATTTCGGCGCGCTGAAAAATTTTGTAGCTTTGCAAAATACGCATAAGTGTTTCTTTTTTATAGCCGATTTGCACGCGCTTACCACAGCCTACGACAAAACGCAGGAACTTGCCCAAAACACGCGCGCTATGGCCCTTGACTGGCTTGCGGCCGGCCTTGACGCGGAAAAATGTTCTATTTTCGTCCAGTCTCACGTGCCCGAAGTAAGCGAGCTTAATACTATTTTAGCCATGACTGCCCCTTTGGGCATGCTGCTTAGAAACCCTACTTACAAAGAACAGCTTAACGAGATTTTTCAGAAAAAATACGCCGGCCGCCCCGAAGGCATTGCGGCCGAGGCGGCTTCGGCCAAAATGGGTATGTTAAGCGAGCAGGAACTATCCGAGCTTTCTTCCCTTGGCTTTTTGGGATATCCGGTTTTGATGGCTACCGATATTCTTATACATAAAGCGGCCTATGTGCCCATAGGGCAGGATCAGACGGCCCATCTTGAAATCACGCGCGCGCTTGCGCGCAGGTTTAACGAACTTTACGGGCCTGTTTTGCTTGAGCCTGAGGCCCTGTTCACGCAAATCCCAAAAGTCCCGGGTTTAGACGGGCGCAAAATGTCAAAATCCTATGGCAACACCATTGATTTAGGCGAAGAGCCGCAAAGCGTAAGCAAGAAAGTTATGAGTATGTTTACCGATCCAAACAAAAAGCGCGCCGACGATAAAGGTAACCCCGAAGGCTGCACGGTATTTGCTTTCCACAAGATTTACAACAAAAACTTTGCCGCGCGCGCGCAGGAGTGCAGGGACGGCGCTTTGGGCTGCGTGGCCTGCAAAAAGGATTTATTTGCCCTTATGGAGCCTGAGATAAAAGAATTTAACTTGAGAAGAGAGCATTACGCCAAAGAAACTGCTTTGGTAGATAAAATTCTTGCGCGCGGCGCGCAGCAAGCGCGGGAGAGCGCGGCCAAAACCTTAGCCGAAGTTAAAAAAGCGGTTAATATTTTATGACGGAAGAAAATCTTAAAGTCCATCTGGATGTTTTTGAAGGCCCTCTTGATTTGCTTTTGCACCTTATCAAGAAAGATAATCTTGATATTTACGATATAAACATAGCGCAAATTACCTCCCAGTATTTGGAATATATTGACGTTATGAAGCAGCTTAATCTTGAGATAGCAGGCGAGTTTCTTGTTATGGCAAGCACGCTTATGCAGATAAAAGCGCGGCAGCTGTTGCCCTCGCAGGTTCCTACTTCTTCCGAGGAAGAAGGCAAAGACCCTGCAAAGGAACTTATAGAGAGGATAGTTGAGTATCAGAAGTTTAAGGAAGCCTCAAAATTCCTTTCGGATAATTTTGAAAAATATAAAGATAATTTTTACCGCAACGCCCCCGTTTTTGACAATTCAGATAAAGTTTTAAGCGTAAATCTCTTTGACCTTTTGGCGGCGGTGCGCCGCGCCTTTAACGCTTTGGACGAAAGAAACCACGCTGACCTTCTTAAGATAGAAGAATTTCCCCTTGAGAAAAAAATTGATAAAGTTCTTGACCTTCTTGTCGGCAAAAAGTGGCTTCTTTTAGACGATGTTTTTTTGGGAGAGACAAAAAAACGCGGCGTAATTACCTGTTTTATGGCGATTTTGGAATTATTAAAAGTAGGCAAAATACTTGCCCGTCAGGACGGGCATAAAAAAGAAGTCAGGCTTTATATAAATCCCGAGAAATCGGCCGTAGACTATCATAAACTTTTAGACATAAGCGAAGCAGAAAATAACGATTTTAGCGCAGCTTAAGCAAAGGAAATAAAATGCAAGAAACAAAAACAAAAAACACGAAAAACGAAATCTCAGAGGAAGAGGCTCAAAACACTTCGGCGGATTTGACGCAAAACAGCGCGGCACATACAGAAGCACAAACAGAAGCGCAGGAAGCCGCGCCGCAGGATAATGCGCCCTCGCGGGAAGATTATAAAAAAATAATTGAGAATTTACTTTTTGTTACCGACCGTCCTTTAAGCTCGGCCAAAATTTCGCAGACGGTGGAAATAAATGATTTGGAACTTACGCGGGAGCTTATATCTGCTCTTCAGCGCGAGTACGCTCAGACCGGCCGCGCCGTCCAGATAGTAGAACTTGGCGGCGGTTTCCAGATGGCTACCAAGCCCGAGTACGGCCGCTGGGTGCGCAAGCTTTTTAACGAGAAGACGGCCGTAAAACTTTCCCCCGCGGCGATGGAAACTTTGGCCATAATCGCCTACAAGCAGCCCGTTACCAAAGCGGAGGTGGAGGTTATAAGAGGCGTTGACATCACCGCCCCGCTTGAGAAACTTTTGGAACGCGGCCTTGTGCGTATTGCTGGCAAAAAAGATACGCCCGGCCGTCCTATGGTATTTGCCACTACGGAGGAATTTTTGCGCCTGTTTGGCTTAAACAAAGTAAGCGAGCTGCCCGAAATGCAAACTTACATTGCAAAAGGCCCGCGCGAAGTGCAAAGCGATTTGCCCTTCAGCGAAGTTCTGCCTTCCGCAGACGACGCCATTTTACCTATTTCCGACGAAGACGGGCAGCCGCGCGAAGACGCGCAGGCGCAAAACGAACCGCAAAACGAAAAGCAAAACGAACCGCAGAACGAAAATCAAGACGAAAATCAAGACGAAAAGCAGGAAGCCAAAAGCTAAAAACCCTCGGGGCAGATTTAGATTTTTATTTCAGGAGTTCCTATGAACATAGTTATTGCCGCAAGCGAAGCTTTCCCATTCTGTAAAACAGGCGGGCTGGCTGATGTTGCGGGCGCGCTTGCGCAGGAATTTTCGCGCGTAGGCGGCACAAAAGTTTTATTATTTCTTCCGCATTACAGGGGGATAAGCAACGCCTCTTCGCTGCGTTCTTTGAGGGGGGAATTTCTTATACCCATAGGCGCGCGGCTTGAGAAGGCAAAACTGTCTTATCTTAAATGGGGCAACGTGCTGGTGTTTTTCATACACTCCCAAAAATATTTTGACCGCAGCGAACTTTATTACACCGCTAAAGGCGATTATCCCGATAATGACGAGCGCTTTATTTTTTATTCCCGCGCGGTTTTGGAGGCCTGCAAATTTATCGGCTTTCGCCCCGATATCATACACGCCCACGACTGGCAGGCGGGCCTGCTGCCGGCGTATCTTAAAACGGTTTATCGCGCCGATGCTTTCTTTACCAAAACGCGCAGTATGTTTACCGTCCATAACATCGCCTATCAGGGATATTTCCCGCGCGAAAGTTTTATTAAAGCAGGGTTCTTTGATGCGGATTTTACGCCCGATAAATTTGAGTACTGGGGCGGCGTAAGCTATCTTAAGACGGGCATAGTTTTTGCCGATAAAGTAAACACCGTCAGCCCGTCATACGCGCGGGAACTTTTGCTGGGGCAAAAAAGCTTTGGTCTTGAAGGCGTGCTCATAAATAAGGGCGCAAATTTCTTTGGCATCTTAAACGGTCTTGACGGCGAAGTTTGGGATCCCCAGACGGACACGCTTTTAACTATGGGCTACGACGAAGAAAGCCTTAAAGGCAAGGCTCTTTGCAAAGAAGCTTTGCAAAAAGAGCTTAATCTTACTCAGGACGAAAATATACCTTTAATAGGCATAGTGGCGCGCATGACCTATCAGAAAGGCGTTGACCTGCTTGCCCAAACCCTGCCCGCTTTAACCGATAGGGCGCAGTTTGCCATACAGGGCAAAGGGGACTCCAAGGCGCAGGATATCTTTGGCAGGCTGGCCTATATGTACCCGGGCAAAGTGGCCTATCGCCCTATTGTTGATGAAAGTTTAGCCCACCGCATTTACGGCGGCAGCGATATCTTTATAATGCCTTCACGCTTTGAGCCCTGCGGGCTAAGCCAAATGATAGCAATGCGTTACGGCACTATACCCGTCGTCTCAAAAGAAGGGGGGCTTAAGGATACGGTAACACCCTATAAAGCGGGGGAGCGGCGCGCCACGGGCTTTTTTATAGAAAATCTTACTACAGACGGTGTTCTTAACGCGCTCAATTATGCGGCCGACATATACCGCAATAAAGATATTTGGAAGCAGATTATGAGAACCGCCATGACGACAAACTTCAGCTGGGAAAAATCTTCTTTGGCATATCTTAGAAATTTTAAGGAAATTTTAGGAGGGAGATAAAATGAAAAAAACAGTCATAACCGTCTTTGCGGCCATCTTAGCGTGCTTATTTTTTAGCGCGGCCGCCTATGCCGGCGGGAAAAAGAACGTAATCTTTTTTATTGCCGACGGCACAGGCCCCGAAACTATGGGGCTTTTGATGGAATATGCGCGTTATGCGCCAAACAGTCCGTATGCGGACAAAACGTCCTCGCTTGAAAAGGTTTATAATGAAAGCAAGCTCGGGATAATGTTTAACGCTCTGCCTCATTCTTTAGTAACCGATTCGGCCGCCGCCGCAACGCAGATGGCTACAGGCAAAACCACTTTGCCCGAGAGCATCGGCGTTGACGTTGCAAGAAAGCCCGCCCAAAGCCTTCTTGAAGTTGCCCAAAAAAAGGGTATGGCCACCGGTATTATTACTGACGTTTATGTTCTTGACGCTACTCCCGCGGGTTTTGTGGCGCATCAAAATCACCGCAAAATGTACGACGCCATAGCGCGTGATATGCTTAAGACAAAGCCCGATGTTGTTTTGGGCGGCGGTCTGGGATATTTTTTAACGCCGCAGGGCTTAAACAGCGGCAAGTACGATAATGTGCTTAAAAAAGTGCCGTATCTTAAAGAAGTAAAACCGAGAAGTAAAGACGAGACTTTATTTGAAGACTTGCTTAAAAGCGGATATCCCTTAGTCTTCAATAAAAAGGATTTAAGCTACGCCAAATCAGACAAACTTTTTGGCCTGTTTGCCGACGAAGCTATGCCATTTGCCATCAAACGCGACGGCAAAGCGCCCACGCTTACCGATATGACAAAAAAGGCTTTGGAAATTTTATCCAAGGACAAAGACGGCTTTTTCCTGATGGTGGAAGCCGGCTCCATAGACTGGCTTGCCCACGAGAGGGACGCCGCCGCGGTTTTGCAGGAACTTTTGGAGTTTGACGATACTCTTTCTTATGTCCAAAACTGGATGAAGGATAATCCCGACACTCTGCTTATCGTTACCACCGACCACGATACAAGCGGCCTTACTTTTGCCTACCGCCATATAGACGGCGACGAGTATACTTCCAAAAATCCTCTTGCAAAAAGCGGAAAGACAGACTATATAGGCCTTGACGTTTTAGACACTTTAGCCGCGCGCAAAAACTTCTTTTTTGACGTGAAGCAAAAATACAACGCGCTTCCCGCCGATAAAAAGACCGACGCGACGATAAAGAAAATTATGAAAAACGACATGGGCTTCCAAGGTCCTTTTGACTACTTAGACGGCGTTACCGATATTGATAAGGCTTTTATGGAAGCCAGCAAAAGGCAGGGCGTTGTTTGGTCAACGGGCAATCATACGGCGGCGCCTTTATTTGTCGGTTTTTACGGCGATAATAAAGAAGTTGAAGGCGGAGTGTTCCATAATACGGATTTGCACGACCGCATACTTGACTTTATAGAGTCCGACTGAAAAAGAACCGTCCAGAGATACAAAGCAAGACGTTAGGCGGATAAAATAAGTCGTCCATATTAAAAAAATTAAGGTAAAGCAAATGGAAAACAAAAGCTTCTTCTCTATCTTATTTGACGCAAACCGCAGAGTATTTTTTATTCTGCTTGCTTTTGCGCTTCTTCTGCAGGGCGCTTTGTTTTTGCAGGACAGGGCGCGCAGGGCTTTTGGCGCGCTAAGCGACGATTTTGTCTTAGCGCTTACGCTTACAAGCGGGCAGGAAGCGCGCTCGGAGGAATTTTTGTCCGCCCTGCGCGCGCTTGAAGGCGTGCAAAGCGCAAGTCGCGTCTATCCGCTTAAGAACGTCGGCAGTTTTGACGTGAGGGGGCTTACTTCGGCTTTTGAAAGTTATCTGCCCTCGTTTTACGAAGTTAAGGTAAACCCCTCCGTCCTGCTTAACGTAAAAGGCTGGACGGAGGCTTATATAAATACGCTGCCTTTTTCCGCGTCGTCTTATTTCAAGGAAGAGCAGGCGCAGACGGCGGTTTATTTAGACGGCGTTATCCGCCTTACAAATATTTTGTTTTGCGCGGCGGCTTTGGCTTTGCTTGTCTTCGGCTTTTTTGTGGAAGCTTATCCCGCCAAACCCACGCTTCTTAAGGCGCGCTTTGCCGGCGTTGTGTGCGCGCTTTTTGCCTACGGTTTTGCCGTGGGGCTGCTGCTTGTTTTGGCGTCTCCTCTTAATCTGGCGGGGGATAAATTTGTCTTTAATCTGTGGTCTTACGCGCAGGGCTGCGCTTTGCTTATCTGTCTTCTGACAGGGTGGGTTTTGGCTAAATGGAAAAAGTTTTAATTTGCCTGCTGGCTTTTGTCCTGTTTTTTGCGCCGCGCGGTTTTTGCGCGTCGCAGGAGGAGCTGCTTTCCGTAACAAAGCAGGCGCAGGAAAAAGAAGAGCAGCTTAAAAAATACAAACAGCAGGAAGCCCGCCTTTCCTCCGAGCTCAAAAGGCTTACCCAAAAGCGGCGTGAGGCGGAATCTCTGCGCCAAAAACTTTCGCGCGACATTAAAGTAAGCAGCACCGTGCGCAAAGGTATGGAAGAGCGCAAAACTCTCATGGAGCAAAACGTGCCTTTGTGGGGAAGTATAATTGCCGCTCAGACGGAAATTTATATGGTTGAAAATATGCTTATGCCTTCTTATTTTTCTTCCAGCGATATTGCCGCGCATCTTGCTTACGGCTACGCCCTGCGCGCGCAGGAGCAGTTTTTGCAAACCCTCAGCGGGGAATTTTCCTCCCTGCAAAAAGAACTTGAAGGTTATCAGGAAAAAATAAATCAGCTTACTCAAGAGCAAAAAGAGATTGAAAATAAACGTCAGGAAATACAGGAAAGTTATCAAAAGAAGCAGACGGATTTAACTTATACCCACCGTCAATACGAACTTGCGCGGAAAGATTTAGACGAGCTTAAAGCCACTGCGGCGCAGTTAAATAAAGTAATAAAAGCCGCCGAACGCAAACGCAAAGCCGCGCAGCGTGCGGCAGGAAAAAGCGGCGCGCCCGCGCTTGATATAGCGCGCAATTCTTTGATGTGGCCCGTCAACGGCAAGGTAATAAGCAAGTTCGGCAAAGAGTATCAGGAGCAGCTTAAAACGTGGATCTTCCGCGACGGCATAAAGATATCAGCCCGCTTGGACGAGCCTGTTAAGACAGTTGAAGACGGCGTGGTTGTGTTTGCGGGGCAGTTTCGCTCCTACGGCAATGTGGTAATTGTGGATCACGACGGTGCTTTCTTTACCATTTACGGTTTCTTAAACCGCATTGACGTGCGCGAGCAGCAAACTCTGCATGCGGGGCAGTCGGTAGGCCTTGCGGGCAAAGACACGCAGGGCGCGGCTATGGGCACGGGGGAGTCTGGCGTTTATTTTGAGATACGCTCGGGCACAAGCGCGGTTAATCCGGAGCTTTGGCTGCAGCGCAGGTAAGGCTCTTGCAAAGGCAAAGGCCGAAGTTATTTTCAGACAGAATATGTAGAATATACAAATAGCGATATACAGAGGATAAAAAAGGATAAATTATGAAAAAGAAAATAAATATACTGACGGTTTTTATTACCGCTGCATTTTTTATGGGGACTTTGTTTCCTTACGCCTATTCCGGCGTTGACAGCGGCCTTGAACAGATGAAAGTTATGGTTGACGTGATGAGCAAAGTGCAGGATAATTACGTTGAAGAAACCTCCAATAAAGATTTAATTAAAGGCGCTTTGGGCGGCATGGTGGCAAGCCTTGACGAGTTTTCAGAATTTATCCCCGCGGAAAATACTAAAGCCCTTAAAGAAGAAACAAAAGGGGAATTTGGCGGCGTGGGTATGCGCCTTATATCTCCGCGTTACGGCTCCCTTATCGTAGTAACTCCGATGCCGGGTACGCCTGCTTACAAGGCGGGTATAGAGCCGCAGGATAAGGTTATTAAAATTGACGACAAACCCGTAAGCGAAATGAACAGCGACGAGGCCGTTGACGCCCTGCGCGGCAAAGTGGGTACTAAAGTGAAAGTAGGAATTGAAAGGACGCAAGCCGACGGCGCGGTAGTCAAAAAGCAATTTATCTTAAAGCGTACTAAAATTGTGCCCGAGGTTGTTTTCGCTAAAATGCTTAATAAAGAGATAGGCTATATTTCCGTATCCGATTTTTCCGGCCATACGATAGATGAAATGCAAAAAGCCATAGCCAACCTTCAAAAAGAGGGTATGAAAGCTTTAGTCTTAGACCTTCGGTTTAATCCGGGCGGTCTTTTAGACGGTGCCGTTGATATGACAAAACTTTTTATCGGCGACAATAAACTTATCGTTTACACCAAAGGCCGCAAGCAGGAATTTTTCAAAGAATATAAAAGCGACAAAGAAGCAAAATATGCCGACTTGCCTTTGGTCGTTTTGGTAAACGAAGGTTCTGCCTCCGGCAGCGAAATTGTGGCAGGAGCTATGCAGGATTATAAGCGCGCTATTTTAATCGGCGCGCGCACTTTCGGCAAGGGCAGCGTGCAGCAGGTTGTGCCTTTGACCGACGGCTCGGCCCTGCGCCTTACGGTGGCAAAATATTATACGCCGCTGGGCCGCATGATACATAAAAACTTTAAGGCCAAAAACCCGCAGGAAACAGGCGGCATTGTGCCCGATATCGTTGTGCCTTTTGATTTAAGAACTTCGCGTTTAGCCGTGCAAAAGCAGATAAGTATGATTTACTCCCCGTCTAAGAAAACAGCAGAGCCAGAGATAAAGGATAATGTCCAAGACGTGGTTTTGGACCGCGCCGTTGAGATATTAAGCGCAAGGGACGCTTTGGGCTCGTGGCAGATAAACGGCCTGCCGCAGGAAGTCCTTAAAGACCAAAAAGGCGCTTCTCAGGATAAAGAGACTGTTGTTAAAAAAGATAATGAAGCCAAAGATGAAAAAAACAAAGCAGCTGAAAAAACAGACAAAAAATAAAGAAAGCGATTTTTATATTTTGGGCATAGAAAGCACCTGCGACGAAACTTCCGCCGCGCTTCTGCGCTGTAAACGCGGCGCGGGCGGCAAGCTTATTGCGGGGGAACTTATGTCTAATATAATATATTCTCAAATTGACATACATAAGCGCTTTCACGGCGTTGTGCCCGAGCTTGCAAGCCGCGCCCACGCCGAAAAAATAGCCGGCGTTATAAAAGCGGCCTGCGGCGGCCTAAAGCCAAATTGCGTTGCTTTTGCAAACGGGCCGGGCCTCAGCGGCGGCCTTTTGGTCGGCCGCGTGGCGGCGCAGTGCGCGGGGGAGATTTTTGAGGCCCCTGTCGTCGGCATAAATCATCTGGAAGGCCACCTTTACGCCTGCGAGTTTGACGGGCCTAAAAATCTTATACCCCTTGACTTTCCTCTTATTTCCCTTATAGTATCTGGTGGGCATACCGAGCTGTGGTTTGCAGGCGGATATGGCAAGTATAAATTGCTCGGCCGCACTCGCGACGACGCGGCAGGCGAAGCCTTTGATAAGGTGGCCAAACTTTTAGGCCTGCCTTATCCGGGCGGCCCGCAGATAGCGCGCGAAGCTAAAGGCGGCGTTGGCGGGCGCGTTAAATTTCCGCGTCCTTTTATGAAAGGGACTAACGAGTTTTCTTTCAGCGGCTTAAAGACGGCCGTCAGTTATTATCTCAAAGGCCGCAAAGATTTTTCCGTTGCCGATATCTGCGCGGAGTTTGAAAACGCCGTCTGCGAAACTTTAGTTAAAAAAACTACGGACGCCGCGCTTAAATATAAAGTAAAAAATATTGCCGTAGGCGGCGGCGTAGCGGCAAACGAGAAGCTTAAGAATCTTATGGAAAAGGCCGCCAGAGAGCGCTGCTTAAAAGCGCGCTTTGTGGGCAGGGGTTTATCTTCGGACAATGCGGCTATGATAGCTTTATGCGCCGCCAGAAAATTGCAGTACGTCGGAGAGCGCGCCGCGCTGCGCGGCGGCGTGAAAATAAATCCCGATATGGTTTTAAGGAGCTGGAAATAGATGATACTTTGGATGATGCCCGATAATTCCGTACAAACGCAGACTGTAATGAGTGTGTTTCTATCGGGCTTTAAGCGGCAGAACGCGGATATAAATATAGACGTAAAAGTAATAAACCGCCGCACTTTATGGAGCAAAATTTTTACCCTGCGCCATGAAATTGCAAACGGGCGCGCGCCGGATTTGATTGCTTTTCCGCATTACTGGACGCGCATTTTGGCGCGCGCCAACGCGCTTGAAAATCTTACCAATCTTGATAAAACGCTGCGTGTGGAGGCCTGCCTGGACCCGGTACGCAGCCACTGTTACGGCCCCGACGAAGTGGATCTTTACTCGTACCCGTGGTGGTTTGACATAACGGCCCTTCATTACCGCGAGGATCATCTTAAACTTATCTGCGACGATCCGCAGGAACTTCTTTCCACATGGGACGGCCTGCTTGAAGCCAGCAAAAAACTTAAAGAATATTTCCGCGGAACGGAAGGCTATTTCCCGATACAAAATACGGACTGGCGCGGTTCTCTGTCCCATCGGGCGGTTTTGCCATGCATCTGGGGCCACGGCGGATATCTTGTCAGCGCGGATCAAAAACGCTGCGGGATAGGCGACAGGGAATTTATGCTCGGCATGCAGGATTTTACGGCCCTTGCCCAGCGCGGTTATATGCCTATTTTGAGGGAGCGCAATTCTTTGGGCACAATGTCTTCTGGCAAGGCCAGCATTATGCTTACGCGCCGTCAGGGTATTTCAATGTTTGAAGGCGCTAAAGGGGATTTGCCGGTGCGCACTTTGCCCGTGCCGCGCACAGGAGGCGTTTACGTAAACTATTTAAGCGCGGTTAATTTGGCGGTGGTGCGCGGCAGCAAACACTCTGGGGAGGCCTTGAGACTTCTTAAATGGCTCTGCGAGCCGCAAAATCAAATGCGTTATGCTTCTTTAACGGAAGTTTTCCCCGCTTCTGAAGCGGCGTTTGAAAGCTTTTTATTATCCTCTCCGCAGCGCGTGCGCAATTATACAAACATTATTGCAGGCGCGCGCACTTTGCCTAATCATATAGTTACCGGCACGGTTATGGAGATTATGGCAAGCGTAATGTCTCAGGCGGCAAGCAGCATTTTACAGCGCAAATATTCTGACGCGCTTTTGGCTCGCGTTCTCAAAAACGCCAAGGAACAAGTTCAGATGCCCCTGCATCTTTACGGGGGTGCTTTGTGAGAGACAATAATTTAATTTACAATTTTTATAAAGCCACGACGCAGCGTTTTACCACAATTGACGAACTGCTTGCCGTGGCGCTGCCGATTATGGCGGAATATTTTGATGCGCAGCACATTTTCTTTTTTGACTGGAAGGAGGAAGAAAGCAT
>CAZNCX010000019.1:17532-19564 GCA_964571655.1 uncultured Elusimicrobium sp. | reverse complement strand
ATAGGCTTAATTTTGGGATTATTTTTTGGCGGGGATATAAACTTAGACGGCAATATAAGGCTTGCTCCGCAGGAAGGCGGGGACATTAAAAAAATCGGCTTAAATTTCAGTTACGACTTGCCTTTTTAGGCGGAGTTTTATCGGCCCGCGTTTTACGGGGGGGACATGCGTCCTAAATCCTGCCCGTCGGCAAAGGGGCGTTTTATGTGTTTTGAGGCAACTTCGTCAATCCCCCAATTTTCTTTGGAAGAGTTAATTTCCCTGTAAATAGTTTTTGCGTCTTCTCTTCGTTCCAACGCGTCGTAAGTTTGGGCCAAACGCAGAAGGTTCCACATTTGCCAGCGGCTCATAGGCTGCTGTTTTGTGGCGGTAATGCTTTGCTCAAAAACCTCGGCCGCTTTCTTATAATCTTTGAGGCCCATATAAGCGGTACCGACGGCAGTATGCGCGCGCGCAGTATAGATATCGTTATAAAAAGGCTCCTTGCCTATTTTAGTTAAAAAATCCTGCCCAGCAAAGAGGACTTCTTCGTATTGCCCGTTTTCGTAATTTGCTATTATTGCTACAAATCTGAACAAAGGATTATTTGGATATTTTATAATAATCTCGTCTATATATTGTTTTGCCAAAGCGGGGTTGCGGTACTTATCGTTTTCAATTGCAATTTCAATAAGCAGCAATTTTGCGCTGTCGGCGGAAAATCGGCCTTTATCTTTAATCATATTAAGCAAATCAATACCCTTTTGCGCATTGCCGCTTACGACTATTTTTGCCAAAATTTTTATAACGGCGGGCAGCGTTCCGGCGTAGTATTGGTAAATGGCCTCGCCTATATAAGCGTCGTAGAGCTGCGGGTCCATCTTGACGGCGGTATTCATATATTTGATGCCTTTTCTGCCGCTGAAATAAGCTTTTATGAAATGCCTGTTTGCAAGCTGGAATCTGCCTTTTACGCCGTAAAGCGCGCCTAAGGCAAGATAAGCCTGCGCGTCGGGTTTGTTTTGTTTAAGCCAGGTTTTTATACCTTCTATGGAGGAATTTATGCTCTCTTCAAAAACTTTTGCCTGTGCGGGATTGCTTTTTTCAAACTCGTATTCAAAGCGGGACCATTCTATCATCGTCCTGCCAAACAGGGCTATGGGATAATCGGGATAAGCCTTTAGGACTTTATTTATTTCTTCGCGCGCGGTCTTGTAGTCAAGCGCGTAAATAGCGTTTACGCCGGCTACGGCGCTTGCCATTACCTCGGGCGGGAGGTAGTTGTTATTATTTGCTTTTACGGCAAAAGCGTTTAAGAGAAAAATGGAGCAAAGGAGCAGTTTTTTTATCATTTTTCTATTTTATCTTTGCCAAAATAGGGCTGCAGCGCTTCTGGTATTTTTATACTGCCGTCTTTTTGCTGATAATTTTCAAGAATGGCGGCCATAGTCCTTCCTACGGCGACGCCGCTTCCGTTTAAGGTATGCACAAATTCCGTGCCTTTTTGCCCTTCGCGTTTGAAACGCAGGTTCATTCTTCTGGCCTGAAAGTCGGTACAATTTGAGCAGGAAGATATCTCGCGGAATTTGCCTTGGCTGGGCAGCCAAACTTCCAAATCAAAAGTTTTTGCCGAGCAAAACCCCATGTCGCCAGAAGATAATACCACGCGCTGGTACGGCAGTTTTAAGGCGGCAAGGACGGCTTCTGCGTCTGAAGTAAGCCTTTCCAGTATGTCAAAAGATTCTTCTGGCTTGCAAAGCCAGACAAGTTCCACTTTATTAAACTGGTGATTTCTTATAAGCCCGCGCGTATCTTTGCCGTAAGTCCCCGCTTCTTTGCGAAAGCAGGGCGTATAGGCGCAGAAGTTTTTGGGCAAATCTTTTTCGCTTAATATTTGGCCGCTGCAGAGGTTTGTCAAAGTTATTTCAGCGGTGGATATAAGATATTGTTCGGTGTTATCGTCGGCGTTTGCAATGCGGTACATATCTTCCTTAAACTTAGGCAGCTGTCCCGTGCCAAAAAGCGCGCTTGCGTTTGCAATAGCGGGCGTCAT
>CAZNCX010000019.1:0-17522 GCA_964571655.1 uncultured Elusimicrobium sp. | reverse complement strand
CGTCATATACTCGGTATATCCTTTTTTGGTATGCATATCAAGCATAAAATTAATTAAGCTGCGCTCAAGTCTGGCGGCGTCTTTTTTTAGGATTGAGAACCTGCTGCCGGAAAGTTTGGCCGCAGTCTCAAAGTCAAAAATATCCAAAGCCTCGCCCAAAGCGTGATGGTCTTTTATCTCAAAGTCAAACTGCGGCAAAGGCAGAGTATTTGGTTTTATTAAAACGTTTGCGCCTGCGTCTGCGCCGACGGGGACCGATTTATCGGGTATATTTGGTATTGCGGCCCAAACTTCGTCAATTTGTTTTTTTAGGGAAGTTTCTTCTTCCTCTTTTGCGGCCATTTGCTCTTTTATTTTATTTGCTTCTTCTTTTATTTTTTGTGCAGCGGCGGGATCTTTTGCAAAAAGCGCGCCGATTTGTTTGGACAAATCATTTCGCTTTGCGCGCAAAGCTTCGGCCTGTGCAAGGGCGGTTTTATATTGCTCCTGAAGAGAGATAAGTTTATCTGCTTCTTTAACAAGGGCAGGGTTGCGGGAAGCCAAAGCTTTTTTAACTTCCTGCGGATTTTCGGCTAAAAGTTTAATGTCTATCATAATCTCCTCTTGCTAAGTCTTTGACGCTGTAAGGCTGCGGAAAATATTTTTTTACGGGATTTGCATGCTGTTTACTTTCGTCTAAGACAAAGGCTTTTACTGTCTGCGCGTCAACAGGCACATAATACATCTGCCTGATAAAAAACACGGTCCCCGATATTACTAAAGCTAAAAGTATCAGCCAGAACACGGCTGAAGATTTTTCATAAAAAACTTGCGGATTATTTTGTTTTGTCATTCTAAGGCTTTCTGTTTTTGCGCTTTTTTTACGGCTTTGTCAAAACTTTTGACGAGACCTTTTGCGCTTGCGTCCAAAGCGTCAAGGCCGCTTACGCCTTCGCAGGTATCATCTCCCACCCAAATTATCTCTGCTGTATTGACGTCAACCATCTTTGCCACCACGCCTACCTGCGCGTAAATTATATATTCCGTCGGGTAAACATCTTTGCGGCGGACATCTTTTTGCCCCGCGTAAGTAGTTTTTACGTGCACTTTGCCGTCGTGATCTTTTGTTACCTGCTGATTATAAACGGGCTCGCTTGTATTAGTGCGGGTTATGTTATAAGTTAGGGCTTTGCGCTCGGGCATATAAGAAGTTATGTCGCCCATAAGCAAAACGTCTACGCCGAGAACCTTGCCTATTTTGCGCGTAACGTCGGGGGAGAGGTAAGAAGTAACAGATAAGTTTTGTTCTGCCAGTACTTCTTCTATCTGCGCGCGCTCCACCACAGTGTATCCGTATTTAAGCAGATGCTTTGAAAATAAATTTTCCGCCCCGCTGAAAGTATCCGTCGGGGAATTAAAAGCAAGAATGCCTATTCTCTTAAGATTACTGAAGTCGTAGGACTTGCTTATATAGGTTTTTGGCGTGCAGGCGCAAAGCGTCATAAGGCCCAGCGTCAAAAATAGAAATCTTTTCATAGGACTATTATATAATTTTAATATTTATTATCATATAGGTATGGCAGATAAAACTTTGATACAAAGAGCAAAAAAAATTAAATT
Organism: uncultured Elusimicrobium sp.; assembly: GCA_964571655.1. Lineage (GTDB taxonomy): Bacteria > Elusimicrobiota > Elusimicrobia > Elusimicrobiales > Elusimicrobiaceae > Proelusimicrobium. The sequence continues at coordinate 15,923 of CAZNCX010000019.1, read as the reverse complement.
GCTTTTAACAGACGTTGACGGCGTGCTTACCGACGGTTCCATGAACTTCACCACCACGCCCGAAGGCAAATTTATGGAGTTAAAGAGATTTAACGCCTATGACGGCGTGGCCTTCCATATTTTGAGGGATTGCGGCCTCCAATGCGGCATTATAACCGGCGGCAACGCGCCCGCTACGGAATACCGCGCAAACGCTTTGGGCATGAATTATCTTTACTATAATTTTCTTTCTAAACTGGATCCGCTTGAAGACTTGGTAAAAAGAACCGGTATTACCTTTGAGCAAATTGCGTATATAGGCGACGATTTGATAGATTATCCCGTTTTGCAGCGCGTAGGGCTTGCCTGCGCGGTAAAAAGCGGTTGCGAAGACTGCAAAAAAATAGCGCATTATATAACTAAAAAAGAAGGCGGACAGGGCGTATTTCGCGAAGTGGCCGAACTTCTTCTTAAAGCGCAGGGTTTTTGGCCTGCTGTGATAAAATCGGCTGAAATGGGAACTATAGGCACAAGCCCCAAGCCGTCTCTTTTGGTGGTAAACCGCAAGAAAGCGCAAAAAGAATGTCAGGTTTAATATTGGCCGCTTTTGCGGCGGGATTTTTGGCTTTTTTTACGCCGTGTATTTTGCCTGTTGCAGCGGGTATGATATGCATTGTCTCGGGCGTTAGTTTTAAGGAACTTTCCGACGGCAAAACGCCGCGTAAGCGCGCCGCGCTTACAACGGTGTTTTTTGTTTTGGGGTTTGCTTTTTGCTTCAGTCTTCTGGGAGGGGCAAGCGGTGCTTTGGGCAAATTTCTTAGCGCGCATATGCGCGCTTTTCATATTATAAGCGGGGTTTTGCTGATTTTTCTGGGGTTGTTTCTTGCCGATATTTTTAAGTTTCCTTTCTTCTTAAACAGAACAAAAAGGTTTGAAATAAAATGGCGCATGGGCTATCTTACTGCTTTTTTTGCGGGGCTTGCTTTTGCCTTTGCGTGGACGCCGTGTCTGGGCCCCGTTTTGGCGAGCCTGCTTATTTTAGCGGGCGGGCAGGCGACTATATTAAAAGGCACTTTCCTGCTTTTTATTTTTTCTTTGGGATTGGGACTGCCTTTTATTTTATGCAGTTTCTTCGGCGGGCATTTTTTGGGTTTTATGAGAAGCGCTCGCGGCGCGGCAAAAATTATACAAAGGACGCTTGCCCTTCTTATAATTTTAATAGGTCTGATTTTTATTTGGGACGCGCAAATCCTTAATAATATTTTTCTGTAAAAATGCGGTCTTAAAGGCCAAATAATTCCCTTCCGTCTTTTATAATTTCGTCCAAATGTTTTTTCCCGCCGAAAGTCTCTGCGTAAAATTTTACTATAGCCTCCGTGCCAGAAGCGCGTGCCAGAAGCCAGCTGTTTTCAAGATAAATTTTTATGCCGTCGGTAGTGCGCGCGCCTTTAATATGTTCGCCGGCTATACGTCTGCCGTTTATCAAGGCTTTAACGTCAAAGTTTTTAAGGGCTTCTTTTGCTTTTTGGTCGGCGGGCAGGTCAATTCTTGTATAAAAGGGCTCGCCGTATAAAGCGGTAAGCTGTTTGTACAGGCCGCAGATATCCTGCGCGGTGGCGCTCATAATTTCAAGCAGCAGGCCTACGGCCAAAATCCCGTCTTTTTCCGTAACCCAGTTACCTACCGACATTCCCGCGCTTTCCTCGCCCGCAAAAAATATTTTATTTTCAAGCAGACTGTCCACAAAATATTTGAAGCCCACGTTTACCTCGTCAATCTGGTATCCGTTTGCATTTGCAATTTTATCCAAAAGCATCGTCGTGCCAAGCGATCGGCCTACTTTAATTTCTTTTGCGGGATTATTTTTTGTTATGAGGTAGCTAAGCATAACGCAAAGCGCGTGATTTGGCGTAATAAGCCCGCCTTTTTGCGTCGCGCAGCCAAAGCGGTCCCCGTCGGGATCGCAGGCGCCGGCAAATTGGTATTTACCGCTTTTTACAAGCTCTATAAGCGGTTTCATCGGGTATGGGGAAGAAGGATCCATACGTATCTTCCCGTCGTGGTCCAGCGGGATAAAATTAAAAGAGGGATTTTGCTGAGTACTTGCGATATCCATATTTTTAAGGCCGTAGGTTTCTTTTATCGCTTTCCAGAAAGGAAGAGTAGTCCCTCCTAAAGGGTGCACGGCGCATTTTAGGCCAGCGTCCTTTATTACTTTGAAGTTAATTTTTTTGCCTAAAGCATTGACGTAAGGAGTTATAACGTCAATTGTTTTTACAAGATTAAGCTGTTTTGCTTTTTCAAGAGGGATTTGTTTTATCTGAGAGGGATTTTCTAAGAAAAAATTGGCGTATTGTTCTATTTTGGCGGTAACGGCGCTTTGTGCGGGGCCGCCGTTTGAGGGGTTGTATTTAAGCCCCATATCCTGCGGCGGGTTGTGGGAGGCAGTGCCGTTTAAGGAAGCGCAAACGCGTTTTGAGAGTATCTCAAAAGAAAAAACGGGTGTCGGTATCGGGATATCGGCAAGCATTACTTTTATGCCGTTTGCGCAAAGCACCTGCGTGCAGATTTCAGCGGTGGCTTTGGACATAAGGCGCGTGTCGCCGCCGACCAAAACTGCGCCGTCAATTTTTTCTTCATTATGCATTTTGGCGACGGCCTGAGCTATGGCCAGCGCGTGCAGCGCGCAAAAGCCCGCGCCCAAAACGCCCCTGTGGCCCGAAGTGCCGAATTTAACTTTGACGGGGGTTGAAGATGGCTCGTAAAATTCTTTGGTATAAAAATCGGTGTCTATAGTTTCAGTCGGCATTTTACCGGCGTTTTTATTTGGCATAAAGGACCCCTCCTGCTTTTTGGCTACTTCCATTTTATATAATATAGATGATGAATTGGAAAGAAATTTTTGAGAAAGAATTAAAAACGCCTTATATCCTAAACGCTCCGCTTGGCGATTATACGACCTATAAAGTCGGCGGCGCGGCCGAGGTTTTGGCCTTGCCAAAAACCGAAGAGCAGATAAAGGAGGTTTATTTATTTGCTCTTAAAAACAAGATTTCTTTTCGCGTTTTGGGGCTTGGCTCAAACGTCCTTGTTCCCGATGAAGGTTTGCGCGGCGTAACCTGTTGCTTAAAGAATTTTTACGAAATTAAAATTGAAGGAAATATCTTAAGCGCGCAAAGCGGCGCGCCGCTTGATAGGGCGGTAGCTTTAAGTATTGGGAGCGGGCTTGAGGGCATGCAAAAACTATCGGGCATTCCGGGCAGCGTTGGCGGCGCGGTTTTTATGAACGCGGGCGCTTTTGGCGGTGAAACTTTTGATTTTCTTAAGAGTTTTAAGGTTCTGCTTAAAGACGGAAGCGTAAAAGTTTTTCAAAAAGACGAAATTTCGCACAGTTACCGCAACGTGCAAATCCCCGAAGGCGCAATAGTTTTGCAGGCTCTTTGGGTGCTTAATAAAAAGGATTGCGCTTTGGCCTTGGAAGAACGCAGGAATATTTTACTTAGGCGCGCCCAAAAGCAGCCTTTGGAATATCCTTCGGCGGGAAGCGTTTTTAAGCGGCCGGAAGGGGATTTTGCAAGCCGTCTTATTGATGTTTGCGGCCTGCGCGGCTTAAGCGTGGGCGGGGCTATGGTGTCGCAAAAACACGCGGGCTTTATAATTAACTATAATAAGGCCTCTTCGCGCGATATCCGCGCACTTATTAAAGAAGTACAGGCAAAAGTATTTGAAAAAACCGGCGTGCGCCTTGAGCTTGAACAAATACTCTGGTAGTAAAACACCGCGAAAATATTTTAGTCTAAGCCCAGACTTTTCAGGAAAGGTTTGTTTGACACTTTGCGCCCCAAAAAGTTTTTTACAAGCTTTTCTTCGTCGTAGCTGCCGCCTGCTGCCAAAATCTCTTTGCGGAACTTTTTACCCGTCTGCGGGTTAAAGAGGCCTTGTTTTTCAAACTCGCTAAAGAAATCCTGTGCAATAACTTCGGCCCAAAGGTATCCGTAATAGCCCGCGTCATAGCCGCCCATAATATGGTCAAAACTGGCCTGCGGGTAAGTGCCTTTTGCGGGCGTAACTCCGCGTATTTTCTGGCTTTCTTGGCGCCACATTTTAGTGCTGTCAATTTTCTTTTCGCTCAGGCTGTAGTCCATATCAATCTGCGCAAGAAAGTCCTGCCTTAAATAAAAATTACCCGCGCCGTGATTTTTGGCGGCAATCATCTTATTTATAGTCTTATCATCAAGCGGTTTGCCCGTTTTGTAATGTTTTGAAAGCTGTTTTAAGACCTGCGGGTTCCACGCCCAGTTTTCAAGCATTTGGGAAGGCGCTTCAACAAAATCCCTGCTGACGGCGGTCCCGCTTATAGAGGAATATTTGGCCTCTGTAAGCACATTGTGCAAGACATGGCCGAACTCGTGGAAAAGCGTTTCCACCTCTTCGTGTTTAAGCAGGGAAGGGCGCGTTTTTGTCGGCGGGTTAAAATTGGCCACTATGGCGGTAAAAGGCTTTTGATAAGAGCCGTCTTTTTTAAGTTTGCCGTCCACAAGGTCAAAGCAGGCGGCGTGTTTGTATTTGCCTTCACGCGGATATAAGTCCATATAGATATAAGCGATAGTCTTTTTACTTTCGGTATCTTTAACGGCGTAGGCTTTTACGTCTTTATGCCAAAGGGGGATTTTTGTCCTCTCAAAGCTGACGCCGAAGAGATTGCCGAAGATTTCCATCATCTTATTTATAACAATATCTGCCTGAAAATACTCCTTTATTTTTTCCTGATCCACGTCAAAATAAAGTTTTTTGTGCATATTATTCCAGTAGCCGTACTCGGAGGGTAACAGTTCTTTTGACTTAACGCCGCGTTTTTCTCCTTTAAGTTTCAAAAGTTCTTTATTTTCTTTTTTAGCCACGGGTTTTAATTTCTTTTCAAGCTTTGTCAAAAAGGACATTACGGTTTGCGGATTTTTTGCCATTCTTACGTCAAGGCGGTTTTGCGCGTGGTTTTTATATCCTATAAGCCTTGCGCTTTTATAGCGCAAAAATAAGTTTTCTTCTAACAGGTTTACGTTTTGCTCTCCGCCGCGGCGGCCGTATTTATAGTCAAGCTCCGCCCTGGCCTTATCGTCGTCTGCGTTTAGCATAAAAGGCACGTAATCGGGGTAATTAAGCGTGATGATATATTTGCCGTCTTTTGTGCGCGCAAGGTTGTTTTTATAATCATTGCTCATACCTTTTAACTGTTCTTCGTCTGCTATAAAATCGTCTTTATAATCGCGGACGTTTTTTGAAAATAAAATGGAATTTTGCGCCTGCTTCTTTTGATTGCCGCGGAAAGTTTCAAGATTTTTATCATTAAGCATAAGGCCGCTTTTTCTAAAGCCTGTCATAGCGTCTTTTAGCATTTTTGCCTCAATCTCGCCCAGCTGCGGATTAGTGTCGGCGTAGTCTTTGAAAGCCTGATAAATATCGCGCCGCGTTGCGACTTCCACCATATACTGCGATATCTGCTGTTCTAAAGCGACGGCGGCGTCCCGCAGCTCTTTATCTTCTGAAACATAAGCCAGAAAACCTGCCTGTCCCAAAGCCTGAGAATATTTTTCAAAAGCCTTTTCATAAGCGAGCAGAGTGTTTTCAAAAGTGCGGTCTTCTTTTTTTATCACAATTATTTTTTGCAAATCTTCTTCAAGGGTTTTACGCGCGGCGGCTTCGCTGGGAGCAAGGTCCCCCGCCTTATAATTAAAATGCAAAACGCCGTCTTTGTTAAACATATTTTGCGCATGTTTCATAGTTCCTCCGTAAGCGGTCAAAGCCGAGATAAAAAAAGCCGCTGCAAGCAGTTTTGTTTTTGAGTTCATACTCCAACCCCTGTGTTTTTTGTTATAATTATTCTATCAAATATAGCAGGGCCCCCTTTGGGGGTAATATCATAACAGAGGGATAAAAAATGAGCGAAGTGTTTGTTCCAAAGGAAATCTTCCTTACCAAAGGCGTAGGCCGCCATAAAGAAAAATTAGCAAGTTTTGAAGAAGCTCTGCGAGACGCAAAAATAGCAAAATTTAATTTAGTGCCAGTATCAAGCATTTTCCCGCCCAAATGCAAAGTGGTATCCATAAGCAAAGGGCTTGATAACCTTCAGGCCGGTCAAATTCTTCACTGCGTTATCAGCAGAAATACCAGCAATGAAAATCGCCGTTTAATTTCAGCTTCGGTAGGTTTGGCTATCCCCAAAGATAAAAATACGCACGGGTATATTTCGGAACATCACAGTTTTGGCGAGGCGGACCAAAAAGCCGGCGATTACGCCGAAGACCTTGCGGCTATGATGTTATCTACCACATTAGGCATAGAATTTGACAATAATACCACTTGGAACCAGAGAGAAGAAATCTGGAAAATGAGCGGTAAAATAGTAAAAACCACAAATATTACTCAATCCGCTATTTGTGTTGACGGCGTTTGGACCACGGTTTTGGCAGCCGCCGTCTTTGCAAAATAACGCGGGACTATACTCTAAGAAAAACAGTTCGGAACTTTATGCACACAAAACATGCCGTAACATTTTTAGCCGCGGGAGGACGTCCACCTTCTCTGGAGAGGTCTTCCTTTGCGGTAATCCCCGTCCCTTATGAGCGCACCGTATCCTACGGAAGCGGCACTGCCAAGGGGCCAAAAGCAATAATAGAAGCCTCCGCCCAAATAGAATTTTGGGACGAGGAAACAAAAGCAGAAACATATCTGCGCGGTATACATACCTTAAAACCTATAAACTGCAAAGGCAGCGAGGAAGCCGTCTTTAAGCGTATAGAAACCTTCGCGCAGAATTATCTGAATAAATATAAAGCCATACCGTTTTATTTGGGAGGGGAACACTCCATAACGCAGGCTTTAAGCGCGCCTTATATAAGGAAATATAAGGACTTATCGGTATTTCATTTTGACGCTCACGCCGATTTGCGCAAAGAATATTTCGGGGACGAACGTTCCCACGCATGCGCCCTGTATCCGGCTTCTCTTAAAACAAAAGTGGTACAAACAGGCATAAGAAGCGTCGGGGAAGAAGAAAAGCAAAACGTAAGCTGCGGCAACGTAAAAACGTTTTTTATGCACGATAATCCCGATATTAAAAAACTTGCCTCGGCTGTTTTGAAAAACCTTTCGGACACGGTTTATATGACTATTGATATTGACGGCTTTGATCCTTCCGTAATGCCCGGCACGGGCACTCCTCAGCCCGGGGGTTTTGGGTGGTACGAGGCGCTTTATCTTTTTAAGCAAATTTGTCTTAAGAAGAAAGTTGTCGCCGTGGATATCGTTGAGACAGCCCCCCAGCGCGGCAGCCATATTACGGAGTTTAACGTCGCAAAGCTTGTCTACCGCTTAATGGGATATCTGTCCAAATAAGTTTGCCTGTTTTACGCTGCGCCCGCGGTTTTTTACCGCGGGCGCATTTTATTATTGACAGCAAAATCCGCATGTGGTATAATATTACTTACCGGTAGGTAAATAGATTTAAGACGGAGAAAAAAATAAAAAGGTGGAATTAATGAAAAAAGAAAAACGCGCGACGCCTTCTCTTAAGAAAACGATAATGCAAAAAGCGTTTTTTCTTATGGCAAGAAACGGGGTTAAAGAAATTTCCATGCGCCAGATAGCGCAGGCCTGCGATGTTACAAAACCGGCTATCTACTATTACTTTAAGGATAAGGAAGATCTTTGCTACCAGCTTATCAAAAACCGTCTTGAGAAATATGACAATATGCTTGAAGAAATTTCTCGCAGCACGGATTTGAAGGGGACGCTTTTGTTTCTTTTTTCAAAATATGCCTATGACTTCAGGAATAAAGACGTGCTTTACTTTATGATGCACGTTAACAGCTTTGTTATGGGAGACGACAATCTTAAAAAGAAATTTCTTAAATTAAAAAACAGAAGCACGCAGCTTATACGCGGCATTTTAGAAAATGCGCGCAGGCAGGGGCATATAACAAAAAGGAAAGAAGAGATAGGCTTTCATTTAATTATGGCGACGCTGGCCCACTTTATTATCAATTCCGATCACGGCTTCGTTAAATTCGGGCCGTCTTATGCCAAGGACATGACTCAGGCGATTTTAACCGCCATGTGTTATAAACAGGAGAAATAAAAATAATGAAAAAGGTTTTATCTTTAATTTTAGGGGCGGGTTTGCTTGCGAACTCTTTATCCGCCTACGCGGCCGAAACTATAAAAAACGCTGAGGGAAAACAAACCGTAAGCGAAGCTTACGCCGTAGATCTTTTTGAACTAAAAGAAGACGAGAAAAATCAGGAAGGTTCCGTAACCATAGCCGAAGCTTTGCGCCTTGCTATGGCTGATAATACCACCATTGCCATAGCGCGCAAGACAGCACAGATTTATGATCAGGAAGTAAGGCAGTATTGGTCTTACGTCTACCCGCAGCTTTCGGTGAGCGGCAGTTATACGCGCGCGCTCAAAGCGCAGGAAGCAATTACTTCTATGGGTAAGTTTCGCTTCAGTCTGGACAATGCGACTTCGGGCACTGCGGAAGCCACATATCTTTTATGGTCCGGCGGCGCGGTAAGCGCGGGTGTGCGTTTGGGGGAACTTCATTCTCGCAGCGGCTATTTGCAGCTGCAGGGCACGCAGAATCTTATTAAGGATACGGTAAATTCCCTTTGTTTCGGCATTATTTTATCGCACGCTTTGATACAGGTGCAGGAGGAAAGCCTTAACATAGCAAAAGATCACCTTAAGGAGATACAAATTAAATATAAACAGGGTCTTGCAAGCGATTTGGATATATTAAACCAGCAGGTAAAGGTTTCAAACAGCGAGCCGCCTCTGATACAGGCCCAAAATTCTTACGATTTAGGCTTACTTACTTTACGCCGCGTATTAAATAAAGACCCGCAGGAGCCTATGTCTTTATCGTGGCAGCTTGAAGACATTTTGAAAGTTAACACGCCGGAACTTGAGGATTTATATAAACTTGCCGCGCAAAACCGTCCCGAGCTTGTAACGGCCCAGCTCAGCGTTGAAATGGCAGACGAGCAGGTAAAAATAGCCAAGGCCGAGCATTTCGGCCAGCTTTCTGCTTTTGCCAATGCGGCTTATTCGGGCAGTTCGGATTCTGTGCTTATTCCGGTAAGCAGCTATAATTCTTCTTACGGCGTAAGCGCGGGATTGCAGTTCAGCCTGCCGCTGTTCTCGGGGTTTAAGATAGATTCTCAGGTAAAGCAAAAGGAGCTTACAAAAGATCAGGCGGTTTTAACGCTCAATGAGACGGAAAGAAACGTGAGAATAGAAGTCAAAAAAGCATGGCTTAACCTAAACGAAGCCAAAAAAAGAATTCTTGCCACAAAAGACACCATTTCTCAGGCGCGCAAGAATTTACAGAGAACTAATGTACGTTATCGCAACGGGCTTGCAAGCAGGCTTGATTTGGACGATTCTTCCCTCTTATTATATGATGCGGAGCTGCAGTTTGTCCAAGCCGTGCACGATGCTTTTACGGCCCTTTCAAATTTAAGTTATGCAGTAGGAACGGAGATAGGAACATATGAAAACAAGTGAAATAAATGAAAGACGGGAACAGAAAAAAATAGCAATCAGAATTATTTATTCCGTCTTAATTTTAGCGGTATTATTTATAGTTTACGAAGCGTTTTTGAAAAAGGATCCTTCCAAAATATTAAACGCGGTAAACAAGGAAACTTTTATCGTTGATACCGAAAAAGCCGAGCGCAGAAATCTAAAGCATCAACTTCTCACAAGCGGCAGCATAAAGGCTTTAGAGGAGGCGACTTTATTTCCAAGGGTATCGGGCAAACTTCTGCGCAATGTTTTAAGAGAAGGCGATAAAGTCAGGAAGAATCAGACGGTTTCCCTTATAGAACGCGACGAAGTCGGCGCGGTTTACGAACCGGTTGTCGTACCTTCCACCATAAATGGTGTTGTGGGGCGCGTCTATCTTGATCCGGGCGCAAACGTTACGACAAGCACGCCCATAGCCCTTGTGGTAAATCAGGACACTATCCGCATAGCCGTTGACATTCCCGAAAGATACGTAGGAGACTTGCGCAAAGGCCAAAGCGCGTGGCTTACAGTTGAAGCCCTCCCCGAGGAAAAGTTTGAAGCCAGGCTTGATCTTATAAGCCCTGTGGTTGACTCGCAAAGCCGCTCCGTCGCGGTGGAATTTAAGGCCGACAATAAGAATAAAAAGCTGATGTCGGGTATGTTTGCGCGCGTTGATATTTCTTTGGCGGAGCAAAAAAACGCTCTATCGGTCAGTAAGAAAAGCATTTATGAAAATGAAGACGGTTCCGCTTACGTTTTTGTCCCTTCTGCCGACGGCAAAACGGCAGTTAAAAAGGATATAAAAATCGGTTTCAAAAATATGGATCACTGGCAGGTTTTGCAGGGTTTAGACGAAGGCGAAACTATTTTACAATTTGCCTACGGCCTTAAAGAAGGCAGTCAAATACAAAAGAAATAAGGGCTTTTTATGGAAGAGAATAATCAACAGCAGCAAGAGCAGGAAATAGAAATAATTAACGTAGCCGATAAAGAAATGAAGGCCCCGCGCCCTCCCAAGAAAATTAAAAATGCCACGGGGTTTACGGCTTTCTTTATTCATCGTCCAGTTTTTACGGTGATGTTAAGCGTGGCTTTTCTTGTTTTGGGCGTAATGTCTTACCTGAGCATGGGGGTAAGTTTGTATCCGAGTATGGAAGTGCCTTACGCTTTGGTGCAAACGGTCCTTTCCGGCGCAAGCCCCGAAGAAATTGAAACTTCCGTTACCAAATACGTTGAAGAGGCCGTAAATCAGGTGGAGGGAGTTGACGAAGTAACTTCTTACAGTATGGAAGGCGTCTCTTTAGTCGCGGTAAAGTTTGTGATGGAGAAAAACGCTGCGGTCGGCGCGCAGGAAGTCCGCGATAAAGTGGACCAGATAAAGTCCAATTTTCCAGACGGCACAGAATCTCCCGTCATTCGCAAATTGGATATGGATGCTTTTGCCGTCTTAAACGTCGTAGTTTCGGGCGACAGAGATATTATTGAGCTTACCGAAATTGCAAAAAAGAAAGTAAAGGAAAATATAGAAACGACCTCGGGCGTAGGCTCCGTTGACATCGTGGGCGGCAGGGAAAGGGAAGTACATATCACCCTAAATCCTTTTAAGCTTTACGCTTTAGGTTTGCCGGTATCAAAAATAACTACGGCTCTTAAAGAACAAAACTTTGAAACTCCGGGCGGCAGGGTGGAGCAGGAGCACCATTCCTACAGCCTGCGCATTTTAGGCCGCATTCCCGACGTTGCCAGTTTTAAGGATATCTTTGTGGCCACCAAAAACAATGTGCCTGTAAAGATTTCCGACGTGGGGACTGTGGAAGATTCCGGCGAGTATGAGGAAGAAAGCTCCGTCCTTGACGGAAGGCCGTCTGTAACTTTGCAGGTAAAAAAGCAAAGCGGTTCTAATACTTTGGCGGTTATTGAAGGCGTAAAAGGAAAGCTGGACCTTATTAAAAAAACGCTTCCCCCCGATGTTAAAATTACACTTATGGCCGATCAGAGCGGCAGCATCAAGGCCAGCGTCAACACCGTTTTGGAGCACTTGATTTTAGGCGGTCTTTTGGCCGGTATAATGGTGCTGATTTTTATGGGTTCTCTGCGGTCCACTCTGATTGCTTTTATGGCCATACCGATATCTATTATCGGCGCTTTTGTTTTCATGAGCATTAAAGGCTACACGATAAATAATATCACGCTTTTGGGTTTAACCGTGGCAGTGGGTATTGTTATTGACGATGCTATCGTTATGCTTGAAAATATTTACAGGCATATGGAAAAGTACGGCAAAAAAGCTTTTCAGGCGGCTTTAGACGGCTCAAAGGAAATAACTTCCACCGTCGTTGCGACTACGCTTTCTATATTGGTAATATTTCTTGCTTTGGCGTATATGAGCGGCATCGTTGGCCGCGTTTTAAGCAGCTACGGCTGGACAGTTGTTTTTGCAATTGCGCTCTCTGGCGTTGTGGCTTTGACGCTTACGCCTATGCTTTGCTCAAGGCTTCTAAAACGCTCTGCCGAGCCGACGAAAATAGATAAAGTTATTGACAGTATAAATGTTTATTTAGTCAATAAATATATGCCTTTTCTGAAGTGGTCCATACATCATAAACTTATTATGTGTCTTGCCGCATTGTTTTGCATAGCCGCAATTTTACCTATGCTTAAAGTTATCGGAGGGGAATTTTTCCCTCAGGAAGACAGCGGCAAAATGCAGATTTCCGTCAAAGCGCCCGAAGGTACAAGCTATTCCGACACAAAAGAAATTTTAAGCGAAATAGAGCAGGACGTGCGCCGGCTGCCTTATGTTCGCAGCGTGCTTAGGATTGCCGGCCAGGGCGGCGACGCAAAAAGTTCTTTCGGGCAGTCTAACCCGACCAACGAAGGATATCTGCAGATAGAACTTGAGGACAGAAATAAAAGAGAGAAGATTAACACGATAAAATACGTCAACACAATACGCGAGATGATGAAAAAGTACGAAGGCCTTAAAGTCAGTGTATTTGTTATGAGCGACGGTCCGGGCGGCGATAAAGACGTGGAATTAAGAATTTCAGGCCCGAGCATTGAAAAGCTTACTTATTATGCAAATCAAATTCTTGATAAGCTTAAAAAAGATCCCCGCTTTACGGATTTGGACCTTTCTTTGAGCCTCGCCCAGCCCGAGTACCGCGTTGTTATCAACCGCGAGAAGGCAAATAATTTAGGGGTAAAAGTATCTGATATAGCCTCCGCGCTGCGCACTATGGTCGGCGGGGAAGATGATATCACAAAGTATAAAGAAGGCGACGAACTCTACGAAGTCCGCGTTCGCGTCGGCGAAAGCTACCGCAATACCAAAGAGGCCTTAAGCGCATTGCAGATTGCCGGTAAAGTAAACGGGGAAGATACTATTGTCCGTCTTGATAACGTGGCCGATATCGTTGAAGGCGTGGGGCCCAGCCAGATAAACCGTTTCAAACGCCAGCGCGAAATAACGGTTAACGGCAACTTAGACGGGCTTGACGTAAGAAGCGCCATGAAGATAATGAGGGATACCTTTGATTCTATAAATGCCGGTCCGGAATATGTGATATCAGAAAGCGGCATGTCAAAAGAGATGACGACAATGTTCCAAAGCTTTTTGATAGCTTTTATTTTAGCGTTTATCTTTAAGTATATGGTGCTTTCCGCGCAGTTTGAGAGTTACGTGTATCCCGTTGCAATTATAGTAAGTTTGCCGCTTACAATTCCTTTTGCCCTTGTAGCGTTGCTTGTAACGGGGCAAAACTTAAATATATTCAGCTTACTTGGTATGTTTATGTTAGTGGGTGTGGTCAGCAAAAACGCTATATTGCAGACCGACTATACAAATCAGCTTCGCGCGCGCGGCTACGGCAGAACTAATGCCATACTTCAGGCAAACCGCGTAAGACTGCGCCCTATTTTGATGACGACGCTTACTCTTATTATGGGCGTTGTGCCTATGCTTATTTCAAACGGCGAAGGCGCAGACTCGCGGCGCAGCCTTGCCATAGTTATAGTGGGCGGGCAGGCCCTTTCACTGATAGTTACGCTGCTTATGACTCCGGTTACTTATATCCTTATGGATAATTTAAGCAACTGGGTAAAAAATAAAGTTTTGGGCACGCCTGTTCCCAAAGACGAAGACGCCCCCGTAATTTACAGTGAGGTTCCTCAGGAATATTGATTTATCAGGTAGTTCTACTGTTTTCTGCGCGCCTAAAAAAGGCGCGCAGATTTTATTTAAGCCGAAATTTGGCGCAAAAAAAGCGGGCTGGCAAAAACAAGAATGATTACCCATCAGTTCTTACTTTCTGCCAACCCGCACAGCTGGAGTCTCCTCCATACACTGCTCCTTTACCGCTAATGCCTGCTATCGGCTTACACCCTGCCCCGCATAACCCTTCCGCGGGCGGCCGCAAACTTCCCTCAGACAGCGGCTTTGTCGTACGCCTTCCATTGTACAGGCGGCCCGTAAAACTCTCCCGCCCATACCATGGCACCCCTTTGAGCCGGCATTTACAGTCATAACGCCAACCTGCCGGAATACCTGACATAACGACTAAATTATTTCAAATAACAGGGGCGGCTGCCTTTTTTAGGCCTATGAAATACCTTTGCGTTTACCAAAGGTCCCTCACCGCCGCCCGTGTCTATATACTAGCGGTATAAAAAATTTTGTCAAGTCCTAATTTTATTTTGTATAGAAAAAATGTTACATTGCCGTCGTATTTTGCTAAAATATGACTATGGCGGATATAATTGCCCAAAAAGAGTTTGCCGCAAGACTGACGGGCGCAAGGGTAAGGCTTATTACCCTTAAAAATAAGAGAGGCTGTGCCGTACAGCTTACAAATTACGGGGCGCGTCTTGTTACTTTCCTGATTAAGGATAAAGACGGCGTGCGGCGGGACATAGTCATCGGCCACAAAAATCTTAAAAGCTATCTTAAATCCAAGGAAAGATATTTTAACGCGACGGTAGGCCGCTACGCAAACCGCATTGCGCGCGGCAATTTTACGATAGGCAAAAATAAATATAAAGTAACGATAAACAACGGGCCTAACCATTTACACGGAGGTCTCTTCGGTCTAAACGAAGTCGTCTGGGACATCTTAAAGACGACTGAAAAATCCGTCAAATTCGCCTGCGCGCTTCCTGACGGTATGGACGGATACCCCGCCGATATTTTAATTACCGCCGACTATGTTTTAACCGAAAATAACGCCCTTAAAATCAAATACCGCGCCCTTGCAGATAAAGATACTATAGTCAATATTACAAATCACGCTTTTTTCAATTTAGGCAAAAGTCATAGAGCAGACGTTTTGGATACCGTTCTTGAAATAGCGGCAAATAAATTTACTCCTACCGACAAAACTTCAATTCCGACAGGCGTCCTTCAGCCCGTAAAGAGCACGCCTTTTGACTTTACCAAACCCAAAACCATAGGCCGCGACATAAGAGCTAAAAACGCGCAGTTAAAACAAGCCCGCGGTTATGACCACAATTTTGCGCTTTCAAATTGGCGCAAAGGGGCAAAGAAAAGTTTTTTTGCAGCGCGCGCTTTTAATTCTCACACGGGGCTTTTGCTTGATGTTTATACAACGGCTTGCGGTCTGCAGTTATATACGGGTAATTTTTTGGGACAGGATGTCGGCAAAGGCGGTGTTCGCTACGCGCCTTACGGCGCGTTTTGTCTGGAAGCGCAGTTTTTCCCCGACAGTCCAAATAAAAAGAATTTTCCTTCCCCTCTCTTAAAAGCAGGTTCTCTTTATGAGACTCAGATAATTTATCAGGCGCGCGCCGTCAAAGCGGCTAAAAAAGCGGTTTCAAAAAACAAATAAAAAAGCCGCCTTTTAAGGGACGGTTTTTACTTTTTATATGGAGGCGCGAGGGGGAATCGAACCCCCGAATAGCAGTTTTGCAGACTGCCGCCTTACCACTTGGCCATCGCGCCGTTTTAGTTTAGTATATTATAACAAAACGGCTGCGGGCTTAGCAATTAGAACATTATATTTTTAGTAGAAACAACTGCATATTTATCAATTATTTTGTATAATTTATATAGCCTGCTTGCGGGCGTAGTTCAATGGCAGAACCTCAGTTTTCCAAACTGATGACGAGGGTTCGATTCCCTTCGCCCGCTGTCTATGCGCGGGGCGGGGGCGTTCAGCTATAAAGGAAGTATGTTCGCTGGGATAGCTCAGCTGGTAGAGCATCTCCATGGTAAGGAGAAGGTCGTGGGTTCAAATCCCATTCCCAGCTTTTATAGAAGACTAAACAGACTAAATTTGAAAAAACAAAAAGTACAAACAAAAAAAACAGGAGAACATTATGGCGAAGGAGAAATTTTCAAGGAACAAGCCGCACGTTAACGT
>CAZNCX010000018.1:0-19621 GCA_964571655.1 uncultured Elusimicrobium sp. | reverse complement strand
ATCAAATACCCGCTTGCATTTCCATCTATCAAAACTACTTGAGGCACATAGTCTAACTTAGTAAGAGATGATGCAATAGTTTCCACCGTACTTTCATATTTTTCATCTGATTTTTTCCATTGATCATAAATTTTTTCTGATTCAAATTCTGGCACACTATTTCTAAAATATACTTCACTAGCAGGAGGATCAGTAAAAATATTAGGCAAAATGAAAGAGGTCTCATTTTCAGGAGGCAACCCTAAAGCTCTTGCCATATCTTTAGAAACCATTTCATCTTTAGGCTTAATAATTTTAATTGTTTTTTCCGAGCCGGCGATACGCGTTCGGCCAAATTGGGCAAAAACATCTTCGCCGCCGTCTTGTTTGCCGTCTTTGCCCGCGCCCTGCGCTAAAACTTTGGGATCATAAACCCGCCCCACACCCTTGAAGCCCGATGAGGCCGAACTATACTTCTGCGCAAGGTTGCCCTCCATATCGGTATCCCCGCCGCCGATTATTATCGCGCCCGAGCCGCCGCCCCCGCCGCCAAAACTGCCCGAGCCGCCCATGGCATACGAGCCGCCTCCGCCAAAAGAAGGCCCGCCAAAGGCGCCCCTGCCGTCCGGCGCGGCGTAGCCGTAGCCAAAGGCCTGCGGATTTATATCAAGCATTTTTGTAAGGCGGTTATAAGTGTTCTCGTGCCCGTCGCGCGCGACCGCGCTTAAATATTCGTTAAGCCCTACTGTTTTCAAAGCGAGGGCAATTTCGTCATCGCTTAGGCCCGGGGCTAAGGCGCGCGCTTTTTCTATGTCTTCCTGCGGAACATAATCATTTGTAAATAAATCGTAAGGTACAAGCCCCTGCGGAGTGTATACCATATAAGAACTGCCGTCGGACATTACGGGAAAATAATCCGTCCCGTCAAGGTAGACGCGGCCGACTTCCCTCATCTGCCGAGCGGGTGAGGGCGCCGCTTGGCCCCCGCCGACGCCGCCTGCCGAAGACCCGCCGCCGCGGCCCGTTTGCGCGCTAACAAAGGCGCGGGCGTCCTCCTCGGTATTAAACAAAATAGCCGAGGTGCCCATTTGATTTTTAACGGTATTTGCCGCAAAGGGGAGTTTATAAAATTTACTGAATTTATCAAAATACCCGTCCAGCATCGCTTTGAACGGGTTTGAAGACACAGGCAAAGCCGAGGAACTTGACATAAGCTCCCCCTCTTTATAAGACGCCCCTTTGCCTACTGGCGTGGAAGAAGGCTCCGTAAACAACAATGGCAGAGCCAAAAATAAAACAAAAATTACAAGCAGAATCCTAAAAGAATTGTCCTTAAATATACGCACACGCCCTCCCGCGGACTTTTTATTTTGGGGCGAAAGGTAAAATTTATCTTTTATATTCCTATAACGCCCCGCATGATGCGCACCGCCTTACAATCCCCTATACTACGCTAATTACTGCAAAACCCTCTTGCGCGCGCATAATGACATAATATAAATGTAGAAATTTTACCACGGCATTGTCAAGTTTAAGCCAATAATGCTATACTTTTGATAAGCCTTAAGTAAAAAAATATATTGGTTTGCGGAGGTCTTTTTATGTTCCTTTTAACGCCTTTTTCTGCACTTTTCAGTATGGATTTTTATGTGCGATATATAAAGAAAAGCTTTTGGAAAGCTTTGCTTTTTGTCTGCTACGTAACGCTGCTTGCCTGTTTTATAATAGCCGCGGCAACAACGGTTAAAGCCCCGCCCATAATTAAAGGCGGCGTAACTAAAGTGGCGGAGTATATGCCCGACATCAGCGTAAAAGACGGCGAAATTACCGTCAATAACGATACCCCCGTTACAATAACCCCTAAAGAACTGGACGGGGCAAAAATAGTTTTTGACACTTCGCGGACAGAACCCGTCTATCCCACTCAGATGCAGACAGATAATATAGCCGTCCTCGTTACAAAAAAAGCCGTATTTACCTTAAACAACGGCAAAA
Source organism: uncultured Elusimicrobium sp. (assembly GCA_964571655.1). GTDB lineage: Bacteria > Elusimicrobiota > Elusimicrobia > Elusimicrobiales > Elusimicrobiaceae > Proelusimicrobium. The sequence goes on along the minus strand of CAZNCX010000018.1, from coordinate 17,647 downwards.
TGCAGGTGGTGGAAGCGCCTAAATCCACAGAAGCTAAAATATCCCGCAAAATTATAGAGGAAAACAAAGATTATATAAGCGCGGTAGTGCTTTATCTCTTTATTGTATTGCAGGTTTTATGGCAGATTGCCGCTATGCCGATAATGATTGTCCTGTTTTTCCTTGTATGCCTGCTGGTAAACGCGGCTAACGGCAAACCCCTAAAATCGGGACAATGCCTTAAGACGGCCTGCTATTTGACGGCGCCGTATCTGCTTTTGAGCCTGCTTAATATGATTTCCCCCTATAAAATACCGCTGATGTCTTTTGTATATCTGTTTATGGCCGGTATTTATAGTATCTTTATAACAAGGGCTTACATAATCAGCGGTATGGACGGAGCCCTGCCCGTACAAAGCAAAAATAAAAATACCGCAAACGCCGCAAACGACGAGATAAAAACTCAGTGGGAAGAGCACTCTTCGCAAGAAGATAACGACCCTTTTGAAAAATAAGGCTCTCAGGCCGCCCTCTGAAGGCGGCCTGCGGTTTTACGGCAATTTTTTTACGGCGGGAATATGATTCTAAGGATAAAAACAAAGTTCAGCGCGGCCCATAAGCTGCCCGATTATAAAGGCGACTGCGCCAATTTGCACGGCCACACCTGGTTTGTGTTCTTTGAGGCCGAGGGCCCGCTTGGCCCCGACGGTATGATTTGCGATTTCAAAATCTTAAAACCGCTGCTTGCAAATATCCTGCCGGATCATCAATACCTAAACGATTTGCTGCCAAACCCTACGGCGGAAAATATATGCGCGTATCTTTTTGAAAAAGCTTCCGTCGTGCTCGCGCAGAAAAATCTGGTTTTGAAAACCGTGGAAGTGTGGGAAAATGAAGATTGCGCCTCCGTCATCAGAAAATAAAAATAAGCCCGCCAAAAACGCGCCGCTTAAAATAAATGAGATTTTTTATTCCCTTCAGGGCGAAGGGCTTTACAGCGGCGCGGCATGCGTTTTTGTACGCTTTGCCGGCTGCAACTTGGCCTGCCCGTGGTGCGATACAAAATACGCCGCCAAAACAAATTTCATTTTAACGCCGCGCCAAATATTAACGGAGATAAAAAAATATCCCGCGCGCGACGCGGTGCTTACAGGCGGAGAGCCCTGTTTGCAGGATTTAAGCGCGCTCATAAAACAGCTTGCCGCGCGCAAATACCGCGTGCATCTTGAAACCAACGGCACCATAGACATTGACACTAAAAATATTTTTTGCACTACAGTTTCCCCCAAGGGAAACTGCGCGCGGCCCATGCTTGAAAAGGCAGACGCGATAAAACTTATCGTAGACGGTAAATTAACCGAAAAACAAATTTTGCAATACGGGAAATATAAACGCGCGGCGCTTTTTTTACAGCCGCTGAGCAATCAAAAGGAGAAAATTGCCAAATGCCTTCATCTAATAAAAAAACACCCGCAGTTAAGGTTAAGTTTGCAGCTTCACAAAATAATGAAAATAAAATAACCGAAGAGCAGATGTATAAAAACATACGTCAAATTCTTTCCTATATAGGCGAAGAGCCTTCGCGCGAAGGCCTTAAAGAAACGCCGCGGCGCATAGTGCAAAGCTGGAAAAAGCTTTTTTGCGGATACTCCCAAAACCCGCAAAGCGTGCTTAAGACTTTTACAGAAGGCTCCTGCGATGAAATGGTAATCTTAAAAGACATAGAATTTTACAGTATGTGCGAGCATCATTTTATGCCTTTCTTCGGCACGATAAGCATAGGCTACCTGCCCAACAAAAAAGTTATCGGCATATCAAAACTTGCGCGCCTTGTGGAAATTTACGCGCGCAGACTGCAGATACAGGAAAAGCTTGTTGCCCAAATCGCAGACAGTCTTATGGAAAATCTTCACCCGCTGGGCGTTATGGTGGTATGCAAAGCGCGGCATATGTGCATATGCTCGCGCGGCGTTGAAAAACATAACGCAGAGATGATTACAAGCGCGCTGCGCGGCGTTTTTAACAAGCACGAAGTGCGTCAGGAATTTTTGCAGTTTGTCCAAAAAGTGTAAACGCACAAGGATAAAATTTATGCAAAAACCCGCCGTAATGGGCATATTAAATTGCGGGCCGAACTCTTTCTACGACGGCGGCAAATACCTCACGCCGCAAAGCGCGCTTGCGCGCGCGGCCGTTATGCTTGAAGAGGGCGCCTCCATCATTGACATAGGCGCGGTTTCAACAAGGCCGTCTTCTTCCCTGGTCGGCGCCGAGCGGGAAATACCTTTGCTGCTGCCTGTTCTAAAAGCCGTAAGAAAAGCTTACCCAAAAACCAAAATTTCGGTTGACACTTATAATTACGACACCGCGCGCGAGTGCCTTGAAAACGGCGCGCTTATCTTAAACGACGTCTCGGCCCTGCAAGACAAAAGATTTCTAAGTCTTGCAAAAGAATATAAAGCGCGCCTTGTAATAATGCACGCGCGCGGTACGCCAAAAACTATGCAGGACCTTTGCGTTTACGACGATATTCTTAAAGAAATCCATGCTTTTTTTACAGAAAAAATAAAACTTGCCGCCGCAGCGGGATTAAGCAAAGAGCAAATCATTTTGGATATTGGGCTGGGCTTTGCAAAAACAAGGGAGCAAAACTGGTTTTTACTTGAAAATATTTCTTATTTTAAGACGCTTGGCGCAGCGCTTCTTGCGGGCGCTTCGCGCAAAAGTTTTACCGATAAAACTTTGGAATTATCTCTCAAAGCGGCAAAACTTGCCGTGCGCGGCGGCGCCGATATCTTAAGGGTGCACGACGTTAAAGAAACCGTTTCTTGTCTGGAGGACATATATGAGCCCGCATAAAAAATATTCCGTTGCGGTAACAAGTTCTTTTACGGCCGAGCATTGGCACGATAAAACTTTAAGCGAAGCCGCGCATACACACAATTTCAAGTACGAAGTTTATCTGAGCGGGCCGCTAAACGAAGAGGGATATCTGGTTGACTTCCGCGCGCTTGAAGAATGTCTAAACGCCTTAAGCAAAAGCCTTGAAGGCAAGCAGCTCAACGATATTTTGCCAAACCCTACAACTGAAAATCTAGCCTGCTGGCTTTTTTATGAAGTCAAAAAAACTTACCCGCAAATTACAAAAGTAACCGTGCGCGAGAAGGAAAATTATTTTGCCGCCTATGAAGAAGATTGAGAAAAATATAAAAAGCACAAACAAAAAAAACCCGTTAAAAAAGGTTTATATCGCTTTTGGCGCAAATAAAAATAATCCGCAAAAGAACATCGCGCTTGCGCTTAAAAAACTGGCTTTAACGGGACGCGTAAAAAAGGTGTCGCCCGTCATAAAAACAAAACCCGAAGGCTTTTTGGAGCAGCCCGATTTTTATAACGGTGCTCTGCTTTACCAAACGCGTCTTGAGCCGCAAAAACTGCTTGATACCTTAAAAGAAATTGAGCGCGCTTTAGGCAGAAAACCTACCTTCAAAAACGCGCCGCGCGAAATTGATTTGGATATAATTTTTTATGAAGATAAAATTATGCGTTCAAAAAAACTTTTTATCCCCCACCCCAGAGCGCATAAAAGATTTTTTGTCCTGCAGCCTTTAAGCAAAATAGCGCCGCGCAAAAAACATCCCGTCTTAAAAAAGACTGTCCTCAAACTGCTGGGCGATTTAACACAAAAAAAGCGGCGTCATAAAATAGCGCCGCTTGAATAAAAATTAAACCTTCCGCTACTATGGATTTTCGCAGCCTGTCGCGCCCGTTGAGCATAGGCAGCTCAGTATTTTATATGGTATAAGCGTTTTATCGTCGTTAATATAATTTGCAACGGGATAAGCGTTAACCGTCTTCCACCCGAGATTAGTGCACCCGTCGGGCACCTGTATTTTGAAGGTAACGTTTTCATCAAGACCTACGGTAATGCTGCGGGTAGACAAACTCCCGTCGCCTCCGGCAAGGGCTTCTGATACGTTTAATTGTTTTGCCGAACCCTTCAAAACAGATACCGCGCTTTCGGATCTTAAAGTGATAAAAGAAATACCGACTCCTCCGCTGGACTCGGTCAGTGCTTTAAGGATCGTCCCCTCGTTGAGATAAGAATTTTGCAAGTAAAGCCGCGGAGTAAGCAAATTTTGGAAAACTATGCCCTCTTTGGCCTCTACGGACAAAATGGAACTGTGAACCGTAAGATTAAAAATATTATTAGACACTTCCGAATTAAAAATAGTTTTATTTTTGGTAACAAGGGAGTCATAGAAACCCGATTTAACCGGAACATAGGATACTATGTCCATCCTTTGGGCATAAGACACAACGGCGCAGCAACACATAAAAATAAACGCCGCCGCGCTTACAAGAACTGCTTTATATTTTTTGTTATTTTCCATAATAAAGCCCCTTTACGCTACTATAATATATTGGCACATTCTCAAAGAAAAATCAAGTACATATTTAGACCAAAGCGCACGCCACGCCGTTAGCCACGCCATTATTGATATAAAATAGGATCGGGATTAAGGCGGGCGCTTTCTTCTGCCTGTTTTTGCCTTCGTTCTCTGTAATCCTGATAATCAACAAATTTCTTTTTCTTGGAGGCTTTGCCCTCGTCCTCTTCTTTGCCGGGGCCAAGTTTGTAGGATATCCCCGCCTGATACAGGCTGCCCCCGCCCAGCTGCGGGTTTAGCACCGTGCCAAAATCCAGTTCAAAACCCTGAAATTTAACGCCGAAGCCCAAAGTGTATTCCGTATCGTTTTCCTCTAGCAGTTTTGCACCAAAGCGCACGGCCAAAGAATCCGAAAAAGACATTTCCGTCCCCAGTCTTATACGGCTTTCTTTATCTTTAATATATCCTATATAATCCCCGCTTAAATCCCAACGCATATTTTTTATGTCTACCAGCGTTGCAAATAACCCGACGGAAACAGTGGAGGGAAGCGGGTCCTCCTCCTTAATATACTTCATGCCCGAGCCTATGTTCTTGGCCGAGAGGGCAAGGCCGAAATAATCGTCAATAACGCCTTTATAGCCCAAATCAACGGCATATCCTTCCGCGTCGGCCGTGCCGCTCTCGGGCTTTGGCAGCGAAGAGGTTATAAATTTAGCGTTAAGGCCCAAATAATGCTCCAATCGCGAGGCGTTGCCCTGAAAGTTCCACAGCGTCGTGCCTATATGCTCACCAAAACTTAAGGTTACCGCCATATCGTTGCCGAGGCTTCTTGTAGAGCCGTAATCTTCTATATCGCCCTTATCAAAAACGTAAATTGAAAGACCAGCAACAGGCGCAAAATTGCCAAATAAACTGAAAAATTTTATCGGCATAGCAAAAGCGGCGTACTGATATTTCATATCAAGCATACTTTCATAGATATTAGCCGAAATCTGCAAAGCCTCAATCTGGCCGGCCGCGGCGGGATTATAAAACGTCATAGCCGTAACGTCGTTACCGAAGGCTGTTGCCGCGCCCGCCATACCAAAATATCTTGCGCCCATATCCATAGCCAAAAACGGCACGGCGGCCCCGCCGCCGCTCTGCGCGTTCAAAACCGCGGAGGTGAAAATGAAAGCTAAAACGGTGAGATATCTTTTTATGTTTTTCATATTATTTCACCGCCACTATCTTCTTGATTGTGCGGTTTATGCCCGCGCCGTCAACGCGCAGCAGATAAACGCCGCTGGCGACCATATTGCCCTCGCCGTTGCGGCCGTCCCACTCAACAATTTCAAAAACGTCTTTTGAGGCTTGCCCGTCGTAAAGCGTTTTAACCAAAATGCCCTGCAAAGTATAAATCTCGGCTTTCATAGTGCCGTTTTCTTTAGGCGTAATTTCTATTTTAACCGTACTGCCGACGGCCGGATTAAAGACAGAGGTTCTTATATAAACCTCCTGCCCGCTGGTAGATTTATTTTTTATCAGATTTGAAAGCCCCAAAGACACTATGCCGTAGTCCTGATTATAACCCGACCACACGGGTTCGGACTCGTTGGGCCTGAGCTTTGCAAATACCTGAAAGAATACCGAAGTATAAGCCAAAGCCGCAAAATTGCCCTGTATTTTTAATTGTCCGGTAATAAGTTTATTTGTCTCGTCATAAGCGACCGAGGAAGGCACAATTTGCAGATATAAAGCCTCCGCATCGGGCGTGGCAAGCGTTTCGGGTATAACTTCCATATCGCCGTCAAGCATACGCACGGAATAAAGGCTTTCAATTTTGTTTGGCGCCCACTCGCTTAAAAAAGACGGCAGGGAAGAGGCCGTATCAATATTGCCTATACGGTTGTAGGGAGCTTTGAAATTAAACAATGTGCCGTCGGCAAAATTATCAACGGTTTTAATTTCAACGCCGCCGGCGTCCACAAGGCCGATATTGGAATTTTTGCTGAAAGTGAAATTGATTTGATAAGCCCCTTCTGTCCTAAGCCCCGCGGAAGGGTATGCGCCCCAATCGGGCTTAAAGACGCCCAAGAGATAGCGGCCCGTATTGCCGTCTAAGTGCGCGGGCGCGCTGAAGTTAAGGGTAACGGTACTGTCTGCCGTAAGCACGTTTGTCTGCCCCGGTATGTGCGTAGGCTGAACAATATCAACAACGGTTTGCATTTGCGCGTCCAGCAAAAACATAGCAAGCGGATAATAAGAGCCCTCTATTTGCTGCGAAGCCGGCAAATGTAAAACCGCTGTAAAATCGCCCTCGGCAAGAGAGACGGAATAATAATCCACGTCGTTGGAGGGATTTAACGTCGCGTTTAGCTGCTTTGAGGCTATTGAAGACACTTCAATATCTGCCGCGCTTGAAGGGCCGTTATTTGGCTCGTAAATATCCCCGTTTGCGGTAATAATGGAACTGTAATTTAAGCCGTGGGCGTCAAAGGCGGCTTCAATATCGTCGGAATAATCGGCGCCCCACGCGCTTGCTTTTGCCTGAGCGACAGCAAGCATAGCGTCCCTGAACTCAAGCAGGGAATCGGGGAAAAACAGCAAAGCGTTCCAGACAAGTTCGTCTGCATGCTGATAAACGCCGGAGGTATATTTAGTCCTAAGCGCCCAAAGCGTCTGGCTTAAAAATAAACTGTTTTTATGCTGGCCGTTTATAGCGTTTTCGGTCCAAGTCGCCGCGTCAAAAACTTCCGTCCCGCTTAAATCCCTCACCGCGCCTTCGCCGCTTTGCGTGGTTAAATTTACGTATTCTCCTATCTTTGAGGTATAAGGTTTATCATCGTTAAGCGGGTTGGCAAGAGAAGACAGGGCAAAGTAGTCCGCCACGGCCTCAGATATAGCCGCGCCTTCGTCAAAATATCTTATAGGCCAAATGTTTGCCATAACCGCGTGCACATACTCGTGGCGGACTATGGCGTTTTCCAAACTGAAATTCCTGAAAGTCGTGAGGCCCTGATTCTTTTCCCCCTCGCCGTACATTATCACTTTTGCGTCAACGTCGTAAAAAGCGTTGCGCATGCCGCTGCCGTCGCTTGTGGCGTAAGGCCTGCCGTAGGCATTTACGATTACGGGGAGATGATCGTCAATATTTATGTAATTGCCTACGTTAAGCGCGGCAAAAAATTTATGCGTCTCATTTAAGTTATAAAATACGTTAACTTCCGGCAGCACCGTCGCCGTATTCATAATGTTATGGCTCGTAACGGCAGAATATCCCGCCGTAAAAGCCCTTGGCACGCAAAGCTTTAGGATTTGATTTATCGTATAAGTGCCCGTGCCCGAAGAAGGGTCAAAAGAAGTCTGCAATTGCTGCGAAGAAGAAGCGTTTGCAATATAGGGCCCCAAAAATTCCGTCTCGGGCTGGCCGATATATTTAGCTAAGGCGACGGCGGAGACCGAAGGATCGGCAAACTGCAAAAAGGTATTGTCTGCGCCTATGATACCGCTGTTATCCATATCGCCGACGTGGAAATCGGCCGCCATAAGAGGGACCGCAACAGACGGATAGCTGCCGCCGTCTGCACAGGCTTCGTAGGTTGAAAAAGGATTGCCGCTTTTTTCAAAAGCGGTCCAGGATAAAGAAATAGGCTCCGCAGAGGCGCCGTCTGAGCCCGCTTCAACGTAATAGCCCTGCGGGTTTGCCGCGTAACCGCGCTGATTGCTGACGGTAAAATAAGGCCCGCTTAAAGTTGAAAATACGCGCCCCGCCCTTGAAACATTTATTTGTCCGTTGGAGTTTGTGACCGTCCTTGAAGGCGCCGTGCCCGAACTTGTTGAAGCAAAATAATAGACCGCCATATTTTCTATGGCCACATTTTGCAGAGAAGTACCGCTAAAACCCGGGTAGACTGGATAGAGATTTGCGCTGAAAGTTTCCGTCGCAAACATAAGGCGGCTTTCCCTGTTAATAATACTGCCGTCGGCCGCGCTTACATAATAGGTCCACTTGCCGATGTTTGCGCCCGTTTCTTCAACAAGCAGTTTCCACGCCAATACGGCGCGGTCTGAGGCGGGATTTTTATAAATTACAAGTTCCGCCGCGCCGCTTGCGCGCGCGTTTGCATCTTGCTCGGCGGCAGAGACGGCCTGCTCGGCCGAAACCGCGGGTTTAACGTCAATATCCAAACCGCTTATATAGGTTGACTGATAGTTTATTAAATTACCAGAGAGGTCGGTATGCACTTTGACGTAGGCGTTTTCAACGGGAAGTTTTTTATAATATTGGTCAAAATAATAGTGCAGGCCTATGGGGCTTTTACGCTGAAGTTTAAGTTTAAGCTGCTTCCTGTCAACGCCTAAAAAATCTTCGTACTTTCTTAAAAAAGAAAGCGCGGCCGAACTGCTTTTGCCGACTTTTAGACCTCTGCCGTTTACAAGAGAGCGCGGCTTGCCGCTTTGCCTGTTAAGGCGGATTTGCCATGAAGAATCGGTTTTCTGATTAAAATTCTCAAGGGTTTCAAGAGCCTGAGCGTCAAGAGGGGTTTGGGAGTTTTCCCCTATTTCCTTTTGCGGCGAGCCAAAACGCTGAGCGTCCCTCATTAAAGCGGCTGAAATATCGGCTGCAAAACCCTGCGTCCCAAATAATACCGCGGCAAAAAATACGGCGAAAGTTTTTCTTAATAAGCGGGACATCAAAAACCCTCCCCTCGCAAAAAAATTACAACGGACTTCAAACGGATATAACTTCAAACGGATATATACGGTAAATATAAATATAAAATATCCGCGTACACACGGATAGAATTATTATAGCATATGTTCCGTTTGCAATTGATTTGTTTAACGCGCCTTATTTAACTGGCGCGTCCGTCTGCGCGGCAGCCGAAGAAGGCGTCTGCGCGGAAGTATCTGCGTTTTCCTGCGCGCCCGTCTTATCCTGCAACGGAAAACCGTTTTGCTGAGTCCAGCCGCCGCCCAAAGCCTGACTGACGGATACTAAGGCCGTAAGCTGATTTCTTTGCGCGTTTGCCAAAGCAAGCTCAGCCTGAAGAAGATTTCTTTCCACATCAAGCAAGTCAAGCATGCCTATGAGGCCTTCGTTCTTTTGACGCTGTGATAATTCCATACTGCGCGCCAAAGCGTTTTTCTGCTCCTGCGTTGATGTCACTATTTCACGGTATTTTTGATTGTCCACCAAAGCATCGTATGCGTCTTTATAGGCGTTTTGAGCCGCTTTTTCATACTGTGCCAAAAGGTCTTCATAGACGGCCTGCGCCTGCTTTTCCTGCGCTCTTAACTTCCCGCCGGAAAATATCGGGGCGGCTAAAGAAGCCCCCGCGTTCCATAAAGCCGTTGAAGGCGAAATTAAAGCGTCAAGCGCGCCGCTTGCGTATCCCCCCTGAGCAGTTAAGGAAATCGCAGGGAAATAATTGGCCCTTGCAACACCGATATCGGCGTTGGCCGCCATAAGACGGCCTTCGGCCTCGCGCACATCGGGCCTGCGCGTAAGCAGATCGGCCGGCAGGTCGGAGGGTACCTCGGGTATAACGGTAATTTTATTAAGAGAGGCCCCGCGCTCAATTTCTCCCGTTACAATTTCGTTGGGACTGCGGCCCAAAAGCACGGCAAGCGCCGTCTGCGCCTGAGACAGCTGCCTTTCAAACTCGCTTACGTTTACGGCCACGCTTGCGCGTTCGGCTTCAACGCGTTTTAAGTCAAGTTCGGTGGAATAGCCTTCTTTATAACGGCTTTGATAAATTTTTACCGTTTCTTCGCGGGACTCCAAAGTGCGTTTTGCAATAGCAAGGTCCTCGTCCAAAGTCACGACGGCAAAATAATATTTCGCAACATCGGCCGTAAGCGTAAGGCGCACCGCGTCCTTTTGCGCTTCGCTTGCAAGCAGCTCGGCGCGCGCCGCTTCGCTTGCGCGCCTGTACTTGCCCCATAAATCAAGCTGATAAGAAGCGGCAAGGCCTAAGTCGTAGGAGTCCGCCGCGCTTGCTGTTCCCTGCGCGCCCGTCTGACCGTCGGCTGCGGCACTTAAAGTGGGCATCTGATCGGCGGCGGCTATGCCGGCTTTGGCGCGCGCCGCATCAACTTTGGCCATGGCCGAAAAAAGGTCCTTATTATTTTCAAGGGCTTCTTCCTCAAGTTTGTTCAGGACGCCGTCCTGAAAAATCTCCCACCACTTTTCCTGCATAAAAACGCTTAAATCCGTCCCCTTGCTTTCGGGCAAATCCAGCTGCGGCTTTTTATAATCGGGCCCCATAAGGCAGCCCGCCGCACATAAAACGCCTATTAAAAGAACTGTTGTTTTTTTATACATTTTTAACCTCTTGAGAATCCTGAGTTTTATCCTGCAAAGTTTCCGCAGCGGGCTGTTTTTTACTTTTGAAAAAAACACCCGAAGTCAAGCAATAAAAGAAAGGCACAAAGAGCGGGGCAAATAAAGTTGCGCCCAGCATTCCGGCTACGACTGCCGTGCCTATGGAGTGCCTGCTGGCTGCGCCCGCGCCGCTGCTGATTGCAAGAGGAATTGTCCCCAAAATAAAAGCAAGCGAGGTCATGACAATAGGCCTAAAACGCAGCTTGGCGGCTTCAACGGCGGCCTCGGCGGCGGTTTTGCCCTGAGCGCGCAGCATTACGGCAAACTCCACAATTAAAATCGCGTTCTTTGCCGCAAGGCCTACCAGCGTTACAAGCGCGATTTGAAAGTACACGTCGTTATTAAGCGTGGAAATAAAAGTGCCGAAAGAAAAATAAGATACCATCTGCGCCCACGCCGAAGGCAAAAAGTGCAAACCGCGTATAAATATACCGCAAAGCGCACCGCATATGGCAAAAGGAACTGCCATAAGAACCGCTATCGGAAGGGACCATTTTTCATACTGCGCGCTTAAAATCAAAAATACCACAAGCAGCCCCATAAGAAGGGCTGTTGCGGCGGCGCTGCCTGTCAGTTTCTCCTGATAGGCGGAACCTGTCCACGCCAAAGAATAATCCTGCCCCAAAACTTTCTTTGCATTTCTTTCCATCGCCTCCATTACCTGCCCCGTGGAGTAACCCGACGCGGGATTTACCAAAACTTTTGCCGCCTTAAATAAATTAAAACGCTCCACCGTATCTGCTCCCACGGTTTCCGTAAAAGAAACAAGAGAGGACAGCGGTATCATATCCCCGCCGTTGGATTTTACATAGATAAAGTTAAGGCCCTGTTTTGTGGCTCTGTAAACGCCCTCTGCCTGCACCATTACCTTAAAACTGCGGCCAAATTTAGTAAAGTCGTTAACATAATAAGTGCCGAAAGTGGCCTGCATTGTGGCAAATAAATTATTCAAAGAAACGTCCAAAGCTTTTATCTTTATGGCGTCAACCACAAGTTTTAACTGCGGAACGGCTGCGCTGAAAGTTGTTGATACGGAAGCTATTGAAGGCTCTTTCTGCAAAAGGGCGGTATATTCCCCGAGCTTTTTTTCAAGGTCAAGGCTTGTTGCGGCAGACGCTCTGCTTTGTATATAGCCTTCTATGCCGCCGGTAGTGCTCATGCCGCTTATTGCCGGCATATTAAAAGGCATTACCAGAGCGTTGGGAATATCCTTAAGACCTTTGATATAAATGCTGCGGATAAGACTGTTAACGCTTTGGTCTTTGGATTTTCTTTCGTCCCAATTTTTTAGCGCTATAAAAAATGCGCCGTAATTGTTTTTAAGCGAACCCGTAATAAGGTCGTAACCCGAAAAAGCAAGCGTTGTTTCAACGGCTGACTCCTGCCTTATAAGCGCGTCCATTTGGGACATAACTGATTCCGTCTTATCAAGGGAAGAGCCAGAGTCCAGCATAACGGCCGTCATCATTATGCCCTGGTCTTCGTCGGGCACGAGAGAGGAGGGTATAAACTTAAACAGCGCAAGCGTCAAAACGCAGACAAGAATAAAAGCCGCCGAGGTAATTTTGTAATTCTTTATCAACGCCGCCGACCAAGCCGTATATTTATTTGTAAGAGCGTCAAACTTGCCGTCAAACCACGCAAAGAAACCTTTGCTCTCATGCTTAGGAAGACGGAAGATAAGCACCGTCAAAGCCGGTGTAAGCGTCAAGGCCACAAGGCCCGAAATAGCGACGGAAACCGCAATTGTAATAGCAAACTGCTGATACATAGCGCCCATCATGCCGCCCATAAAAGAAACGGGTATAAACACCGCGCTGAGCACCAAGACAACCGCCACCAGCGGGCCGGAAACTTCTTCCATAGCTTTTATCGCCGCGTCTTTTACGTTGAGGCCTTCATCTTTCATAATCCTCTCAACGTTTTCTATTACTATTATAGCGTCGTCAACCACAATGCCTATGGCAAGAACTAAGCCAAACAGAGTAAGCGTATTTATGGAAAACCCAAACAACAGCATACCCGCAAACGCGCCGACTATGGAAACAGGCACCGCCAGACAAGGAATTAAAGTTGCGCGCCAGTCTTTCAAGAATAAAAATACCACCAAAAATACCAGCAGCATAGCTTCAATGAGGGTATGTATTACCTCTTCTATTGAAGCCGTTACAAATATGGTGGTGTCGTAGGGCACGCCGTACTCAATGCCGTCGGGGAAATTGGCCGCAAGCTCTTTCATCTTAGCGTCAACGGCCTGAGCCGTGGCAACGGCGTTTGCACCGGGGGAAAGATAGACTCCTATGGGCACGTTGGGACGGCCGTTTTGGGTGGCGTAAAACTCGTAAGTCTGCGCGCCGAGCTCTATGGTTGCAACGTCTCTAAGACGCAGGGCTGTGCCGTCGCTTTGCGCACGTAAAATTATATTGCCGAATTCCTGCGGGGTTTTAAGGCGCCCGTCAACCTGTATGGAATAAGTGCGCTCCACCTTAAAAGACAGCGGAGGCTGGCCCACCTTGCCGGCGGCGCGCTGGGCGTTTTGCTCCTGTATCGCCGAAATAATATCGTTGGTGGAAAGATTTAACTTCGCCAAAACGTCGGGCTTTATCCAAATACGCATGGAATAGTTGTTAGAAGTCATTACCGAGGCCGAACCCACGCCTTCAATACGCTTCAAATCGTCTACAACGTTAACCAAAGCGTAGTTGCCGATATAAGTAGTATCCAAATCGCTGCCTTCTTTGGCGTACATTGAAATGATTTGCAGCATTGAGGTTGATTTTTTATCAACGCTGACGCCGTATCTCCTAACGTCTTCAGGCAGGCTTGACTGGGCCGACTGCACGCGGTTATTGACGTTAATCATAGCCTGATCAACGTTTGTACCCGTTTCAAAATATACGCTTAAACTCATATCCCCGTTGCTTGAAGAGACGGAGTTCATATATATCATATTATCAACGCCGTTTATCTGCTGCTCAAGCGGGGCGGCAACGGTTTCGGCCGTAACCTCGGCGCTTGCACCCGGATATTTGGCCGAAACCGAAATGGTGGGAGGCGTAAGCTCGGGATACTGCGCTATGGGCAGGTTTACTATGGCGGCTACGCCGCCCAGTAAAATAAATAAGGAAATTACCGTCGCAAAAACAGGCCTTTCTATAAAGAATTTAGAAAACATTTTACCCCCCTCAAGTCCCTTTTAATCGCCTTGTCCCATAGGATATGGCTGCGGCTCAGACGGTGCAACCTGCACAGGCTGCGCCGAAGGCGCGGCAGCAGTCTGCTGAGCGGGAGATAAAGCCTCCGTAGCTTTAGGATCAAAATCTTCCCCTTTATAGCTTGGCTCCGCCGTGCTTGTAGAAGTGGCCCCCATCATTGAATTCGGAGCGGCCGCCAAAGAGCCGTCGGAATACCCGCCGTCGTCGGGTTTACCGTCGCCGTCGGCATCGTTTGACGCAACGCTGAATTCCTGCAAATTAACATTGACCTTTTGGCCCGCTTTTACTTTTACCATACCTTCCGTCATTATTATATCACCCGCCGAAAGCCCGCCCGAAATAAAGGCGAAAGTGCCGCCCACAGACGCTTTGACGGGTTTAATTTCAATAATACCCTGAGCGTTGACGACATAAGCGTTATAGCCGTTATCAGTCGGCACTAAAGCGGATATCGGGGCAACCAAAGCGTCCTTAAAGGAAACCCCTTCCAGCCGCACGCGCACAAATTTGCCGGGCAAAAGCAGAGGAGAAAGATTGGGGTTCGGAAGCTCCGCCTTAAAGGCTATGGAGGAAGTTTTTACGTCTTCGGTATTATCAACAAAAAATATCTTGCCGTCCTGCGGATAAACGGAACCGTCGTCAAAAACTACTTTGACTTTTATATCTTCTATGCTTGTTTCAATTTTGCCGGCTTTTTTTGTTTTGGGGCCCAAATTCCAATCTCTGGAAGGCATGGAAAAATTGATGTAAAGGGGATCGGTCTTGACCATAGTCGTAAGCAGGCTGGCCTGCGTCGCGTTAGCCACGATAAGGCTGCCCTCGCTCTGCTTTTCCTTACCGGTAAGGCCGTCTATGGGGGCAGTTACGGTGGTATATCCCAGATTTATCTGTGCGTCGTTTACGCCCGCCTGCGCAACCTGATAATTTGCTTTTGCCGTCTCGTAGGCGGAAAGGGCGTCGTCATGCTCTTTTGCGCTTACGGCGTTTTCCTTAAAAAGACGTCTCATACGCTCGTACTCGCGCTTAGTTCTCTTAACTTCGCTGTCGGCCTGCGCCAGCGTGCCCTGCGCTTTTTCAAGCGCGACCTGATAAGGCTGCGGATCAATTATAAAAAGCGGCGCGCCCTTTTCAACATAAGAGCCTTCCACATATTCCCTTGACTTCAAAATGCCGCCCACCTGCGCGCGGACTTCAATGTCCATAGAGCCCGCTATCTGCGCCGGATAATTAAGGTTAAGGGGCGCGTCCTGCGCGATAAGTTTAATTGCGTTTACGGTAACTTCGGGCGCGGAGGGCTGCTTGTCTTTCCCGCAGGCGCATAAACTTAAAATTGCTAATGCCGCAAAAAATAAAGTAAAAGCATTTTTATTTCTCATTGATATTACCTCTTGCAAATAATTTTAATAAAAAGCCGCAGGCGCACAAAACTCTCCCGCGCGCATACGCAATATTTAATTCTAACATTTTAAGGCCTGTCTATGGCAAGTCCTCCGCGTCCGTCTGCGCGGCCGCGGGGCAAAGTTTTTTGCTAAAATATTTATATGAAAACACCCTATTTTAACGAGATAGTAACTTTGCTTGAAAATATAGAGCAAACCCAAACCGCCGCTATGCAGCAGGCGGCCTGCGCCTTGGCCCAAACAGTCAAGAACGACGGGATTATTTACACCTTAGGCTCCGGCCACAGCCACAGCATAGCCTTAGAGCCTTTCCACCGCAGCGGCGTTTTGGCCTGCGTAAGCGCGGTGCTTGACGACAGCTTTAATTTCCGCCCGAGCGCGCACACCGCAACGGAGCTTGAGCGGCTTGAAGGCTACACGCCCACCCTGCTTAAGCGGCATAATATTACGGATAAAGATTGTATAATTTTAATCTCAAACAGCGGCCGCAACGCCGCGGGCATTGACGCGGCGCTGCACGCCAAAGCGCGCGGGGCAAAAGTAATAGTGATTACCGCCGCACGGGCGCACGCGCAGACAAAAAGCCGCCACTCAAGCGGCAAAATGCTAAGAGAACTTGCCGACATACTTTTGGATAATTGCTGCAATAAACAGGAATGCGCGCTTAAGCTTAAAGATAAAAGCGCCGCGCCGATTTCCACCATAGCGGGCGCGGCCATAATCAACAATATTATGTTTCTTGCGGCGCAGACTTTGGAAAAAGAAGGCTTTGAAATGCCTTTCTACAAGAGCAGTAACGATATCGGCGGGGACGAAAATAACGCCAAAGTTTCCCAAAACTATAAAGGCCGCATCTTACACTTATTTTAATTTACGCTAATATTTTAGCTTGCGCTAATATTTTAATTTATGTTGGTTTGAACTAATCTAATTTATTTGCCCCACAAAAACGCCCGTTTTGCAAAAAGCAAAACGGGCGTCTGCAAAAAAACAGCTAGTCTCGGATTAATACCTGCCGGCGGAACCTAAAACCTTCTCGTTCTTTTCCTTATACATAGCAATAAGGTCCGTTCTTGCTGGGCCCAGATATTTGCGCGGATCAAACTCGGAAGGCTTTTCGTAAAAAACTTTCCTTATGGCCGCCGTCATAACAAGCCTGCCGTCGCTGTCAACGTTGATTTTGCAGACCGCGCTCTTGGCCGCTTTTCTAAGCTGCTCTTCGGGCACGCCGACGGCGTTTTCAAGCTTGCCGCCGTATTTGTTAATAGTTTCAACGGCCTTTTGGTCAACGCTGCTTGCGCCGTGAAGGACAATGGGGAAACCGGGTAAACGTTTTTCCACCTCTTCTAAGATGTCAAAGCGCAGGGGCGGCACGCTCTCGCCTGGTTTAACCTTAAATTTATAGGCCCCGTGGCTTGTGCCTATGGAAATGGCAAGGCTGTCAACGCCGGTCCTTTTTACAAAATCTTCTACCAGAGCGGGATCGGTATAGGTGTGATGTTCGGCGGAGACTTCGTCTTCTATACCGGCCAAAACACCAAGCTCGCCTTCAACAGAAACGTTAAACTGATGGGCATATTCCACAACTTTTTTGGTAACGGCCACATTGTCTTCGTAAGACAGGGCCGAGCCGTCTATCATTACCGAAGAAAATCCGTTGTCAATGCAATCTTTACAAAGTTCAAAACTGTCGCCGTGGTCAAGGTGAAGGGCTACCGGCACGGGCTCGCCTTTTGCTTTCATCATTTCAATGGCGCCGCGGCCCATATAGCGCAGTAAAGTGGCGTCGGCATACTGCCTTGCGCCTTTGGAAACCTGCAAAATTACGGGAGAGCGCGACTCTGCGCAGGCTGTAATTATGGCCTGCAATTGCTCCATATTATTAAAATTATACGCGGGGACGGCATAACCCTCTTTCATCGCTTTTGCAAACATTTCTTTTGTATTCACAAAACCGAGTTCTTTGTAAGAAACTGTCATTTTATTGCCTCCGATTATAGAGATTATCTATATTATTATTGTAGCAATTTTGTACAATAATGTAACGATGAACCTGCGCCAATTAAATAATAAAAAAAATCTGGCGCTGCGCCGCTTTAAGGCGCAGCTGGGTAAGCTTGCGCTTGATAAGAAAAATAAAAACCGCTTTACCCCATCTAAACTAAAAGAGATAAGTAAAATCGTTTTCCTGCGCCACGACAATAAAATTGGCGATATGATTATATCAACGCTTGCTTTCAGAGAGATAAAAAAAGCCCTCCCCAAAGCCAAGATAACCGTTATAGCCGG
>CAZNCX010000017.1:0-20339 GCA_964571655.1 uncultured Elusimicrobium sp. | reverse complement strand
GTCATAATTGCGGCCGGCGTGGCAAGGCCCAGCGTGCAAGGGCAGGATATTATAAGCACGGCCACCGCGCTGTAAATGGCGTAATTCATTCCTTTGCCCATTATAAGCCACGTAACAAAAGTTAAGGCCGCTATTATTATTACGGAAGGTACAAAAAACCTGCTTATTTTATCGGCCATGCGTCCTATGGGCGCTTTGGTGGAGCTTGCCTCTTCAACCAAATGGATAACCTGAGATATGGTGGTGTCCTGTCCAACCCTGGTCGCGCGGTACTTAAAGAAACCGTCTTTATTTACCGAGGCGGAAATTACTCTTTGCCCTTCTGTTTTTGTTGCGGGCAGGCTTTCGCCGGTTACCAGGGACTCGTCTAAAACGCCGTAGCCGCTTACCACGATGCCGTCTACGGGCAGGTATGCTCCTGCGCGGATTACGACGATATCGTCTTTTTGCACGTTTTCGGCAAGGATTTCTCTTTCCTCGCCGTCTACTTCCACGACGGCTGTTTTGGGGGCCAGCGAAACCAGTTTTGAGAAGGAATCCATTGTGCCTATTTTAACGCGCGCTTCTATGAAACGGCCCAGCGTGATTATGGTGAGTATTACCGCGGCGGAGTCAAAATACAACTCGGAAGTATATTTAGCCGCGTCGGCCGAAGAAGAGGAAAGATGTATTTGCAGGACTATATATATACCGTAAAATATGGCTGAGGCGCAGGCTATAGCCACCAAAGAATCCATATTAGGGGAGCCTTTCAAAATGCGTCTTAGCCCGTTGACAAAATAGTGTCTGCTCCACCAAATTATCGGCAGACACAAAAAGAACTGCAGCAATGAAAAAACTCTCGGGCTGGAAAACGGGCTTATAAAAGCGGGCAGCGGCAGGGTAAAGACATCACCTAAAGAGAGATATAAAAGCGGCAAAAGAAGAATTGAGCAGGCATAAACCCTTTGTTTGAGATCAGAGACCTCTTTTTCCTCGTTGCCGATGGAATCTTCCTGTCCTTCCAAAGAACTTGCCGCCGCGCTGTATCCTGCATTTTTTATTGCGTCTGTAATATCGTCGGAAATCGGGCGGTTGCCGTCATGAGTAACGAACATTATCCCCTTAAAAAGATTAATATCCACATTACGCACGCCTTTAACTTTACGCGCCGCATTTTCCACCGCGTTGGCGCAAGCCACGCAGTGCATTCCTCTGACAAAAAACTTTTGTTTCATAAGTCTTTCCCTTTATATCTTTATACTCGCCTGCACTCATTATAATAATACCATTTTTAGTTATTTTTATGCCACCCGCTTAAGGCGCGCTGAAGATAAGACGGGGTTTTCTTTTGCGACGGCCATCTGAAAATGCGTTAATTGCGAGAAAAACATTTTGCGACAAAAAATATCCTCCTTTATGCAAGGAGGATATTTTTTATAAACTTTGTTGATTATTTGGCGTTAACCATTTTTGCTTTGGAGATATCGCCTTTCTTATCCAAGAAATAGAGATACCCTTTTTCTTTCTTGACTCCGGCTTTAACTACTTTTTTAGCCTTTCCGCCCTTTTTACCGCCGCGGGCCATAGGAGTTTTGGAGACGTCGCCGTCTTTATCAATGAAGTATAAGAAACCTTCTTCACGTTTTACGCCCAGCTTTTGCACTTTTTCTGCCATATTTGTTTCTCCTGCTTAGAATTAGGGCTCTTGCCCCGATGAGAAAAGTGTAATAAATATTTCTGAAATATGCAAGGGTTTTCTTAACGGGCGTTCGGCGGAGAAAAAAAGACCTTAAACAATTTGCTAAAATTTTTTATATGGTGCTAAAATCTCTTCTTAAGAAAAATGCAAGAACTTTATATTTCAGCGCGCGGTTGCTGCCGCGTCCTTTGAGACGGGCGTTTCTATGCGCGTATCTTTTATGCAGAACGGCCGACACAGTCGCAGACACGTCGCTTTTACCCGCGTCTTTGCGGGAGGGGCTTATAAAAGATTACCCCGAACTTATAAAAAAACAGAAGAAAGAGACTATTCTCAGATTTCAAAAAGAGTTTTCAAAAATCACCGAAGGCCCTGAAAATGAAAGGGCTTTACTGTCCCATCTGGAATTATGCTTAAAAGAATTTAACCTCTTAAACAAACATCAAAAAGATTTAATCTTTGACGTAGTAACGGCCGTTTGCCGCGCGATGAGCTGGGATTTAAGTTTTTTCCCTTCGCCCGAGAGCGGGCTCTTAAAAGCTGTTTTCAGCGCGCAGGACACAAAAAAATATTGCGAATATATGGGCGGCGCGCCCGGAGAGTTTTGGGCAAAACTTATGCTTAAGGGCAAAAAAAATATTCGCTTTATTGACGATGCAAAAAGTATAGGCTGCGCCCTGCAGATAACAAATATTTTGCGGGATTTAAGGGCAGACCTTAAGATAGGCCGCTGCTATCTGCCTGTTACGGATTTAACGGAAGTCCGCCTTTTGCCGCAGGATTTGCTTGAGCCTAAATCTTACCGCAGGCTAAAACCCGTCATTTGCGACTGGGTGCGCTGGGGCGTTGATAATCTTTTGCGCGCGCCGTCTTTTTTTGAGCAAATTTCCAAATTTAATTTCGGCGCGCGCTGCGCCGTGGCGTGGCCTGTGTTATGGAGCTTGGATACTTTCCTTTTACTTATTAAAAGCAGGAATTTGCTTGAAGAGGGAGCTGTCTTAAAAATCCCCAAGAGACGCATTTATTTAACTATGCTTGCAAGCCCGCTTTATTGTTTCAGCAACCGTATTTTTACCGAAATAGTAAAGCGAAGAGCGCAAAAAATAAAGCAAATTACGCAGTAGCGGCGCGGTGTTTTATCTCTTTGCATATTAAAAATTTATTTGTTATTCTGTTTATATATAGAGTTCGCGGCAGCATCTCAATAAAATATCGGAGGGAGTATGATAAAGAAAGCGGCAGTCTTTTTGTTTGCGGTTTTATTCCCCGCGCTTTTATGCGCGGCAACGGTAAATATTTTTCATACCAGCGATGAGCACGGTTTTTATTTCCCCGTCAAGAAACAAGGTAAAACGACGGGTGGATATGCCACGCTTGCAAATTTGCTTGCGCAGGAAAAAACGCCGTATCTGCTTGTTTCCAGCGGGGATTTTACAAGCGGCACGGCCGAAGCCAAAGAAAGCAAAGGTATGACCAGCGTTGAGTTTATGAATAAACTGGGCTACAAGGCGACCACCGTGGGCAACCACGAGGGTGATTTTAAGGAACCCGCTTTCCACGCCAATGTCGCCGCGGCAAAATTTGATGTTCTTGCCGTAAATATAAAAGACAAAAAAACCGGCACTTTTCCGCCAAACATAAAGCCTTACGCGATTTATGAAATAAACGGCAAGAAAATAGCTTTTATCGGCATGGCAAAAGATCCCGAACTTAAAAACACTTCCATGCGCTTTACGTGGAATAAAAAAGCCGTCAGAAAAGCCCTTAGCGAGGCGCAACAGCAAAACCCCGACGCAATTATTTTCCTTGTGCACTCTTCCATCTTTGATGAAAAGCACGAAGATTCCAACTCCCCCGCGGTTTTGCTTAAAGGCATAGACGGTTTTGATTTGGTCCTCGGCGGGCACGCGCATAAGATTTTGCAGGATAAAATTGACGGCGTTTATTACGCCGAAAGCGGCTCTTATCTTGAGGGCGTAAGCAAAATCTCTTTGGATTTTGACGATAAAAGCGGCAAGCTTAACGATATAAAGATAAAGTATATTCCTCTTGACACCGTAAAAATAGGGGAAAAATCCGATATTAAAGCTTTTGCAGAAAGTAAGAGGAATAAAGAATTAGATACCGTAATTGCAACGGCAAAAGAAACTCTTTATAAAAACAGTCCCGACGTTTCAAAAGGCGTAGACAGCCCCCTTGGCAATTTATTTGCCGATATGATAAAGCAAAAAGCAAAGACCGATATTGCCCTCCAAAACAGCGGCGGCATACGCGTTGATATTCCAAAGGGAGAGATAACAAAAAGGCTTGTTTTTGAGGTTTTCCCTTTCCCGAACAAAGTTGTTGTTTTGAAAGTTAACGGCGCATTTATAAGAAAGCTTCTTTTGAAAACCTTAAGGGCCGATTCCAGCCTGTTCCAATACAGCGGCCTTACGGCTACATACAAATATAAAAACAACAGGCCCCAGGACCTTAAAATTTTAATTGACGGTAAAGCGCTTGATAAAGATAAAATGTATACGCTTGCCGTCAACGATTATATAGCCGAAGGCAACAGCGAAGGTTATATGTTTAAGAAACTTAAAGACAAAACGTCTTTAGGCGACGCGGCTATAAGCGATTTGTTTATTGATTACTTAAAGCAAAACGCAAAAGACGTAAAAGCGCCGCCCGTGGGACGCTTAAAGAAAGTTTCCTAAAGGAAACGGCTCTCAATGAAGAAGGTTTACGCGATTATCTCTCTTGTCCTGTGCTTTGCCGCCGCCTGCAGCGGCGGCGCGGACAGGGAGATAACCTTATATCACACCAACGAAATACAGGGATTTTATTATCCGCGGCCTTATGCGTCCAACGAAAATAAACCCGCAGGCGGGCCTGCCGTCCTTAA
Source organism: uncultured Elusimicrobium sp. (assembly GCA_964571655.1). Classification (GTDB taxonomy): domain Bacteria; phylum Elusimicrobiota; class Elusimicrobia; order Elusimicrobiales; family Elusimicrobiaceae; genus Proelusimicrobium. Next base: position 15,771 of record CAZNCX010000017.1, on the reverse strand, counting down.
AAATATGCTTTCGCGCGAGCAAAAAGATTATCTTCTTTTTGATTCCGGCGATTCTTTTTCCAAAACTCAGGAAGGGCAGTTAAATAAACTTGAAGGCAGTATAATGCTTATGAACGCGGCCGGCTACGACGGCGCGACTTTAAGCGCGGGCGATTTTGCCTTAGGCTGGGACGCCGTTGAGCCCGCCCTGCAAAAAGCAAATTTTCCTTTTATAATTTCAAACTTAAAATTGCGCGGCGGCGGCTCTTTTAAGAATATAAAGCCCTATGTTTTCTACGAACAAAACAAAATAAAAATAGCCGTTTTGGGGCTTGTTTCAAAGGCCGATTTTCCAAAAATACAAAGAAACGCCGATCTTGAAGTCTCCGACGAAATTGAAACGCTGAAAACCCTTATCCCCAGAGTGCAGGAAGAGGGCGCAGACATTATTGTTTTACTTAGCAGCCTGGGCTTTGAAATTGAGGCCGAAAATAAAAAAACCGACGAGAAACTGCTTGCCGAAACTTTCCCCGAAATCAACCTTATTTTAGGCGGCAACGCCGATATCAGCCCGCAGGGCGAAGAAGAAATTTCCCACACCGTAATAACGCGCGCGGAGCCTATGCTGTATTGCGCCGAGAAAATTGTTTTGAACTTAAATAAAAACGGGCAGATAAATTCTTATTTCCGCCAAAGCGTTTTGCTGGATGAGGAAACCTACGGCCAAGACGAAGAAATTGCCAAAACGGCGGAGAGTTTCCGTGCTGCCGCCAAAAGGATATCCGGGCGCAAAATAACTTCTCTTAAAGAAACTTTGGATACTTACAGCGACAAGCCTTCTCCCCTGGGCTATTACGCCGCGCAATGCATAAAACGCTGGGCAAAACAGGATATTGCAATAATAAATTCCGACGCTTTTTTAACCCCTCTTGCCCAAGGCGTTGTTACCGAAAGCGATTTATACGGCGCAATGCCTTTCAGCGATAAAGTTATGCTCCTTAAAATGCGCGGGGACGAACTTAAAAATGCTCTTGAGCATTCTTTGGCCGTCAAAACAAACTGGCTTCAGACGGCGGGCATAAAGCTTATTTATGACCAAAGCGAGCCTGTTGGCAAAAAAATAAAAAAGATTTACATAAACGGCCGTCCGCTTAACGCGGAGGCTCTTTATACCATAGCCGTCTCCGACCATATTATTGCAGGCGGTCTTGGGCATAACGAGTTTATAAACGTCTATGAGTTTAAGAACACCAATCTGCCCTTGCGCGATATAGTGCGCTCTTGCCTTTTGCGGGATAAAGAGCCCGCCGCCCCTGCACTTAACGACTGGGAAAATACCGAAAAATGAAGAAACTTATCTGCCCCATAACAATAGGCGGCGTTAACTGCGCGTCTAATTTATTTTTAGCCCCGATGGCCGGAGTAAGCGACGCGCCCTTTCGCCTTTTATGCCTGCGCGGCGGGGCGGGGCTTGTCTGCGCGGAGATGGTAAGCGCAAATGCCCTTTTCTATAAAAATAAAAAAAGTTTGAAGATGCTTGAAATTTCACCAAAAGAGCATCCTTTAAGTATGCAGGTTTTCGGCTCGGACGAAAAAATTATAGCCCAAGCCTGCAAAAAAGCGCAGGACTGCGGGGCCGACATCGTGGATATAAACGCGGGATGTCCCGTCAAGAAAATAAATAAGGCGGGCGCGGGCTGCGTTCTTATGAAAGAGCCTTTGAAGCTTGCAAAAATTATTGAAAGCGCGGTAAAAAGCGTAAGCATACCCGTAACGCTCAAAACCCGAACAGCCTTAAACGCGGGGGAAAATTTGGCCCCTCTCTTTGCCAAAATTGCCCAAGAAAGCGGCGCTGCGGCCGTAACTTTGCACGCGCGCGCCGCCAGCGCGATGCACAGCGGTCCCGCGGACCTAAAAGCTCTTGAAAGCGCGGCCTCCGCAGTTAAAATACCCGTTATAGCAAACGGCGGCGCCTTTGACGCGGCTTCCGTAAAAGAGTTGCTTGATACCGGCGCGCGCGCCGTTATGATAGGGCGCGGAGCTCTTGGCAACCCGTTTATCTTTGAGGATATAAAATTGGAACTTAACGGCGGACGCGCGCCGCATGCGCGCAGCGGAAGGGATATTGCGGCCATATTTCTTTCTCTCGTTGAAGAAAACGCTGCCTTCTACGGGCAGAGAACAGGCATAAACCGCTGCAAAAAAACTTTAGGCTTTTGGCTTAAAGGCTTTGAGGGCGCGGCCTCCGCGAGGGAAGCTTTTGCCCGCGCGCAAACTCTTGAAGAGGCAAGAAAAATTTTACAACCCCTTTCTGATAATTTATAATTAGAATATGGCCTTAACCCCCTTAATGGAGCAGTACCATCAATTAAAAAAAGAAAATGCGGGAAGCATGCTCTTCTTCCGCCTTGGGGATTTCTATGAAATGTTCGGGGCCGACGCGCGGGAAGCAAGCCGTCTTTTGGGGCTTGTCCTGACGGCGCGCGCCGACGAACCTATGTGCGGCGTGCCCTATCACAGCGCAAATACTTATATAACAAAACTGCTTAAGGCCGGTAAAAAAATTGCCATTTGCGAGCAGACCTCTACGTCAGCAGATATCAAAACAAAATTATTTGAGAGAAAAGTAGTCCGCGTCATTACGCCCGGCACCATACTTGAAGACGCTATGCTTGACGCAAAAACTTCCAATTATCTCATTGCTATTTCTTTGGACTCAAAAGGCTGGGGTCTGGCCTGTCTTGACGTTTCCACCGCGGAGTTTTGGATAACCCAAAACGCAAAGGACGAAGACTGCGGCGAACTCTCCTCGCTGCTGGGCGCGGTAAACCCTTCAGAAATTATTATCGCAAAAGAAGAGTTTGAGCGTCTTAAAAGCAAAATGCTTATACCCGAGGACGTAGCCGTCTCTCAAATTTCTTCTTCGGCAAAAGAAGCGCCTTTGCCGGAAAAATGGCCCTCTCTTTTAGAGGAATATCCCCTTGCCCTGCAAGCCGCCTTTGCCGCCCTGAATTATGTGACGGCAAACAACGCTTCTTTTAATGATTGTCTTGTACCCACCTATCGCGAAATAAGCAAATTTATGCAGCTTGATGCAAATGCCGTTAATACTTTAGAACTTATTAAAAGTCCTTTGGGCGGCAAAAAGAACACTCTCTGGGGTATTTTGGATTATACGCAGACGCCTATGGGCAGCCGTCTGTTAAAACAATGGATTTTGCATCCTCTGCTTGATGAGAAACGCATCGCGGCCCGCCAAAGCGCGGTGGGCGCTCTGATAGAAAAAGAAACCGCGCGCGAAAAGCTTTCTTTGCTTTTGTCGGAAGTCTGCGACATACAAAGGATAATGAGCAGGATAGCCTCCTCCAACGCTTCTCCGCGCGATTTGGCGGGCCTGCGAAAGACAATGCTTCTGAGCGATAAATTTTACGGCTGGCTTAATGAATACGGCGAAGTTTTTTTGTCCATGAAAGTTTTGTTTGACAAAAACATCTCGGTCCTAAAAGAAATATCAAACTTGCTTTTTAACGCGGTAAGCGACGAGCCCCCAGTAAAAATATCCGACGGCGGTTTTATAAGGCGCGGTTATAATAAAGAGCTTGACGAACTTTACTTCCTACGCCGCAACGCCGATAAAGCCCTGCAGGAGATTTGCAAGAAAGAGCGGCAGGCCACCGGTATAAATTCTTTGAAAGTGGGTTTTAATTCCGTCTTTGGCTATTATATAGAGGTATCTAAAATAAACTCTTCCAAAGTGCCCTATAATTATGTGCGCAAGCAGACGCTTGCCAACGCAGAGCGTTTTATTACCGAAGAACTTAAAGACCTTGAGAAAAAAATATTTTCTGCCGAGGAGCGCTGCCTGAGGATAGAACTTTCTTTATTTGAAGACATTAAAAAATATCTTTTTGAGCATATTGACTTGCTGCGTCAGACGGCGCAGAAGATAGCCGAGGCCGATGTTTTATACTCTCTTGCTATTTGCGCGCTAAATAACAATTACGTATGCCCGCAGGTAGTATCCTCCTGCGAAGCGTTTTTGATAGAAAAAGGCCGTCACCCCGTTGTGGAGCAAAATGTGCCCTCCGGTTCTTTTGTTCCTAATGATTTGGCTTTAGGCGGCTCTAACGCGCAGATAATAATTTTGACGGGCCCCAATATGGGCGGCAAGAGCGTTTATCTTAAGCAAAACGCGCTTATTACGATTATGGCGCAGCTGGGCAGTTTTGTGCCGGCTGCGCGCGCGCAGATTCCCTTGTGCGACAAGATTTTAACGCGCATAGGCGCGCAAGACGCCTTAAGTCTGGGCCAGAGCACTTTTATGGTTGAGATGCGCGAGACGGCAAATATCCTTGCAACGGCTTCACCCGCGACGCTTGTTTTGCTTGACGAAGTGGGCAGAGGCACTTCAACTTTTGACGGCATTTCAATTGCTTGGGCGATAACGGAATTTCTTTATAAACACGGCGGGCAGGGCCCAAAAGTTTTATTTGCGACGCATTATTTTGAACTCACCAAACTGGGCGAAAAATACGAAGGCGTAAAAAACTTTCACGTTGACGCGGCCGAATATAAAGACGCGGGAGGAGAAGTTAAATTAAATTTCCTCTTTGAAGTTAAGGCCGGCGCGGCCGACCGCTCTTACGGCATACACGTGGCCGAAATTGCGGGTCTGCCGCAAAGCTGCATTTTGCGCGCAAAGAAAATCCTTAAAGATTTGGGCGAAAATCAGGCTACAGACATTGTGAAAAGTGAAGCAAAATCCCCCAATTTATTTGAAAATCCTATACTTGAAGAAATAAAAATGGCGGACTGTGATAAAATGACGCCTCTTCAGGCTTTACAGGTAATAGAAGAATGGAAAAAACGGCTGAAATAAAACATATAAAGTTTTTGGATAAAAATACCGCCTCCAAAATCGCCGCGGGAGAGGTTATAGAGCGGCCTTCTTCAGTCTTAAAAGAACTGTTGGAAAACGCGCTTGACGCGGGTGCAAACACGGTTGATATTGAAATTGAAAAAGCCGGCAAAAAGCTTATCTACGTCCATGACGACGGCCTTGGCATACCAAAAGAAGATATGCCCGCTGCGCTTGCGCGCCACGCCACAAGCAAGATAACGAATTTTGAAGATTTATCTTCGCTTAACACATTTGGTTTCAGGGGAGAAGCGCTTTTTTCCGTTTGTGCGGTAAGCCGTCTTGAAATAACTTCCTGTGCGCGCGGCGCAAAAGAAGGCGTAAAACTTATAGCCGAAGGCGGCTCTGTTATCTCGCAAGTTTCTTCGGCGGCCGTGCAGGGAACTACGGTGCAGGCGCGGGATTTATTTTTTAATACGCCCGCGCGCCTTAAATTTCTTAAGTCTGATGCCGTTGAGCGCGCGCATTTACTTGCCTGCGCCGAAGAATGCGCCCTTGCAAATCAAACGGTGTCTTTCAACGTTAAATCCGACGGCGCAAAAGTTTATTCCCTGCCGGCGCAGGCCGCGGGGGAAGAAGGGTTAAGAAAGCGCGCGCTCAAAATAATGGGAGAGGGCGCAAAAGATTTAATTTATCTTGAAGACGAAACTTTCGGCTTTAAGGCTTTGGTGTCGCCATGCGACAGGCTTTCACCTAACAGAAACTTGCAGTTTTTCTTTGTAAACAAACGCCCTGTCGTCTGTAAAATTCTGCAACAGGCGATTTATAAGGCTTATCAAAATTTCCGCGCAAAAGATAAACACCCGATAATAATTTTATTTTTAACTCTGCCTCCGGCTGATTTTGATGTTAACGTGCACCCGCAGAAGCGCGATATTAAATTTGCGCAGGAAAGCAAAATTTTCAGTTTTATTTTTAACAGTATCTTAAATGCCATAACAGGCGGCGCGTCGGCGCAAAGCTTTGAGACTCCTTTTAGCCTGCCTCAAAAGGAGGAGAAAAACACCTCTTTTGCGCCGTTGTCCGCGCGGGCGGCGTTCTCGGAGCAGTCGGATAAAACCGGTTACGCGCCCGCCGCTCAGTCAGAAGTTTTAAGTATGCTTTTAAGCGCGCCCGCGCAAAAAGAACCCTGCGCCGTAGCGCGCGATTTTGAGGAGCCTTCTTTATACCGCGCCCTCAAAGAAAAAGCAGAACAGCCCAAAAAACCAGAGGCTGTTGCCCTCAAACAGGAAAATGCAAATGCTCCTTTATGGTGGACGCCGCCTTATAATTATATCGGCCAGCTGCACAAAAGCTATTTAATTTTTGAAAATCCGCAAGGGCTTGTGCTTATAGACCAACACGCCGCGCAGGAAAGGGTTTTATTTGAAAAATATTGTGCCGCCTTAAACGACGGTCAAGTGGAAGTGCAGCCTTTGATGTTTCCTTCTCATATCGCGCTAAGCGCAAGCCAAGGGGAGAATATTATGGCTTGGCAGCATGCCTTGCAAAAAGCGGGTTTTGACATAAGCAGATTTTCTTCTTCCACGATACTGGTAAGTTCGGCCCCCGCCCTGCTAAAAATGGGAGAGGGCGCTTTGAAAGATTTTATCGGCGGTCTTGCCGATATATTGGGATCTCCTTCCAAAACAGCCGAAGACCTTAAATATAAACTTATCGCTACTTTTGCCTGTAAAAAAGCCGTTAAAGCCGGACAGAGCCTTGATATAACGCAAGCGCAAGCGCTTTTGGACAATCTTAAATTATGCAAAGACGGCCTTCACTGCCCGCACGGGCGGCCTACGATAATAAATCTGGAAATGAAAGATATTATAAAAAGATTTGGCAGGACTTCCTAAAGCTCAGTATCTTCTTTGCGGTATTTTCTTTTAAGTCGGTAGAGTTTTGCTCCGGTAGATAAGAATGCCAGCATAAAAACAATTAAACTGCGTTTTGATTTGCCCGCTATGCGCTTTTCAAAGACTATAGGGATTTCTTTGACGGTCATAGAAGGGTATTTTAACAGCAGCTTTATCAAAATTTCCTCCATAATATCAAAATGCAGGCTTGTAAGATGCAGGCTTTTTATCTGCTGCGTGCGATATAAACGCAGACTGTCTGAGATATCATTAACTTTAAGCCCGAGAAAGATTTTATATATAAAGTTAAGCAGCTTTGACATAAAAACAAGCAAAGCGTTATTTTTAGTGTCGCCGCCCGTGTTATAGCGCGAGCCGATGACCAAATCATAATCCGCGTTTTTGCACAGCTCCGTTATGTATACAGGTTTGTGGGAGCCGTCTGCATCCATCACTAAAGTGCGTTCTTTTTTGGCTTCTTCAATGCCTGTGCGCAGGGCAAAGCTGTACTCGTCGCCGCCGCGGCGCGAGATATAGCGCGCCTTATCGGTTCCGAGCGCGTAAACGACTTCCTGCGTATTATCCATAGGCGTTTTGGGGCCTATGACAAGTATTTCAAAATCTTCAAAATTTTCTTTGCATTCTGTGTAAATCTGCGGGAGGATATTTTTAAGGCTTTCTTCTTCGCAGTAAGCGGGTATTATGACAGACAGGGATAAACTCATTTTACGGCCTTCTGTTTTTTGGAATAAAGTTTTATTAAATCTTTTTCTATCGCAGGCGGCACAAAAGCGCTTAAACGCCCGCCGAGGCTGTAAATTTCCCTCACCATAGAAGAAGTTAAATAGGCGTACTTTGAGGAAGGCATTAAAAATATTGTCTCAAGTTTTTCATTAAGCTCGTGATTGGTGTTTGCAAGCTGGAACTCGTATTCCAAGTCGGTAACGGCGCGAAGCCCGCGGATTATGACGCGCGAGCGGTTCTTTTCCATATAATCGGCCAAGAGGCCGTCAAAAGAATCGGCCTCGGCGTTTTTTATGGAAGCTATGGAGGTTTTTATTTGTTTTAGGCGCTGCTCTTCACTGAAGACTGGCGTCTTATTTTTGTTTATAAGCACCGCCACGATAACTTTGTCAAACATAGCCGCCGCGCGCTTTATAATATCCAAATGTCCGTTGGTTAAAGGGTCAAAAGTTCCCGGGTAAATTGCGATATTTTTCATATTTGCCTCTTACTTTATTATAATATTTATATGGCCAAGAATGCTTTCCCTGATGAGATTTTGAAAAAGCGCAGTAAAGAAACCGACGTTGATACCGTGCGCGGCGAGTATTTTAGAGACCAGACAAAAATAATACACAGCCAGCCTTTCCGCCGTCTTAAGAGTAAAACGCAGGTTTTTGCCGCGCCCGATAACGATCATATCTGCACGCGCATAGAGCACGTTTTGCACGTGGCGACGGTAGCCGTCTCCGTCTGTAAAGGCTTAAAGCAATACGGCTGGGAGCTGGACGAAGAGCTTGCCTTTGCTATTGGCCTTGCCCACGATTTGGGTCACGCGCCTTTTGGGCACGAGGGAGAGGCTGCCCTTAACGCCAAAGTCCAGCCCGAGCGTTTTATCCACGAAATAAACGGATACCGCATTGTTGAGCATCTTACAAATTACGGCCGCGGGCTAAACCTTACTTACGCCGTTAAAGACGGCATTATCTGCCATTGCGGGGAAGATTTTTCAAATAATAACATAAAGCCCGCAGCCGTCCCCAATGACTTGGAGAAGATTAAAGACAGAAAAAATTTCCCCTCCACATATGAGGGCTGTATAGTGCGCGCCTCCGATAAAATAGCTTATTTCGGCCGCGATTTGGAGGACGCTCTGCGCGCCAAAATAATAAAATTTTCCGATATCCCAGATAACGTAAAAAACGAACTCGGCGAAAATAACGGCGAGATTATACAAAGCCTTGTTACTGATTTAACCGAGGCATCAAAAGATAAAGACTATATCGCTTTTTCGGAAGAAAAATTTGCCATGCTTCGCCAAATGTACGCTTTCAACGTCAAATATATTTACCAGCACCCCGCGCTTGTAACAAGCAGGGCAAAATTAAAGGATGCTTTGGGAAGACTGTTTGATTTTTATCTTCAGGTTTTCTGCGCTTACGGTTTCAGGAACTGCCCCGTGCGCGAGAAAAATCCCGCCGTGCGCAAGTTCTGCAATTATCTGGGCGTTATGAAACCTGTTTATATAAGGGAAAACGCCGGAGCAAAAACCATAGTTACCGACTATATCGCCGGCATGACCGACAGTTTTGCCCTGGAATGTATAGAAGACGCTTTGGGTAAAAAGATAGAAGTCTCCGTCTAAACTTACCGCAAGTATAAGTCCGCGCGCCAAACTGCCGCCGCGCAATTATTTTTTATTTTTGATAAACGGTTTTAAGAAAGGATAGTATAAATCGTTTTTGAAAGGATATTTCATTTCACGCGTGTTTGCTTTCTCGCGGAACAAAATGGGCGCGTCTTCAATTAAAGCAAAAGGGGTTTTTTGCGCGCTCTCTCCCATAAGAAAACCGGCTGCGCAGGCAAGGCTGTCGGCTGCGTTTGAAAGCGTCAGTTTTAATTTCCTGCCAAAGATATCTTTTTTGCCCCTTAAATCTTTTGCGCCGCAAAAGCCGTCATAGCCGACGGCCGCGCAAATTACTCCTGCTCTAAGCGGCAATATTGCGCTGTCGGTCAAAATAACGCCGAGTTTTTTAACGCTCCATTTTTTTTGCAAAGCTTTGCGCAGCCTGCGCGCGCAGGAATTGCAGTCTTTTGGCAGCAGGATAATTTTGCCGTCCGCATTGCTTTGGTCTACCCCGCCGTTTGTCATCACCATATTATTTTTTATCGTAAAATAACAAAGCGCGGTTTTAAGATAAAAAGAACTTTCGCTTTTTATAAGTTTTTCTTTTTGCTCTTTAGGCGCAATTCTGCCTTCCCAAAGTCCGCAGACTTTTGAGGAAACGGCAATTACCGAGCCCTCTTTTACCTTGGGCAGATATTTTATTATAAAGGATGTCAGGTCCTCTCCCTGCTTAAAGACGGCGGTTTTAACGGGCGTTATTTTCATCAGTCAAAAGGCTCCACAAATCTTCTTGCGGCGGCGTTGGCAAAGTATTTGCCCTCTTTGCTTAATCTAATTTTGCCGCCGCTTTTTTGTAAAAGTTTTTGCTCTAAAAGTTCTTCAAAATCTTTCTTAAAATATTTAAGCATTTTCGCGCTCGGTTTGAAACCGCGCAAATATCTTAAGGCGAGCAAAACCCTCTCCCCCGTTTTTGCTTTGCCGCGCAAAGTTTCCTCATAAACGGCGCGTTTGCCGCCTATATAATCGGCAACGGCAGGCGTATTTTGGCTTCGCACGCCGTCTATATAAGAAGCCGCGGCCGCGCCAAAACCCAAATACGGCCCGCTGAGCCAATAGTTTATATTATGCAGGCTTTCTCTGCCTGCTTTGGCGAAGTTGGAAATTTCATATTGACGGTATCTGTTTTCTTTAAGATAAACTTCCGCATGCTCCAGCATTGCGCGGCATAAGGCCTCGTCGCAGACGTATTTTTTGGCAAAAAGTTTTGTACCTTCCTCAACCTGAAGCCCGTAAACGGAAATATGGGAGGGTTTTAATTTAACGGCAAAAGCCAAACTTCGGGCAAAGCTTTTAAGCGTCTGGCGCGGAAGGGCGGCAATTAAATCAATATTTATATTGTCAAAATATTTTTGCGCGCAAAGATAAGCTTTCAAAAATTGTTCTTTATTATGCGCGCGGCCTATAAGTTTTAATTCTTTATTATTTGCGCTTTGCAGGCCAAGGCTCAGACGGTTTATCCCGCGCGCCTTAAGCAGTTTTAGTTTTTGTTCGGATAAGCTTTCGGGATTTGCTTCAAAAGTGCTTTCCTGAAAATACTCCACGGGGCCGAAAGTTTTTTCAATGCTCTCAAAAAGTTTTTTTAACTGGCTCAGACTTAAAATGCTGGGCGTGCCGCCGCCTATATAAAGGGTATTTGGATTAAAAGAAGGATATCTGCTGCGTGCGGATTCCATTTCGGCTGTAAGCGCGCGCAGGTAATCATCTGTCTTATCAAGTATATTTGCGTAAGAAATAAAATCGCAGTAAGCGCATTTGCTTTTGCAGAAGGGAATGTGAATGTAGAGGCCGCCGCGGCGCATTATTTACCCGCTTTATGGTCAAGATAAGCTTCAATGAACCCGTCCAAGGCGCCGTCCATAACACCTTGCACGTCGGAAGTTTGATAATTTGTCCGCAAATCTTTTACCAATTGATAAGGCATAAAAACATAAGAGCGTATTTGATGGCCCCAGGCGATATCACCTTTTTCGCCGTAGTGCTTTTCAAGTTCGGAGCGTTTTTTATCCTGCTCCATTTCATAAAGGCGGGCTTTAAGCATTTTCAGCGCGCGCAGCTTGTTTTGCAGCTGGAAGCGTTCCACGCGGCAGGAGACTACTATGCCCGTGGGTTTATGCAAAATGCGCACGGCTGTTTCCACCTTATTTACGTTTTGCCCGCCGGCTCCGCCTGAGCGGCAGGTTGTAATCTCAATGTCTTTATCGGCAATTTCAATATCGGCGTCGTCTTCAATATCGGGTAAAACGTCAAGGGAGGCAAAAGAAGTATGCCTTCTTGCGTTTGCGTCAAAAGGCGATATGCGCACAAGGCGGTGCACGCCGCTTTCGCTTTTAAGGAAACCGTAAGCATAAGGCCCTTCAACGAACAGGGAAGCCGTTTTTATGCCGGCCTCTTCGCCTTCAAGCATATCGGTAACGGTAATTTTGAAATCGTGGGCCTGCGCCCAGCGTGTGTACATGCGAAGGAGCATCTGGGCCCAGTCGCAGGATTCCGTGCCGCCGGCTCCGGCGTGCAGGGTTATAATGGCGTTTAGTTTATCGTTAGCGGAGCAAAGCCTCGTCTTAAACTCAAGTTCTTTTATTTTTGCAGAAAGGTCGTTTAAGGTCTTAAAGAGATTTTCAAGTTCTTTATTATCCTGCTCCTCGCAGGCAAGGGTAAAGAGGGTTTGTCCGTCGTCTAAGGCGCGGCGCAAGCCCTCAAAATTTTCAATATCGTTTTTAAGAGTGTCTGCTTCTTTTGAAATTTTTTTGGCTTTTTGCGCATCGTCCCAAAAATCGGGGGCAAGGGTTTCTTTTTCTTTTTGTTTAAGGGTATTTTTTTTACCTTCAATATCAAGCACGGAGGATAAGCGCATAAAGCGCTCCTCCAAAGAGGCTAAAAGATTTTCTATATCTTTAATTTCTATCATTAGTTATAAGAATCTTCTTCCGTTAAAAATAAGGCGCAAATAGTCGTAAATAAAACGGCCGCGGCCAGACAAATCAGCGCAAAGACAGGCCCGAAAAGCGTGTAAATGCTTAAAGGCGCGTTAGGCTGGAAAGTAAAATTAAAGACGGCAGCGCTTTGTTCGTTTAAGTTTGTTTGCATGCGTATTTTACCGGTAGAGTCAATCCAGCCGCTGATGCCCGTATTGGCCGAGCGCAGAATGGGCTTTCTTGTTTCAATTGCTCTAAAAACCAATGCTCTTAAATGCTGATATGGCGCCGCGCTGGGGCCAAACCAGCCGTCGTTTGATATGTTTACAAAGAACGTCGCCCCTTTCTTTGCTTTTTCAACCCAAAGGTCCGGGAAAAGGCTTTCAAAGCAAATTGTCGGCCCGATTTTATAGATTATGGCTTCCTGCTCGGGCGTGCCCTGCCGCATAACAAGGTCAAAGACTTGGGAGGGATTGTTACCCTCCTTAAAAGCACCGGTGAAAGAAGATATATTATTTTTATCGTAGATATTTTTGAAAGAAGAATAGAAAGGCAGAAACTCGCCGAAAGGAACAAGCTTTACTTTATTATAGGAGTCTTTTATACCCGTCTCGTCAAATAATGCCGCAGACACATATTCTTTGCCGTCCCCTTCGCTGTAGCTGCCGAAAATTTGGCGATACTTGCCTTTCTGCGAAGTTTCTTTGGCAAAGCTGTTAAAGAAACCTTTTTGGAAGGTGCCCGGCAGAGAGCTTTCCGGCCAGATAACCAAATCAACATTTTTATCTTCCAGAGATAGAGCCTGTTCCGCCACGGTATATTGCACGTCTTCAAAGCGGTTGTCAAGCATCATATTATGCGTATTTGGCTGCATAAGCGCGACGGAAAGCTGGGCGGGGTTTGTCCTTTCATAAGATTCCCATCGGCTTATCTGCGTATTGCCGTAAAAAGCGACGCCGGCCATAAGCGTCATGGCAAGCAGCACATAAAATATTTTTGCGCCCCTTCTGTTTTTTGTTACCAGATAAGCGCCGCAGAGGCCTACAAAAGCAATTAAAAAACTTACTCCGTAAACGCCCGTTACGGAACTTATTTGTATAAGCGGCAGATTGGCGTATTGAGTGTATCCCAAAATAAACCACGTAAAGCCTATAAATTTATAGGAGATAAGCTGATGCATAAATTCCAAGCCGACCCACGCTGCGGCCGCGGTCAGCGGGAAGAAGATGCGCGCCCTCTTAAGAAAGTGGCAGGCCCACGCAAATAAAGCAAACTGCAGCGCCAAAACGCACGACAAAGATAAAACTGCCAGCAGAGATAGTTTTTGATTGCCCGTTGCTTCAAAGACGGTTAAATTTATCCAGTATAAAATACCCAGATAAGTTATTATGCCCGTTCCCCAGCCGAACAGCGCGCTTGTTATCGCGCTTCTGAAATAATAAAGCACAATCCCGAAAGGTATAAAAGAAAGCCAGATGAAGTTTTGATGAGGAGGCTCAATATAACTTTCAACCATAAGGCCGGCTATGGTAAACATGCTTAAGGCTATTATTATGCCGTTGAGGACGTCAACAAAAAAGCTTTTTATAAAAGAAACAGCTTTTTTCCCCTTATTTTCAGGTACTGTTTCCTGCGCGGGGGAAGGCGTCTCGGGTATGGTCCGCATTTTTATCGGAGGTCTCTGTGATGCGGGAGTTATCGGGACGGCGCTTTGTCGGCCGTTTTCGGCTTTTTGTTCGGAGCCTTCCTCGTAATTTTGAGGAACAATATTTGGTATATCGTCGGGAAGATAATTTCCATTTTCGTCAATATAGCTCATAAAAAACCTCTCAGTTTATTTTTTGCCCTTTCGGCTGCGGATTTTAAGCGCCGCAGCATTTCTTATATTTTTTGCCGCTTCCGCACGGGCATAAATCATTGCGTCCCACCTTGCGCGCGCCATCACCTGTTTTCTGCTGCGGATTTTGCGCGGACGGGCCTTCCTGCTGCTTGATGGGTGCTTTGCGCTGCGGGGGCAGTTTCAGGCGGAAGATATAATCAACAAATAAATCACGCACGCGCGTCATCATATTTTGGTATAAAGCAAAAGATTCTTTTTGATATTCAATAAGGGGATCTTTTTGCCCGTAAGCTCGCAGCCCTACACTTTTTTGCAATTGGTCAAGTTCGTAGAGATGGTTCTTCCAGCTTTGGTCTAAGAGCTGCAAAAGAAGCATTCTTTCTATCTCGGAGAAATCTATGCCCTGCTCGCGAAAATAATTTGCCCGCTCTGTATAAACGGCCTCTATTTTTTTATAATTTTCTTCCAGCATGCCCTCAAGCCCTTTAGCCGCGGTATTTTCGGCGGTTAAGTCGGTTTCTATCAGAAACAGACGCTTTAATATAGCGTTTAAGCTGGTAAAATCAGATACTTTGGGGTGCCTTTCATTATAGAATTTGAGGAAGACTTCTTCCTCAGTCTCACGTATCATCTGCTTGGTGCGCTCGCTGAAGGTTGCGCCGTCTAAAATAGCGTTTCTAAGACTGTAGACGGCCGTGCGCTGCTGATTCATAACCTTATCGTAATCCAGCAAATGTTTTCTTATATCAAAGTTATGGCCTTCAACGCGTCTTTGCGCGCCTTCTATCTGTTTACTTATTATGCGGGACTCAATTGCCTCCCCGTCCTGCATGCCCAGATGTGTCATGACGGAGGCTATCCTCTCGCTGCCAAACAGGCGCATAAGTTCGTCGTCCAAAGCTACATAGAAACGGCTTGAGCCTTTATCGCCCTGCCTTGCACAGCGGCCGCGCAATTGATTGTCTATACGGCGGCTTTCATGACGTTCCGTGCCTATTACGGTAAGCCCGCCGTTTTGAGCTACAAATTCCTGCTCCGCTTCATCGCACGGATTGCCGCCTAAGACGATATCCGTGCCGCGGCCGGCCATATTTGTGGCAATTGTTACAGCGCCCTTTTTACCGGCCTGACTTATAATTTGCGCCTCAAGTTCGTGATATTTGGCGTTTAAGACTTTATGAGGGATGCCTCTTGCGCGCAGTATGGCCGATATCTGCTCGGACTTTTCTATGGAGCGCGTACCGACCAAAACAGGCAGGCCTTTGCGCCAGAGTTTTTCAATTTCGCCTACCACCGCGCCAAATTTTTCCTTTTCGGTTTTATAAATAGCGTCGGGGAAGTCAATTCTTTTGCAGGGGCGGTTTGGCGGTATTTCAAGGACGTCAAGTTTATAGATAGTCCAGAACTCGTTTGCCTCCGTCATGGCCGTACCCGTCATGCCGGAAAGTTTGTTGTAGAGCTTAAAGAAATTTTGGAAGGTAATTGTGGCCAGAGTCTGATTTTCTTCCTTAATGGGCATATGCTCTTTTGCTTCAACGGCCTGATGGAGCCCGTCGGACCATCTTCTGCCCGGCATTAAGCGGCCGGTAAACTCGTCAACTATTATAATTTCGCCGTCTTTGATTACGTAATGCACGTCTTTTTCGTAAAGATGATGCGCGCGCAGAGCCTGATTTATATGGTGCACCCATTCGGACTCAACGTCGTTATAAAGATTTTCCACGCCGAGCAGCTTTTCGGACTTTGAGATGCCGCTGTCGGTAAGGGTAACGGTGTGGTTTTTTTCGTCTATTAAGGCGTCGTAGCCTTCGGCCAAATCCTCGCCGGCGTATTTGGCGTTGACCTCGTCGCGCTCGGTAACTTTGCGTATTTTA
>CAZNCX010000016.1:13944-20993 GCA_964571655.1 uncultured Elusimicrobium sp. | reverse complement strand
CGTAAACGCTTCAGCGGCAACGGCGATAAAGACGGACACGCTTGATATGTCGCCCATAAACATTGCGCTTGCCGGCAAAGTTAAGCTTGCAAATTTTAATATGGAAGAGGCTTCCGCGCAAATAAGTTCTTTTACGGTATCCTACAAAAACGCGGCGCTTAATTTGCAGGGCTCGGCCGATAATTTTGCGGCGCCCTCTTTTTCTTTTGATGGTTTTATAAAAGGAATAGACAGCAATTTTATGTCGGAATTTGCTTCCGGCCCGCTTACGCCTTTTGCGCTGCCGCAGGTCAATATGTCCATAAACGGCAGCAGTGATATTGAAAAATCTTTTCTAAAGCTTACAAACGCCACGGCTTCGGTAGGCTCCTCCTACATTTCGTCGTCGGGCAGCCTTGATTATTCCACTCCGCAGCTTAAATACAGCGCCTCGCTTAAGACAAACTTAAAGCTTAAAGAGATTTCCGATATAGCAAAAGAAACGCTTTCTGCCTTCAAACTACAGGGTGTTATAGACGGTTATGTTAACGCTTCGGGCGCGGGCAACAAGCATAATGCGCAGGGCTCGTTTACTTTTAAGGATATCGGCGCGCTTGTCTTGGGCAAGCAACTTAAAAACTTAAACGGCGGCATTACGATTGCGGGCATAGACGATATAAAGACAAATAATCTGCGCGGTTTTTTTGACAATTCCAATTTTACGATGTTCTTTTCTTACGCCAGACCTCAAGATGCGGCGGATATAAATTTTGTCTTCAATATGGATAAATTTACGCTTGAAAACATCAATTTTGACACTCTTTTTGACAAAGCCCCCAAGGAAAAATCGGCAAAGCGCAAAGATGAAGAGAAGCCCGCCGCGGAGGAAAATCCTAAAGAACAAGATGTCATACAAGACCAAACGCCGCGCACCATACCTATGAACATAAACGCTTCAATAACGGTCAAGACTATTGCCAACAATATTTTTTCAACAGAGAATCTGGTAATCAAAGCAAATGTTAAAAACGTGGATAATAAATTTGACCGCGCAAACGGGCAGATAACTTTCAGCTCCCAAAACGGGGAAATAAAAGATATAAATAAGTTAATGTCTTCGTCGGTAGTATTAAAGGTTATATTTACTTCCGTGCGCGTAATACAAAAAGCATTTAATGTATTAAGACTTGACAAGATGACGCTTGGTAATGATACAATTAGGTATTCCCTCATTGAGGGCGCTTACGGTGTGGCAAACGGAATGGTAACCATAGAGAAGTCTGATATATATTCGGATCTTACTACGGTAAAGTCTGTCGGCACGATAGATTTGCTTACGGAAAAGCTTAATATGACCGTAAACAGTCATTTCGGCAAGGTAACGGAAGGCTCGGGCTTTAGGCCTGTGGTAATTAAGATAGGCGGCACTTTAAGCGATCCTTCTTTTAAGGTGGACATAGCCTCAACGGTAACGTCGCTTATAAATGTGCCGGGGCAGGTTGTCAGAGGCGGGGTAAAGATATCTACCGCCACCGTCAGCGGGGTGGGGGAAGCGGCGGGAAGCATAGTTAAGGGAATAGCGGGTTTATTCCAAAAAAAATCAAAGTAAGGAGACAGTTATGCCACAAACTGCGTTTGCAGTGCTAAGCGAAATAGGGAATATCCCCTTTGACGACGGGAGCCAAATTAAATTTTCTTTGGACTCCTATAAAGGCCATAAATATATTTCCATAAGGAAATATCTAAAGTCCGATACTTACAGCGGCCCCACCAAATCGGGGATAACGCTTTCCTTTGAAATGGTTGAAAAAATTGCACAGGCTCTTGATTCTCTGCCTGCCGATGTCAATACGGCGGAAGATAAAGAGTTAGGCAAATACGCCAAAAGACAGGGGCTTTCGGTTGTATTAAGGATAAGTTCCTATATGGGCGCGCGCGCGTTGGATTTGCGCCAATGGCAGGAAGACGAGGCTTATACCGGCTGGACCAAAAAGGGCATTCGTCTGCCTTTGGAAAAACTTGGCGAAGTCAAAAGTTTATTTGCCAAAACGCTTGACTTTATAAAAGAGCAAAAATAAGCGCTTCACGCAGTTTTATTTCTATAAAACCTTTCCTCTAAGGAAAGGGGGGATATTTGGGTACGGATATGCCGCAAGAACAACAAGAAAATGACGAACAGTCAAATAATCAACAGCTAAGCGGGGGGCCTGAGAATATGCCAAACAACGGGGGTAACGAGCCTCGCGTGCAAAATCTTCAGCAGAATTTCCATACTCAAAACGGACAGGAGGGCCTAGACGCTTGCGCAGTCCCTTCCCCTTCCGAAGCTTTGCCCGCGGCCGAGGACGGGTCTCAGTCTCCCGCTTCTTATCAAGACGGCGCAAATGCCGCCGCGCAGCAGCATATAGCCCCGCCCAAACCCGATATTCCCGCTCAAGCCGTTGAGGCCGCTCACGCAGCGCAGGCGGCGCGGCAGGAAGAACAAAATATTGCCGCCTCTCAAGATAATGATAAAGCCGCTCAACCCGCCGAAGCCGCGCAGCCTGCGCCGCAGGCAGCCGCACCCTCTGCCGATGATAAGCGATCCAGTCAAGAGAATGCCCAGTCTTCCTCTCAAAAAGAACCCGAAACGGCGAGAAAGAAACCGGAAGTTGACTTGCTCGGGCAGGAAATTGCGGGTTGTATAATTCTTGAGAAAATAAGCGAAGGCGGCATGGGCACGGTTTTTAAGGGCAAGCATAAAGCTTTGGACCGCATTGTCTGCGTCAAGATTTTAAGCCCCGCTTTGGCCAACGATAAAAAAGCCGTCGGCCTGTTTTTAACCGAGGCCCGCGCTATAGCCGAGTTGGATCACCCTAACATCGTCTTCGTCTATAACGTCGGCAGGGAAAGGGGTTTTTACTTTATAGTGATGTCTTTTATAGACGGGGAAAGTTTATCTTCAATAGTAAGAAAACGTCCGCATCTGCCTATTTCTTTTGTGGTGGAAACCTTTATCGGCATTTTAAGCGGTCTTGAAGCGGCGCATCAAAAGGGCATTATCCACCGTGATATAAAACCTTCCAATATTTTAATTACCAAAAAGCTTGAGGCTAAGATAGTTGATTTCGGCATCGCCAAAAAAGTTGACAAAGAAAAAGGCTTTACCAAAACGACCGAACTTGCCGGCACGGCCTACTTTTTATCGCCGGAGCAGGCTTTGGGCCGCCCTATAGATACTAGAGCGGACCTTTACTCTTTGGGCGCAAGTCTATTTTATGTTCTTACGGGCAAATATCCTTTTACGGGCAAGACTTCTATGGAAATCATACAGAAGCATATAAACGAGCCCGTGCCCGATGTTTCCGCCTATAGGAAGAATATCCCGCTGTGGCTTTCTCAGGCGGTTGCAAAGTTAATGAGCAAGAACCCCGCCTTACGTTTCCAGACTGCGGGAGAAACGCTTACCTATTTCAAAAAAATGAGAGCTGAAGAGCAGCTTAAAGTCCGTCAGGGGCTTAATATAGCCGAGGAAGTAGGCCTCCAGATAAACACCGATAAACCGGCCAGCGCGCAGTCCCCTTCTCCGGCAAGATATGCGCCTTTATTTTCGGGCAATCTTAGGCAGAAACAAAGCTATAAGGCCGAGCTGCCGATGGTTGACTTCGGCCCGCAAAAACCCGTGCAGGGTATTCCCGTCGCCGCTCTGGCGGCAAAAGGTGCTGAGCTGCAGGCCGCGCCTAAGAATCAGCCTGCGCAGCAGTCTTCTTCGGCGGCAAAACCTGCGGACGCCAAGCCCAAGAAAGCGCCGCCTATACCTTTGCTTAAACGTCCCAAAGGTTCAATTTTGAAAACTATTTTCGGCGGTTCCAAGGCGGCAAAGACGCCCGTAGCCGAAGGGCAGTCTATGCCGGAATTTAAGGCTCCTCTCTCAAAACACCCCGATCCAAACGCCGCTTTTAAGCGCAGCAGAACAAAATTTATTACGCAAAGTATGGTAATGTTTGCCTTGGCGTGCGTTATGATGATGCTGGCTCCCGCGATATTTATAAAGCTGGGCATTTTATGCTCGCATTTCCCGGGGGTGGACTCAATGCCGTGGCTTGTTGCGTTATTTGAGCCGTGGATATCTGCGCAAAGTTTTCTTCCCGGGCAGATGATGCTTGCCGCAATAGCTTTTGCGTTTATCTTATTTGTTTCTTCAATGTTCCTGTTTGATATGATACGCTGCGTAGTGCCAAGCGTCCTGTTTGTGGCTTTTATTTCATATATAGCGGGGTTTTACGGGTGGATAGAAGGCTCTGGCTCAATAGTGTCTTTTACGGCAAGGGGATATATGCCCGTCTACGCCGTTTTGCTGGGTGCTTTGGCTATAAAACTTGACGAAGATGATACCTTATCCATCTTCTACCGTGTCGGCGCTGCTCTGCTTATGCTTTTTGCCTTTTTTGCGATTAATAATTTTGCCCGCGCAGAAGTTTTTATCAGCGGGGAAGTTACTTCGGCCCTCTACAAATCTGCCATGGGGCTGGTTTTGTTTTCAATATTCCTTCCCTTTTTAAGGGGAGGGGGATTTCTGTTTCGCTTTTTGCTTACGATAGCTTTTGCTTTGGCCTGTGCGGCAATTTGGGTATATCAGGCAAGCGGGACTTACTATCAGACGATAGATCAAGTTTACGCGGCCTCTCAAATTCGCGCGCAGGAGCGTATGGAGGAAGAGCAAAAGAAAACAGAAGAAGAAAACGCAAGAAAAGAAGAGCTTAAAAACCCCGGCATGAAAAAGAAAACCAAAGCCGGCGACTACGCGCGCGAACAAGCCCTCAAACGCCGAGAACTTGCCATACAAGCCGCAATAGAGGCAAATAAACCGCCCATAAGTTCCTTGGAAGAGTATAAAGAAGATTTCATAAATAAGGTATCTGTTTATGCTTTGGACTATAACCGTTCGGACATTGAAAATATGGTATGGGCCTATGCCTTTAAGGCGCCTTTTTTGGAGTTCAAATATACGTATAAAGAGCAGGCCGTTATGAAATTCCTTATATGGGCGCTTTCAATATACGGTCTGTTATTCTTTGCGGTGGCAATACTTGAGATGAGGGAAGAAAGATGGAATTTGATATAGAACTTGCCTCCTACACCGATATTGGCAAAATAAGGGAAAAGAATGAAGACAGCGTTTTAATCGCGCCGGAGCTTTGCCTCGGCGCGGTGGCCGACGGCATGGGCGGCCATAACGCCGGCGAAGTGGCCAGCAATCTGGCGGTTTCCACCATAAGGCAGATGCTTTTGGACATCAACGCCAAGAAAATCAGCGTCCCCGAAGAATTTGAAAACGGTTTGCCCACTATTGCAAGGAAACTTCTATATTCCTCTTTTGTGGCAAACGCGCGCATACACAGGCTTGCCTCCGAAAATTACAGAAGGCGCGGCATGGGTACGACTTTAAGCGCCATTTATATAGAAGACGCAAATAACGCCTGCGCCGTACATATCGGCGACAGCAGGATATATGTTTTACGCGGCAGTGATTTGCAGCAAATTTCAAACGACCATTCCTTTGTAATGCAGCAGGTGGCTATGGGTTTAATCAGCAAAGAAGAAGCCGCAAAAAGCCGCATACAAAACGTGCTTACAAAAGCGCTGGGTCTGCGGCAGGAAATTAAGTGCGACGTTATACCCCTTGCGCCGCTTGAAGGAGATGTTTATATGATTTGCTCCGACGGCGTAAATAAAGGCATTACCGACAGCCAGATTTTTGATATTATGGCCGACCCGCACCTGAGCCCCGGCAAAATGTGCCAGCAGATAGTAAAAGTTTCCGCTCACAATGACGGGAAAGATAATGTTTCCTGTGTTATTCTGAAAGTTCTTCCCAAAACAAAAAGAACGTTCTTTGAAACTATTTTTCGCAAACTTAAACGCTAAAAAATTGCGATAAATACGTCTGGAAATAATTAGCAGTCTTACAAACCGATTGACAAAAATAAAAAATAATGCTAAATTAGCAATATAGTTAGGTGTTTGCCAATTTTGATTTTTTTACGGGCAAAGCCTAAAAACAAAAAAAAGTGTTATCAGGAGGATATAAAATGAGCACCGTAAAGATTAAACCTTTGGGCGACAGGGTAATAGTAAGCCCCATAGAACCCAAAGAAGAAATAAGAGGGGGCATCATCATACCGGACAGTGCCAAAGAGAAGCCTATGCAGGGCAAAGTTATAGCCGTGGGAGAAGGCGCTATAAACAAAGATGGCAAACGCAACCCAATGGACGTTAAAGCGGGAGACGTTGTTTTGTACGGAAAATACTCCGGTACGGAAGTAAAGCTTAATGACGAAAAGTATCTTATTATGCATCAGGAAGATATTTTTGGCATTATAGGTTAAATAATTTTTTTAGCGAGGAGACAGTTTATTATGGCAAAGCAAATAGTATATTCGGAAGAAGCCAGAAGCAAAATGAAGCTCGGCATTGAAAAAGTAGCCAATGCCGTTAAAGTAACTTTAGGCCCCAAAGGCAGGAGCGTTGTTTTGGAAAAAAAATTCGGCTCCCCTTTGATTATTGACGACGGCGTAACGATAGCCAAGGATATTGAGCTTGAAGACAGGTTTGAAAATATGGGGGCACAGCTTATCCGCGAAGTTGCTTCCAAAACCAACGATGTTGCCGGCGACGGCACTACCACGGCCACAGTCCTTGCCGACGCTTTGGTAAAAGAAGGCATCAAAAACATTACCGCGGGAGCAAACCCGTCCTCGGTTAAAAAGGGCATAGAAAAAGCTGTTAAAACCGTTAAAGCGGAATTAAAAAAGATGCAAAAGCCCGTTAACACCAAACAGGAAAAAGCGCAAATCGCAACGATATCGGCAAACGATAAAATTATAGGCGATTTAATTGCCGAAGCTATGGAAAAAGTGGGCATTGAAGGCGTAATTACCGTTGAAGAAGGCAAAACAGCCGACACTACCTTAGAAGTCGTTGAGGGTATGCAGTTTGACAGGGGCTATATATCCCCGTACTTTATTACCGACAGCGAGCGTATGGAATGCGCGCTTGAAAATTGCGCCGTCATTATTACGGATAAGAAA
>CAZNCX010000016.1:0-13934 GCA_964571655.1 uncultured Elusimicrobium sp. | reverse complement strand
AAATATCTTCTATGAACGAACTTCTGCCTTTGCTTGAGAAAATTGTGCAAAGCGGCAGGAACTTCCTTATCATCGCAGAAGATGTTGAAGGCGAAGCCCTTGCAACCTTAGTCGTAAACCGCCTTAGAGGCACGCTTAAGGGCTGCGCGGTCAAAGCCCCGGGGTTTGGCGACAGGCGCAAAGAAATGCTCCAGGACATTGCCACCCTTACCGGCGGCGAAGTTATCAGTGAAGAGCGCGGCCTTAAACTTGAAAACGCCACCCCCGAAATGCTCGGCGAAGCCAAACGCGTTATTATTGACAAAGAAAACACTACCATCGTAAACGGCGGCGGCAGCAAAAAAGCTGTTGCGGAAAGGGCCTCCCAGATAAAGAAGCAGATTGAACTTTCCACCTCCGATTACGACAAAGAAAAATTACAGGAACGCCTTGCCAAATTAAGCGGCGGCGTAGCAGTAATCAACGTCGGTGCGGCTACGGAAACGGAACTTAAAGCCAAGAAAGCCAAAGTGGAAGACGCCAAAAACGCCACTAAAGCCGGTGTGGAAGAAGGCCTTGTCCCGGGCGGCGGTGTAGCTTTAGTCCGCTGTGAAAAGGCGCTTGAAGCGCTAAAAGAGAAAGACGAAGATGTCCAAACGGGCATAAACATCGTCAAAAAATCTCTTACGGCTCCGTTAAGACAGATTGCCGAAAACTCGGGGCTGGATGGCTCTGTTGTGGTTGAAAAAGTGCGCAACCTGAGCGGCAACGAAGGTTTCAACGCCGAAACAGATACTTATGAAGACCTCTTAAAAGCGGGTGTCATTGACCCTGTTAAAGTGGTAAGAAGCGCACTTGAAAACGCGGCTTCAATTGCCGCCACGGTGCTTTTGACCGAAGCCCTTGTGGCCGATAAGCCCGAAAAGAAAGATGCGGCCCCCGCCATGCCTCCTATGGGCATGATGTAAGCTTGCGTTGTTTTAATATAGTAACGAGCACTTCTTTATGAGGATGGATTCTATAAAACTTTATAGAATCCATCTTCTATATTTGCATTTATTCCTAGATATTTATTAGAATTTTGCTAAAGGGAAAATTTAAATGGAAATATTAGATATTTCGTTGGCAACTAAAAGAAATTGGGCGCGATTGGGAGTTTCTGATTTTGTAAAGTCAGGGAAACTTAAGAAACGTGCTAATAAGCAATATTCTCAAAAAAATATTATTCCTTATGAGTTGATAGACAAAAAAAATCATATAGACATTATTCAAAATATTGTCAATGTTGCAGAACGGAAGAGAAGCTCTATCCATTCAATTGTTTACTCAGTTGCGTTGAATCTTCTTCTGCAAGAGGGATTGCTATGTTTAAGAGAAAATAATTGGTACTCCTGCAACTCAAATGTTGAAAACATATTAAAAGAGTTCAGACAAAATCTTGTTCAAGAAATATTCTTATTGAATATTCCGAATGAGGCTAGTATTTTGGATGCTGTCTATCAAATCTTGTTGACTGAGGGGGAAAAAAATAAAAAGGGAGTATATTATACACCGAGAGAGGTTATTCTTGAGTTAAATGAACTTGTAGATAACGACAATATTAAATTTCTAGATCCTGCTTGCGGAACAGGTAATTTTCTGCTTTCGGTAGCAGATAAAATTAAGAATCCCGAGAATTTGTTTGGAATTGACATAGATCCTATAGCTTGTTTTATAACTAAAATTAAACTAGTCATAAAATTTAAGTCTCAAAAATTTGTTCCTCAGGTCTATAATTTTGACTTTTTGAATGATGAAAGACTTTTCCAATCCTATCCATTGGAGGAACATAAGTTTGATATTATCGCAACCAATCCTCCTTGGGGAGCACAATTATCATATATTCCCGAAAGCATTAGATATTTCGTAAGAAGTGGAGAAAGCTTTTCATGTTTTATTATTCAAGCTAATAAGTATTTGGCAAAAGATGGCATTTGTTCCTTTCTCCTTCCTGTTTCTATGTTAAATGTAGCTCTACATAAGGATGTCCGCAAGTTTATTTTAGATAATTTCAATATAAACAAAATCGCTTTTTTGGGCAAGTTGTTTACAGGGGTTTTAACTGATGTGGTTATGCTTAATTTAAGTAGGAAAAAAGGGAACAATCTTGTAGAATTATCAGGGAAAGGTATAAAGGGCAGTATATCACAACATGTATTTGAGAGCAACTTAAATTATAACTTTACTAAGACAAACGCGGAAGATGTGGAAATATTGAATAAGATGTATGCTATTCCCCATTTAACACTAGAAAAAAGTATATGGGGATTGGGCATAGTTACTGGTAACAATGAAAAATATATTTTGGAAAATCCTAAAGAAGATTTTGAAGAGATATATACTGGTAAAGAAATAACTCCTTATTTTCTTCTTCCCGCAAAGAAATATATAAAATATAAACGTGAACATTTTCAACAAGTCGCCCCTGATAATATATATAGAGCTAAAGAAAAACTGCTTTATAAGTTTATTTCAAGTAAGTTAACTTTTGCTTATGACGACTCTAAATCCTTGGTATTAAATAGTGCAAATATTCTTATTCCTGTTTTAGAGGGGTACACAATAAAGGAAACTTTAGCTTTTCTTAACTCTTCGTTATTCCAATTCATATACCGAAAGAAGTTTGACGAAGTAAAGATATTGAAAGGTAATCTTTTACAACTCCCCTTTCCCATAATCTCTGAGGGACAACGCCGAAACTTGGACGGATTAACTCAGGAATTTTTCTGTACTAAAAGTAAAAATGTTATGAAAAAAATAGATGAACTGGTATTTTCTGTATTTAATTTGACAAAAAAAGAACAAGAATATCTTTCTAAGGGGTTATTGTAATGGAGAAATTGTACGCAGAATTAACTGAATATATTGCTAAGTCAAATAGTAAGGATTTGTCGGATGCTATTTTAGACGGGCTTTACTATGTTTACCCATTTAATAAATTTGAATATATAATTTCCCACTTGCTTGGAAAGGATATAATTTCTTTAGATGCTTATTATGACATTAGGGATTCTTACCTAAAAAGGAATAAGTATTTGTACCTTTTTGAAATTTCTGCTCCTAGAGCTTTTGGCGAAACGTGGGCTCAAAATCATTTGAATGAGTTTGTTCCTGAGCTGGACGTACCTAGTAAAAAAACAGATCCTAAATTCTCGGGAGAATATGATTTTTGGTACGAAGGACTGAAAGTAGAGGTAAAAGCCTCTAGAGCGGTGGATGCTAATAGTGATGCCCCTTTATATATGAAAGCATTGAACTCCAAATCTAAAAAAACCTTTAATATGAATTTTCAACAAATTAAACCTTCTTGCTGTGATATCTTTGTATGGATAGGAGTTTGGAGAGATACTATTAAATATTGGATATTAAGTTCTGAGGAGGTAAGAAAAAATGACTATTTCTCTACTGGACAACATAGGTTGAGTGTAGGAGAAGGTCAATTATGGATTACTAACAAAAATATTAGTTGCTTTAAAAAGTATGAAACTATGCCACGTAATATATTAAAAAAGCTGAAGCGACAAAAAAAGCAAAACCAAAACAGCTCTCAAAAAAAGTAAAAATCACCATCCTCCGCGTAGGTAAAAAAGCTGGCGCGCGAAGTCATAAAAATTGTAAAATATATATGAACTTAAATCAGAGCGCGGAAGTTTTAGCTCTTCGGAGGAAATATGTCAATTAAAGTAGGTATCAACGGCTTTGGCCGTATCGGACGTTTTGTTTTCAGGGCTGCGCAGGAGCGCAACGATATTGAAGTCGTAGCAATAAACGATCTTTGCCCTGTTGATTATTTGGCTTATATGCTCAAATATGACACTATGCACGGCCAGTTTCAAGGCACGGTTGACGTGGATATGGAAAATAGCCTCTTAATCGTCAACGGCAAAAAAATCAGAGTAACGGCCGTCAAAGATCCCGCCGAGCTTGCGTGGGACGCAGTAGGCGCCGATTACGTAGTTGAATCAACGGGCCTCTTCCTTACTAAAGAAAAAGCCGCCGCGCATATTAAAGCGGGCGCAAAATACGTCGTAATGTCGGCCCCTTCAAAGGACGACACGCCTATGTTTGTCTGCGGCGTTAACGAAGATTCTTACGTAAAAGGCACGCAGTTTGTTTCCAATGCTTCATGCACCACCAACTGCCTTGCGCCTTTGGCTAAAGTTTTACATGACAAATGGGGTATTACCGACGGGCTTATGACCACAGTGCACTCCACCACCGCAACGCAGAAAACGGTTGACGGGCCTTCTTTGAAAGACTGGAGAGGCGGCCGCGCGGCCAGCGGCAATATTATTCCTTCTTCCACCGGCGCGGCAAAAGCGGTGGGCAAAGTTATTCCTTCGTTAAACGGCAAATTGACGGGTATGTCAATGCGCGTTCCTACGCTGGACGTCTCGGTTGTTGACTTAACGGTTAACCTTGCAAAACCCGCCAAGTACGAAGAAATCTGTAAAGCCATGAAAGACGCCTCCGAAGGCGAACTTAAAGGCATCTTAGGCTATACCGAAGATGCTGTAGTCTCCTCGGACTTTTTGGGTTGCACGCTTACCTCAATCTTTGACGCAAAAGCGGGCATCGCTTTGACCGATACCTTCGTAAAAGTCATCTCTTGGTACGACAACGAAATAGGTTATTCCTACAAAGTTCTTGATTTAATTGCCCACATGGCAAAAATCAACGGTTAGTTTTCAAAACGGCGCCTCTTCGGGGGCGCCGTATTTTTTTTCGGGGGAAAATAAAATGAACTTAAACGATATTGTAAAGATGCAGGATATTGACGTTGAGGGCAAAAACGTCCTTATGCGCGTTGATTACAACGTGCCCGTAAAGGACGGCAAAGTTGACAATCTCAAACGTATTTTAGCGACTGAAAAAACGATTAAATATTTATTAGATAAAGGTTGCAAAATAGTTTTAATTTCCCATTTGGGCCGCCCCAAGGGCAAGTTTGTAGCGGAATTTTCTTTGGCGCCCGTTGCGCCGGAAGTTGAAAAAATTATGGGCGCAAAAGTACATTTTGCAAAAGACTGCGTCGGGCCCGAGGCTCAGGCCGCGGTAGACGCCGCAAAGAAAGGCGAGATTGTTTTGCTTGAAAATCTGCGCTTCCACCCCGAGGAAGAAAAAAACGATAAAGAATTTGCTTCAAAACTTGCAAAATACGGCGATATTTTTATACAGGAAGCTTTCGGCACCGTACACCGCGCTCACGCCTCAACAAGCGCGATAACGGAATTTCTGCCTTCCGCAGCCGGTTTTCTTATACAAAAGGAAGTGGAGTTTTTGGGCGGCGCACTTGAAGATCCCAAACGCCCTTTTGCCGCAATTATCGGCGGGGCGAAAGTATCAGATAAAATTATGGTCCTCAAAAACCTGCTTGAAAAAGTAAACGTCCTTTTCATCGGCGGCGGTATGGCCTATACCTTTAATAAAGCTTTGGGTTATGAAATCGGCACGTCTCTGCTTGAGGCCGATAAAATAGACGAAGCCAAACAAATTATGGCAGCCGCAAAAGAAAAAGGCGTAAAGCTTCTGCTTCCCGTAGATAATATCTGTGCCAAAGAATTTGCCGAAGGCATACCCACTATTACCACCGAGGCCGAAAATATACCCGAGGGTTATATGGGCCTTGATATCGGGCCTAAGACTATAAAACTTTTTGAGGAAGAGCTGCTTAAATGTCAAACGGTTTTTTGGAACGGCCCCGTCGGCGTTTTTGAAATGGCGGCCTACGCAAAAGGCAGCTTTTCCATCGCGCAGACCTTAGTTAAAATGACGGAAAGCGGCGCGACTACCATTATCGGCGGGGGGGACAGTCTTAACGTCCTCAAGAAAGCAAAGATAAGCGCAGATAAAGTTTCTCACGCTTCCACCGGCGGCGGCGCGAGCATGGAATTTGTGGAAGGCAAAGAACTTCCGGGCCTTACCGCGCTGTTGAAAAAATAAAAAAACGCTCGCGCTTTGCGGGCCTTAAAATAAATGCTAAAATAAACTAAAAGCGATTAACAGGAGAGTTATAAATGTACACCTTAATTTTAGTATTGCACTTTGCGGCTTGTATTTTGCTTATCACTTTGATTTTAATGCAGAGCGGCAAAGGCTCGGCGGCGGGTATCTTCGGCAGCTCTAACAGCGACAGCGTTTTTGCCGGCCCCAGCGCAACTACTTTTCTTACAAAACTTACGGCGGGCGTGGCGATTTTTATAATGTTCACCTCAATATTTTTGACGGTAAACGTTTCAAAGCGCGGCATGAGTTCGGTTATTGATAATGCCAATTTGCCTAACCTGCATCAGACGCAGCAGGCCCCGCAGGAAAGCGGCGCCGCGCAGCAGTCCGAGCTGCCTCAAAGCGGCAAACTGCCTTTGGGCCAGTAAGCCTTCTTAAGCGTACGGATTTGACCGCCGCCTTTTTTTAAGGCGGCGGTTTTAATTTGCGCGGGCGGGGGGATATTACCGTCTGAGATTAGTAGAAAATAAAAATATTTGGTATAATTTTTATGTCGTCAATTTAACCTGTTTGCGCAGGTGGCGGAATTGGTATACGCGTGCGTTTGAGGGGCGCATGCCTTACGGCTTGGGGGTTCGAGTCCCCCCCTGCGCATTATTTTTGCGGGCTGTGTATTTTACGCGTGATATGACGCTTATAATATACGGCCTTTCTTTTCGGCAAGGGGATTTTTTATTTTAGCCCGCTGCGGTATTTATTTAACGACGCTTTTTTGCTATCATTAAAACGATGCTGACCACCATACTTTTTATTATTGTAGCTTTAGTTATAATTCTGCTAAACGCATTTTTTGTGCTGGCGGAGTTTTCTTTGGTCAAAGTGCGCTCCACGCGCCTTGCCGAACTTTCCAAACACGGCGGTTACAAAGAAAAGCTTGCCCTTGCCGCGCACAATCAGATAGACGATTATTTATCTTCCATACAAATCGCCATAACCATGACCAGCCTTGCTCTTGGCTGGGTGGGGGAGCCTTCCGTCGGCAAACTTTTATCGGGGGCTCTTCCCTTTATAGTGCCGTTTTTGCCTTCGGCCCTTTTCCACACGCTGGCTTTTGCAATTTCATTTTTGATTATCACTTCGCTTCACGTTGTTTTTGGCGAGCAGGTGCCCAAATTATTTTCTATTAAATTTCCGGAGAGAACTTTGCTCTGGGTAATAGTGCCGCTGCATTATTTTTATGTGGCGACCAAATTTTTCCGCAGGATTTTGGTAAGCGCTGCCTATAAAACGCTGGAACTTTTGGGCATCAACCCGCATACGGAGGAAGCGCCCGCCTCTCAGGAAGAGCTGCGCATGATGCTGGCCAAATCGCAGGAGGGGGGACGATTTTCCCTGCGCCGTCTTATGATGTTTGAGAATTTATTTGATTTTGACCAAGTGCTGGTAAAAGAGATTATGACACCGCGCGCCAAAATATCTGCTATAAAAAAAGGCAATACATGGCAGGAGAATTTTGCCATTATCAAAGCGCGCAAATATTCCCGCTATCCTTTATACGACCAAACTATAGATGACGCAAAAGATTATGTTCTTATAAAAGAGATGTCCCTTGAAGCCTTAAACGAAGCCTCCCCTCAGCCTATTGAGGAGAAATATACTTACCCGCTCTTAAGTCTGGACGAGAACACTCCCGTGGAGGCGGCTCTTCGCGAATTTCAAAAGAACCGCAAGCATCAGGCTTTTGTGCGCGGGGCCGACGGCAGCGTTAAGGGCCTTGTTACTCTGGAGGACGTTTTGGAGGAACTTGTCGGCGAAATAAGGGACGAGTACGAAAAACCAAATATAATGCAGCTTAGCAATTTTTTTCTTCCAAACGCCTCAATTTTGAACTTGAAAGCGACCGATAAATTTGCCGCCTTTGACGAGATTTTAGATTCTCTGCATAAAGAGAACCCCGTATTTTCCAAACCGCAGGCGCGTGAGTTTATTGTTAACAGGGAAAAGCTTATGTGCTGCGCGCTTACCAAAGGGGTTGCCTTTCCGCATGCGCGTGTTGCGGTATTAAACGCGCCTATGGTGGCTTTGGGCATATCCAAAAAGGGGATTTTATTTGCGGAAAATAAAAATTTGGTAAAACTTATTTTTATGATTATCACGCCTTTTAAGGAGCCGGCGATGCAGCTTAAATTACTGGCTGAGCTTGCTGCTCTGTCTTCCAACGAAGTTGTAAAAGCGCGCCTTCTTAAAGCAAAGAATTCCTCGGATATCGCCGAAATTCTGCTTGCTTTTGAAAACACCGTTCCCGACTAAACTTTACCGCGGCCTCCGCGCGTTTACGCAAAGCTTAAATATCCAAAACCGCGCGTCATAAATTGATATAATTTATATTATATGACACCCGTACAATCTTTATGGTTTTCTTTATTTATAACGGCGTTTTATCCCGTAGCCGGCAAGTATGCTGTCGGCATAATAAGCCCGATAGCTTTGCTTTTATGCGGCACGCTGATAGCGATTTTATTTTTTTCTCCTTGGCTTACGAAAGAAAAGCTTTGGGGGCGTTTTTTCAAGAAAGATGTTTTTGTAAAATTTGCGGTGGTAGGTCTATTTGGCACGTCTTTGCCTTTTACTCTTATTTTTATTGCTCTGCATTATACTACGCCTACAAATTCCGCAATCTTAAATCAGACGGAGGTTGTTTACTCTCTAATTTTAGCGGCTATTTTTTTGCATGAAAAACCTACGGCAAAGCAGCTTTTAGGGACGGGGCTTGTAATCTGCGGCGTAATCTTAACTTTGTTTAACGGTAATTTTTCAGTCCGCTGGAAGGGCGATTTAATTGTTTTGTGCACGGTGTGGATGTTTCAGGTTTCGCATATTGCCGCCAAGAAGCTCCCCGCCGATTTAACGCCCGCTTTTGTGACGGCCGGCCGCGTGCTTTTCAGCTTTTTTTGGTCTTTGCCTTTATGGCTTTTGATGTATCTTTTCGGCGCGGATACTGGTATGGATTTTTCCTCAAAATCTTTTATGGTTGTGATTTATTTCGGCATAGTAAACTATGTTTTTGGCAATTTAACGTGGTATAAAGCTATAAGGAATATGGACCTTTCAAAAGCGACTGCAGTTATCTTGTCTTATCCCGCATTTACCTATTTGATATCGGTTTTTGCGGGGTACGATAAATTCGGCTTTTATCAGACGGCGGGGCTTATCTTGGCGTTAAGCGGCGCGTATATGGTTACAAGCGTGATAAGGAAGGCGAAAGCAAAATGAAACTTGTCCTTTTTGATATTGACGGCACTTTAATAGACGGCGGCCCTTTGGGGTTGCGCTCTATGCTGCAGACGGTAAAAGAATCCTGCGGCAAAGACGCGGTTTTTGAGGAAAGCAAAATGGTCGGCCGCAGCGATATTTTTAATCTGCCTTATCTTTACAAATGCGCCTGCGGCAAAGCGCCTTCAAAAACTTTGCTAGCCAAACTGCGCGCAAGATACGCCGAGCTTTTGCCGTTGGAAGTCGCCTCGGGCATAAAAGCAAGGAGATGCAAACCCGCAAAAGGGGTAAAGAAATTTTTGGAAACCCTTGCCAAAAGCGGGGGGGTAAAATTGGCTCTTGCTACGGGCAATTTTGAAGAATGCGCGAAAATAAAACTAAAACCCTTCGGACTTGACAAGTATTTTGAGACAGGCGGTTTTGGAGCCGATTTTCAAGACAGGACAAAACTTATTGCCGCGGCCGTGCGGCGCGCAGGCTTATTTTACGATACTGTTTTTACCGCAGGCGACGTCTATGTTATAGGCGACACCCACCGCGACATTGCGGCCGCAAAAGAAAACGGGTTTCACAGCGCTGTTGTAACGGGCTGCTCTCTTGATGACAGGGAAAGAATTTTACGCGCCGCGGCGGAACTTGAGGTAAAAGACTTCTGCGACATTAAACTTTGGCTTATCTGGCTTGGCCTGCAAAGCGATCCCAAAGGGGTTGAAAAAGGCTCCTACATAATGCCGGCAAGCGCTATTGAGCATGTGTTTTTCAGCCATACGGGTATTGACGAACAGCGCCTAAAAATGTGTAAAATAAAGAAATATTCTCAATTGGAGAGCGGCAAAATATGACCGATAATTTTGATAAAGTAATAAACTGGTACGACGGTGCGGTAAGTTTTGTGGACGGGATATCTTCTTCCAACGCAACGCCCGGCGGCGGGGCTGCCGGCGCAGTAAGCGCGGCAACAGGTGTAGCTTTGGCTATGATGGCCTGCTCGGTTACGATAAAAATAAAAACTGTTTCCGAAGATGTTAAGAAAGACTTAAATAAACGCCTTGACGAACTTTTAGTTTATAAAGAAACTTTATGCGAAGCGGCCTCTTTGGACGCCAAAGCTTACGAAAGCGTTGTGCGCGCCAAAAAACTTCCTTCCATGAGCAAAGAAAAACAGACGGCTCTTAAGGAAGCGGTGGAAAATTCTGCCCGCGTCCCCAGGGATACGGCTTTTAAGGCTCTTGAAGCGCTTGCTTTAATTGAAAGTTTTGAAAGTCAGATAGCGGCGGTAATTTTATCGGATATAGCCTGCGCAAAACATCTGCTTAAGGCGGGTGTTTGCATCTGCGCGGAGAATATAAAAGCAAATCTGCCTTATATAGAAGAGGGCTCTTTTAAGAATGAAATGGAGGACGCCCTTAAAAATATCTCTAAATTTTGCTAAACTCTTTTTATGGATACACGCGCTCAGGTTTTAGATAAGGAAGAAAATATTACGGCCTCACGTCAAACAAACGAAGAGGGCGCTCTAAATCTATCCTCCGTATTTCCTTACGCGGATTCTTATTTGCTGCACCAGCTTGAAAATTCTTTCATCTTCCAAGATGAAAAAGCCGTGCAGGAAAAAGCAAACGAACTTAAAGAACGGCTGGACTGCGCAAATATTAAAGCCGACGATATTTTAATAAGCGTAATGCTTTTTATGCAATCACCCGAAGCGGCCCTGCGCAAAATAGAAGTCTTAAAATCGGCGGAGGCCTGTTTGCGCGCGGGCGCCGCTCTTTCTTTAGACGCAAGTTTTACCCAGACGCTCTTAAACGCCTATGCGTCTTTGGGTTCGGCCAAACTTTTTTCGGAGGAATATAAAGAAATAAGCGGCGCGCCGCTGCCTGAGACTTTTGAAGAAAAGCAAATTTCTCCCATAGTAAACACAATGCTTGACGGGCTTAAACAAAGAGAAGCTAAAAACCGCCGCCTTGAGGAAGACAACCGCGCTTTTGCCCAAGAGCTGCTTGCCGCCCAAAAAATATCCTCATTGATTTATGAGGACTTACTTTCTGCTTACGGTGTTGCGGGTGCGTTGGGGCTGCGTTCTGACTTTGAAGAAATTTTTGATATGTTAAGTTCGGTCAGTTCAAATGAAAAGCTAAACTATATTTTGACTTCCCGCGTCGTTTTATTTCAAATAACTAAAGGCGAAGCGCAAAGCATTGCCGAAATTGCAAATAAACTTAGGTATCCCCTGCTTGCCGACGACCTGCAAAAGATAACTTTCAAATATCTTCCCGTGCAGTCGGCGGAAGAAATAAGTTCCACCTTTGATACCATATTAAAACGTCTTTCTTTTATTCGTTCTCCGCTTGAGAATCTGGGTTATGCCGTAAAAGTCATGGCCGAAGGCAGCGACGAAGTTTTCAGGGAAGCGCAAAAAAGCTCTGCTTTACGCAAGGATAAAATTTTATATATGCGCGCTTTGGGCGCGGTAAAAAACTTCAGCGGGTATGAGGACGAGCTTACTTCCCTCTATCACAACCGTCTAAGCACGGAAGAAGTAAATGCCAAATTTAACGAAATCTTAAACGCGCTTCCCTGCAAAGATTATAAAGAAGAAAACGGCGACATTGCCTTAAAAGTTCTTCTTAACCGTTTTACTATGAAAGAAGCTTCCTCCCAAGCGCGCTTTCGCTGTGAAAACAAAGCACGGAAATATCTGTCTAATCCTCTTGAAAACGAAGCTCTCAGCGCCTATTTGGGCACCAAGGACAGGGAGGAAGTTCTGTCCATAATCCGCGCTTCTCTTAAATCTTTTGATTTTTGGAAAGAAGACGAATCAAAATATTGCTACGCTTTGACACTTATTATGGGGGAATTAAACGGACGCATAAGCCCTCTGTGGCGCGATATAGGCCTTACCCTGCTTGAACGCGGCGCCGCGGAAAGCAGCATAGAATATATAATCCAAAATTTATCTTCCCAATCTGATATTGATTATCAGGCCCTCCTAAACGGCTACGAAAGATTTTATTCCATAACCAAAGACCATCGGGATACTGCTATGCGCGTGGTCAATATGCTACAATAAATTAGTATCGGAAGAAGGGGTTAAAATCCGGTTATAATTTGCTAAACTATATTCTGGTACGATTATATAATTATAAAACATAGAACATTCGTGAGGGAAAAATGAGATATTGGGTTTATATTAATGATCAAGTTTCAGACGTGCCGTATACTAAGGAGGAATTATCCTCCCTCCCGGGCATGACTGCGCAAACTCTTATCTGCGCAGAAAATGCCGCCAGCGGACAGGAGCCGCAGTGGGTGGAAGCCTCTACTGTTTTAGGGCCTTATGGCGCTCCCGCGGCGGAACCTGCGCCGGCCCCTCAAAGCGCGCCGTATCCTTATGACAACCGCGCATACCAAACCCAGTATGCCCCCCAACAACAATATCAGCAGCAATACCCTCAGCCCCAATATCAGCAATATCCTCAATATACGCAATTCAGCGGAATGCCCTTTGGCCAGCAGACGCAGTATAACCCCTATTATCAGGGGCCTCAACAGGCTTATCCGAGGCAGAATCCTTTTGCGGCGCAGCAATTTGCTCCTCAACAGAATCCCTCGGCGGCTCCTCAGCCTGCGGCGCAGCCCGCGCCTCAGCAGGATCAGCAGGTTTTATTACTGGACCAACTCGGCGCTTTGACCAAAGAATTGCAGTCTATGCGTAAAGAACTTGCAGCACTGCAGGACGAAAACGCCTCTTTAAGGGACGAGCTCAGCGGCAAAGAGCAGTACCGATCGCCCAAAAAGTACTCTCAGCGTCCAGAGGATTTGGCAAAAGAAAACATGCCCAAACCCTTTATGATGGACGAAGATACTTCAATAGATCTTTCCGTCGTCGGAAATAAAAAGAAAAATTTTTACGGCGGCGAAGGGGAGGAAGACACCTCCGCCCCTGTTCCCGTTGAACTCAGCCCCGAGGCGGAAGCGCCGACCATATCGGAAACGGTAGAAGATATTGATATGGACAAGGTTGAAGAAGATATCTCCGAAGAAGATTCCAACAGCGAAAACATAATAGAGAACGCTATAAACACGACGATAATGAACAGAAATCATTTTTCTGTTACCAAAAGAAAAAGCGGCGGCAATATTGTTGACCTTACCGGCAGATTTGATAAAAAGGAAAAATCTTCCCCCAAAAAAATACAGCAGGACGAAGATGTTATCGTAGAAGAAATTGAAGAAACGCCTGTTCCTGTCAGGCTTGAAAAATATAAAGGCGGCAAAAAGATTGTTGAGGAAGAAATTATTGAAGAGAGCGAAGTGCCCGAAGGCGAAATCATTGAAGAAGAAATCGTAGACGAAAGCGAAGTGCCCGAAGGTCAAATTATTGAAGAAGTTCAGGAAGTCTCCGAAGAAAAAATGCCTTCGGCTCAAACTATAGAAGAAGAAAAGGTTGAAGAAAATCTTTACACCAAAGAGCAGGGGCATCAAAAGACCAAAGATTCCCAGAAGGGAAAACATTTAGGCGACTACGGCAAGCATAAAGAAGAAGCGCCGCAGGAAATCACTTCAAAAAAACTTACCGAAGAACCGTTTTCTGCGGAAAAAGCCCCTGAAAAAGAAGAGGAACTTAAAAGCCCTGCGGACAAAGATAAAAAAGATAAATCGGAAGAGTCCTCTGCGCCTGAAGAAGAAGCAGCGCA
>CAZNCX010000015.1:11671-22501 GCA_964571655.1 uncultured Elusimicrobium sp. | reverse complement strand
TTGCATCTACAGAATTCCTATCAAGAAATCTATAATTTGGCCGCCTTCGGCCTGCCCCAAATGCAACGCAAAAATAAAGTGGTACGATAATATACCGGTGCTAAGCTTCCTGTTTTTGCGTGGCAAATGCAGAAAGTGCGGGCTTAAAATATCAAAAGAATATCCTTTGGTTGAACTTACAAGCGGCTTGCTTACATTAGCCCTTTTTTGGGTTTACGGCCTCTCGTGGTGGACGCTATGTGCGCTTACGATAGTTTACTGCCTTATAATCCTCTCGGGCATAGACCTGCATCTTATGATTATACCCGACAGATTTTCTTTAGGCCTCACGGCCTGGTCTTGCGACGGCGTTTATTAATCCGGCTTTCAGCGGGACGTATCTTGATAAATTTCTCTCAAGTCTGTTGGGCGGCGCGGTGGGATTTTTTGGTTTGTGGGGCATTGCGCTTCTGGGGCAGGTTATGTTTAAGAAAGAGTCTATGGGCGGCGGCGATATCAAGCTTATGGCGGCCGTTGGCACTGTTTGCGGGCTTATAGGCGTGGTAAATTGTTTGGTAGTTTCTTCCTTTGCGGGAATAGTTTATTTCGGCTTTTTGGTGCTTCTTAAAAAGCCCGTTGAGGACGGTACCATACCCTTCGGCCCTTTTATAAGCACGGGTCTTCTGTTTAATTTATTTTTCCCAAACGGCGTAAATTTACTTATGTAAAAGACACAAAAACTTTATGAAAAAACAAATTTCCCTCAATGAAGAACTTAAAAAACTTGTCGTAAAAGGGCAAAAAAAGTTTAGCGAGAAAATCATTTTAACAAAATATCCCGTTTTAGGCCTGCGCTCGGCCGACGTGCGAGCTTTAACAAAGAAACTCTTAAAAGAAGGCCGCGCAAATGAAGTTTTGGGCAGAAAGCCTTGCTGTTACGAAGAAAATATTATATACGGTCTTTTGCTTGCTTACCCCGCGCGCGGCGCAAAACAGACAGCGGCCGCTCTAAAAACCTACGCGCCGCTGGTTGATAACTGGGCCGCCTGCGACGTTTTTTGCTCTTCTCTTAAAGTAAACGCGGAAGATAAGCCCGCCCTTTGGAGGGCTTTGCAGCCTTACCTTAAAGATAAGCGGGAGTTTTATGCAAGGCTCGGTTTTGTAATGCTTTTATGCCATTTTATAGGGCAAGATTATCTGCCCCGCATTTTTTCCGCCTGCGACGCGGCGCGCGCAAAAGATTATTACGCGCATATGGCCATTGCGTGGCTTATTTCGGTTTGTTTTGTAAAATATCCAAAAGAAACTTTTGCCTATCTTAAAGACGATAAACTTGAAAATAAAACCCATAATAAAGCTATTTCAAAGATACGGGAATCTTTCCGCGTAAGCGCCGCCGATAAAGAACGCGTTGTGCTTTTGAGGCGCAAAGGCGCACAAGACGAAGCATAATTAGTAAAATATAAGTATGAAGACCAAAGGTAACGGCGTAACCGTAGCGCAAAGTGCGGGCTTTTGCCCGGGCGTAAAACGCGCTATAGAACGCGTGCTTGAGCTTGAGGCCGAAGGCAAAACGCCTATATACACCATAGGCCCGCTTATCCATAATAATCAGGTAACGGCCGACTTGGAGCAAAAAGGTATACACGCCATAGACTCTCTTGAAGAAGCCAAAGATAAAAACGGCGTGCTTGTTATCCGCGCGCACGGCATAACGCCGCAGTTTCAGCAGGATATAGAAAATTTCGGCATGAAGGTTATTGACGCCACCTGCCCGCTTGTAAAGAACGCCCATAACTTAATAAGCGAGTACGCAAAACAGGGATATGATACCGTTATAGTAGGAGATGTCGGCCACGCCGAAGTTATAGGTCTTGTAGGATACGCCCAAGGACGCGCTTACGTCGTAGCAGACGCAGAGGAAGCCCAAAAATTGCCGCCATTGCAAAAAGCGCACGTGGTATCGCAGACGACGCAGAAAGAAGAAACTTTTTACGCCGCCGCGCAAGCCGTAAAAAATAAAGCGGAGCACTGCGTAATTTCAAACACTATATGCTACCCCACAAAGCAGCGTCAGCAGGAAACGCTTGAGAAAGCAAAAGAGGCCGATTTGGTAATAGTAGTCGGCGGCAGGCACAGCGCAAATACGGCGCGGCTTGCCAAGTTATGCGCGGAGCTTTGCCCCAAAGTGCTGCATATTGAAAGCGCGAAGGAATTAAAAGAAAGTGATGTTACTACGGTAAGAAAAATTTTTATTACCGCAGGCGCCTCAACGCCGAACTGGGTTATAGAAGGGGTGGTATCCAGCGTAAAAAATATGCGCAAAGCCAAAGTAACGCTTCAGAGTTTAGCTCAAAGCGTTGTGGAGTTTTTGGTCAGAAGCTATATTTACACTTCTTTTGCGGCGGTATGTCTTACTTACGTGTGTATGAAACTTCAGGGCGCGCGCAACAACTTTTATATTTACGCTTTAAGCGGCTGTTTTGTTTATACGCTTACGCTTGCAAACAGGGGGGAACATTCTTACATCAAAAAATCGCGCCTTGCAAGAATAATTATCGGCGCGCTTTTAACCTGTTTTTTTGCCTACGGCTTAAACATTTATATTTTTATTCCCGTTTTTATATTTTTGCTGCTTGGCCTGCTTTATCCGTACCGTCATAAATTTAAGGGTTTTACCGCGCTGCGCGGCACGCGCGATATAGTGACGGCTCTGGGCTGGTGTTTTGTCTGCGCGTGCGTGCCCGCTTTGGAGCAGGGTTTAATTTTTACAAAAGCGGCGTGGCTTGCGCTTTCTTACGGCGCGCTTTTGGTTTTTATCCGTTCTGTAATATTGAGCATAGGCACGGAGCATAAAGATATACTTTTAAGTCAGGAAAGTTTTTATAAGGCTTTTGGCGTTGCAAAGACAAAAGCCGCAATAGCCGTAATAATTTTGGGCTTAACGGTTGTTTTGGCGCAGCTTATTTTAATGGGGTGGAAGCATACCCTTGCCCTTATGCTGCTTTTGGGTTTGCTTTATACCGTTGTCGTAGCGGCTTATTTTTACGGCAGGGCGCGCCCGCGCACCGTTTTAAGCGATGCTGTTGTTGACGGGCAGTTTTATCTGCTTGCTTTGCTGGCTTTTGGTGCCGTAAATTTTATTTAATATCTGATAAGGATTTTAAGAAGGGGAGGTTTTATGAAAATTAAAAGGATAGGAATTCTTACCGCAGGGGGCGACTGCCCGGGCCTAAACGCCGTCGTGCGCGCAGTTACAAAGTACGCGCTTAAAAGCGGAATTGAGGTTTTAGGTTTCAAAAACGGCTTTGACGGCCTTGTGAAAAATCAGCATATAATGCTTGACGACAGGGCCGTTTCTGGCATTTTAACGCGCGGCGGCACTATTTTGGGGACAAGCAATATCGCAAATCCTTTCAAATACACGCTGCCGCCTATGGGCTCTGCCCAAAAACCTTTGGACGTCTCTTCGGTAGTGCTGCATAATCTTAAGGAAAATAATATTGACGCCCTTGTAACAATAGGCGGGGACGGCACTCTTTCAATATCCTCCAAATTTATTGATTTAGGCGTGCCGATAGTCGGCGTGCCTAAGACTATAGATAACGATTTAAGCGCAACGGATTTTACTTTCGGTTTTGACAGCGCGTTGAGCATAGCTACAGAAGCCGTTGACAGGATACATACCACCGCCGAATCGCATCACCGCGTTATGATAATTGAGACTATGGGCCGCTACGCGGGCTGGATAGCTTTGCGCTCCTGCATAGCCGGCGGCGGAGATATCTGCTTAATCCCCGAAATTCCATATGATGATGCGTCCATTATTACCGCCATAGAAAAACGCCGCCGCAAAGGCAAAACTTTCAGCATAATAGTTGCGGCCGAAGGCGCGGTAAACGAAAAAGGAGAGATGGCTGTGCAAAAGACTATAGCGGGCTCCACGGACCCCGTGAGGCTTGGCGGCATAAGCGGTAAAATTGCCTCTATGATAGAGCAGAAGATAAATGTGGAATGCCGCGTGGTAGTCTTAGGTCATTTACAGCGCGGCGGCACGCCGACTGCTTTTGACCGCTGGCTCTCAACGCGCTTTGGCGCGGGCGCGGTGGATTTATTGCTTGAGGGCAAAACGGGATATATGGTTGCCCTGCGCGGGACTGAAATTGTAAGCGTGCCGATAAAAGAAGCCGTAGCCAAATTAAAACTGGTAAATCCCCTCGGGCAGGAAGTGGCCGCCGCGCGCGCGGTGGGCACAAGCTTCGGCGACGAGAAAGAAGAAGACTAAAATTTAATATAAGAACAGAGGAATAAAAACAATGGAAAAACTTTCAAAGAATGAGATTTTGTTTGGCATACATCCTATACGGGAAGCCTTAAAAGGAAAAAAGAGAAAAGTGCTTCAGCTTTATATAACCGAGAAGAAACGCCCTTCTCCCGCGGCCGAGGAAGTAATACGCCTCGCCAAAGCCGCCAACGTAAAAATACAAAGTCTTGAAGCGCGCCTTATGGGCAATTTATGCAACGGGGCCAATCATCAGGGCCTTATTGCGCGCGCTGAGCCGCTTAAGACAATGCGGCTTACCAACGCTCTTTTTACCGCGCAGGGAAAGAAAACGGAACTTTGGCTTGCCATAGACGAAGTAACTGATCCGCAAAATCTCGGCGCTATGCTAAGAAGCGCGGCCTGCCTTGGTTTTTCCACGGTAATTTTGCCAAAAAGGCGCACGGTG
The DNA here is from genome assembly GCA_964571655.1 of uncultured Elusimicrobium sp. GTDB lineage: Bacteria > Elusimicrobiota > Elusimicrobia > Elusimicrobiales > Elusimicrobiaceae > Proelusimicrobium. The sequence continues at coordinate 17,792 of CAZNCX010000015.1, read as the reverse complement.
GGCATAACAGCGGCCGTACATAAAGTGGCAAGCGGCGCGTTGGAGACGTTAAAAATAGTTGAAGTTCCTAATCTTACCACAGCCCTTCTTGATCTAAAAGACGAAGGCTTTTGGATATACGGCGCCGATATGGAGGGCAAACCTCTGCCGAAGGTAAGCTACGCCTATCCCGCTGTTTTAATAATAGGTTCGGAAGGAACGGGCTTGAGAGAGAAAACAAAAGAACATTGCGACGAGGTAATAGCCGTCCCCCAGAGCGGCGGGGTAAACAGTCTTAACGCGTCGGCTTCTGCGGCGATAATAATGTATGATATGTTTTCAAAAATTGCCAAATAAAAGCAAGGAGGGTTTTTTGCCGTTATGTTAGAAGAAAGTTTCACAATACGCTACAGCGAAATATCGCCTGAAGGATATTTGCCGGTCTGGGTATTACAGGGATATCTTATGGAATCGGCAAGCGCCGATGCCCACAATCTTTCTTTCGGCATGGAAGAATTTGCAAAAGACGGCATAAATTGGGTTGTCGCGCGTTTGCAGCTTAATATCTTAAAGAGAGTAACCTCCCGTCAAACGTTAAAGATTAAGACTTGGCATTGCCGGTCCGACAAATTTCAAAGCATAAGGGAGTTTTTGGTTTACGACGAACAGGGTATTAAGGTTGCAAGCGGCGTAAGCTGGTGGCTGATAATTGATTTGACTACGCGCAAGATAGTGCGCATTCCGCAGTCTTTAATTGACGCAAACGGCAAAACCCCGCCTTCTCAGACGGAGGCCAAAGTATACAGAAACCCTTCTTTTGAAGGCCAAAACCCGCTTTATCAAACAACTGTGATAGCCCGAAGAGAAGATATTGACACTAATTCCCACGTCAATAATATGCATTTTACCGCGTGGGCTTTAGAGGCGCTGCCTCAGGAATTTTGCAAAGGCAAAGAACTAAAAGGCCTATTTGTAAATTTCAAGAATGAAATGCTTGTCGGCGATATTGTGGAAGTGTCCGTTTACTCCGAAGGGGAAAATGTTTTTTGGCATATCCTCAAGCGCAAAAGCGACGGCAAAGAAGTCTCTTCCATAAGAACACAGTGGGTTTAAGCGCGCCGCCGCGCAGAGATATTTATTGCAGACATATTTATTAAGGGTATATGAATATATATAAAGGAAAGGCAAAACTATGAATTTAAGCAAATATGCAGACGTTCTTATTTACTCTCTTAAGACAGCGCGGCGCGGCGGCCTCTTTAAGCGCGGGGATAATATTTTAATCAGCTATGATTTGCCCGCTCTGCCTTTGGTAGAAGAGCTTTACGCAAAACTGTTGCGCGCGGGCTGCAATGTTTATCCGAGGCCGTATCTGGCCGAAAGCCTTTCCAAAATACGTTTTTTGCACTCGTCCGACGCTTTTTTGAAGCAAACCCCCGTCTGGGAAAAGCTTTTTACCGAAAACCTAAACGGATTTATCGGCCTGCACGCGCCGCAGAATTTAACAAACCTAAAAGATATTTCCGCCCAAAAGATAGCCCTATCCGTACTGGCTCGCAAACCTTTGCGCGAAATTATGGATAAGCGCGAAGCCCGCGGCTTATTTTCGTGGACTTTAGCTAATTTCCCGACAGAAGGCCTTGCCAAAAATGCGGGTCTTACACTCAAAGAGTACGAAAGGCAAATAGAAAAAGCCTGCTTTCTAAAAGAAACTAATCCCGTTAAAACTTTGGCGCGCGTAAATAAGGAAATTGAGGATATTTCAAAACGCTTAAGCTCGCTTCCGATAGAAAAACTGCGCCTTCAAAGCAAAGACTGCGACCTTGAAATTGCTTTGGGCCAAAACCGCAAATTTATAGCGGGCGGCGGCTGCAACGTGCCTTCTTTTGAAATCTTTACTTCGCCCGACTGGCGCGGCACGCACGGCGTTTACTTTAGCGATTTACCCTCTTTTCGCGACGGCAATTTGGTAAAAGGCGTAAGGCTTGAGTTTAAGGCGGGCCGCGTCCTGCGCGCAGGAGCCGACGAGGGCGAAGCTTATCTTAAAAAAATGCTTTCTTTGGACCAAGGCGCGCGTCAAATAGGGGAATTTTCTTTGACTGACCGCAGATTTTCCAAAATAAACCGCTTCATGGCCGATACTTTGTACGATGAAAACTTTGGCGGCAGATATGGCAACAGCCATATTGCCCTTGGCGCAAGCTACGCCGATACTTACATCGGCAAACAGAGCGTTCTTGGCGCGGCAAAAAAGAAGGCTTTGGGTTTTAACTCCTCTGCCCTGCATTGGGATTTGGTCAATACCCAAAACAAACTTGTTACCGCCGTATTAAAAGACGGCAAGCATCTTACCGTATACGAAGACGGCGTCTTTGTAATTTAGTCTATAATCTAAAAGAATTATCACGCATGGGCCCTTAAGGGAAGAAGATTTTAGGTCTTAATTCTCTTGTGTGGGCTTTCTTTGTTTGCGACAATATATATACAGCAACAAATTACAACAAATTATCGGGCGGTATTTATGAACTACATGCGGCATATCTTTGTCCCCAAATTCTCCATAGTTTTTATTTTTCTGTCTTTATTTAATGTTTCTTTGCTTTTTGGCGGCGTATCTTGTCAGGAGCATATAAAAAACTTTGTTTCTTCAGACTTTAAGTATCCCCCAAATCCTGCTTCAAGAGCGATAACTCTGGGACAGCAGAGGGAGTGCATGCACTCAAAAAATTCCTTATTTAGCGGCATTTACGAGTTTAATAAAAAGATGGATTTGCTTTTGCCCGTCTCGCAGGATTTCACCGTGCGCAAAAATCTAATCCACTGGCAGGAAAGCGCCGAAGGCTGGGACGCAGCCGGCGACGGGCAAAAAGCTTCGCAGTATCTGGACAAATTTAACGCTCTTTTAGCCGATAATATAGACAAGCAGAAAGCGGCCGTAATTTTGCTTCAGCAGGCGCAGCGGGATATGATAGGCGCGCAGCAACAGGAGGATATTTTCTATAAAACGCAGGATTATCTTTTGAATTTTAAGAAATGCAAACCCGGTATTTGCGATGGGTATGCCACACTTTCTTTTGTCGCAAACCAGTTGCCGGTCTGCGCGCAGGACAGCTGTCTTAATTACGTAACTTACGAAAATCTTTATTTTAACCTTGCCTCTAAACTCGGTAAAGAAGAAGAGGCCGCAAATACCGTCAAGAAGCTTTTGTCAAAAGATTTTGGTACGGCGAAAAGCAACGGGGAAGTTAAAGGGCCGCTGGTGTCGGCTTTGGCGCTCTTTGACGGCGGTAATTTTGAAAAGGAAACAAAATTTATTTTAGACGAAGCGGCAAATAAAAATACTTATGATTTTGCCCTTGCAAGCGGCGGCTACGACGAGCAGGACGCTTTGCTTGTGCGCCCTGTTATGGAATATTTGGCCGTTTTGGGCAGAGTGGGAACTCTTAAGAATTACGCCCGCGGCTCCAAAGGCAGCGCGCCGTTGGAGGCAAATTTAGCCCTTGCCCTTACGCCTCTTGCGTCGGCAGAGCGCGCGGAGGTTCGCAAAAATCTTGAAAAATATTACGCGCAGACAAGCGCGTGCGCGCAGCGCGGTTTTTATATGTCCGGGGACTCTTTAATATATGCAGACTCAACTTCTTATTTAACGCGCAACGCAGAGCTTGATTTACAGCTCAGGCAGCGCATAAGCCAGGCCTACTGGACCGACGGGCAAACGCTTAACGCTTTTACAAGCCCTCAAACTCAAAATCTGGCCTGCGCGCCCGCACGCGGCGGACATAAAATAGACAGCGTGCTGTTTATAAAAAACATTGCCCAGGCTTTTGTGCGCGACGATATTATAGATACGCTTTTGTTTGCGCCTATTGCCGCGGGCGTCGGCGCGGCTAAAATAATTAAAGCGGTGAGGAGCGCGCCTAAATTTGTAGGCAAGATAAAATATGTGGATTTTGCAAAGAACGCGCGCCGCGCATCCTCCTTAAGAAGCGCGGAAAGAAAAACGCAGAAAGCCGTGATAATAGATTTAAGGAAAGGGCTTAAGGAAAACAAGGCCTTAAAAATTGCGGTCGGGCAGGATTTCTTTGACGACGGCGGCCGCGCCGCCAAGGGCATTGGCAACCTTAAGGTTTATAACAGAGGTTTAAGCGCAGCCGAGATTGAATCTTACTCATACGGAGCGGATAATTTTGAAAAAATAGGCAGCGCAGGCAAAATATACGGCAGCAAACCTCAGGCAAGCAAATCTAAAAGCATAGGCCGAGCGGCCGTTAAGAATAAAGATATTTCCGCGCAAAAAAGGAAAGCTCTTGATAATATTGTAAGCGCCGAAAAAATGAAAGACGCGGGACTTTTTGCCAAAATTGTTAAAGAAAATCCCTGGGTTGCCAATATAGGAAAGGATCGTCTTGAGCGTCTTGCAAGGGCTTTTCGCACGGACATCAAAGACGCGGCCCACAGATTTACCGAACCTTCCTTAGTTGAACTCTTAAACAAAAAAGACGAGAGAGTTTTGGACGTAGTTATTGCCAAAATAGAAGATATATGCCGCCAAAATCCCGCAGCCGCCGCCAATAAAAGAATGCGCGTTGAGTATTTGCCGCTTTACGGCAGAAAGGCCTCAAGATATAACTTAAACAATATCAAACTTGTAGTTGAGGAAAATATGGATTTTAACAATATACGCGATATTGTGCCCCTTTCGCGCTCGCAGTATAATAGGCTGATAAGCAAAACCGGTTTGGTTTCCCCCAGAAATCCGCAGGATATGGCCGCAATGTATATAGAGTTATTGGAAGGCACGCCTTCTTCCCCCGTGATTTTGGATACCAAAGCAATAGCTAACGGCTTTAAGCTTTACAGCGCCGACGGCAGCAAAATGATAAGGGTTGCCTCCCATGAGTGTTCTGCAGGACGCTCCCCCCATTTTCATCTGTATATGCAGGGTAAAACCAAGGATGTTTTTACAAACCACCGCATTCCCGTTATTCAAAATCTTAATGGCAGCACCGAAAAGATTTTGCTTCCCTACGACGAGCTCATAAATGATGCCAGAATAGTTTTGCAAGCTCTTTAGTCTTAAGGTTATTATATAAAATCCCCCGAACAAACGACGCTCGGGGGATTTTTATTTATATCGCCAAAAAACTTGCTAGGGCAGCGCAGCGGTTGCGTAAACGCCGTAATCAATGTGAGGGAAGATATTGTCTTTTTGCTCCAAATCCCAGACATAGCTTTCGTCAATGCGGTTGCCCATAATCATATCGTAGAGGGAGTTAAAGCGTTTTATATGTTCCTGCGTGCGCTTTGTGGAGTATTCTTTTGCCGTGCCCACAGTCATTAAAAACGCCCAGTCGGAGGATTGCATCAAAACAAGCTCTCTTGCCGCCTGATTTAAGGCTCTTTGCAAAAGCCCGTCGGCTTTGGGGAATTTATTTGAAAGTTCAACCATTCTCTGCGCGCCTTTAATAAGGTGTCTGTAAATCCAGTCGTTTCCGCTGTTAAGCCAGACGTCGTTATAGCCCTTGTCGCCCCAAGAGGACATAGAAGGCTCCACCACCTGATTTATCGGATATTTTTCCAAATACTCAGGCGGGGTAATAAGCTTTATATCTTTTTGGTCGTAATGTATTTTCTTAAATAAAAACTCCAGAAAATCAATACCCTCATACCACCAGTGGCCGTAAAGTTCCGCGTCGTACATTGAGACTACAAGCGGTTTGCGGTCGGTAATTACAGAAGCCAGATACTCAAGCTGTTTTTGCCTGTTAAACATAAAATTGCCCGCGTGATTTGCGGCGACTTCTTTGGCGTCGCTGGGATAATAAGGCTGCTTTTGATTTAGGGAAACTTTGCCCGTAATCTTGCAGTATTTTATCCCTATATTGCGTCTTACGCCGTCGGAATGTAAGTACGGCTTAATATAGTCGTAATCTAAGTCATAGCCTAAATCGCGGTAGAATTCGCGGTAATTGGGGTCCCCTGGATATCCGCTCTGCGCGCTCCAGACCTGCTGGGCGGACTCCATATCGCGCGCAAAAACCGCAACGCCCTTTGGCGTGTAAACGGGAGCGTAAATGCCGTATTTGGGCCGCGGGGAGCCGTGCAAAACGCCGTGCGTTTCGGTAAAGAAAAATCTTATGCC
>CAZNCX010000015.1:0-11661 GCA_964571655.1 uncultured Elusimicrobium sp. | reverse complement strand
CCCCCGGGTTGTAAGCGCATTCTGCCAGCCAAATGCCGCGCGGATTTCTGTCAAAACGGCGGCGGTAGTCTTCGGCGGCAATGGCAATCTGCGCGCGCACGCTTTCTTTATGCACCTGAAGGGGCAGATAGCCGTGCGTGGCGCAGCAGGTAATAATTTCAAGCTTGCCCATATCCTGAAATTTCTTAAAACCGTTTAGCGCCTGCCCGTGGTAATAATCCTCAAAAAGTTCGCGGTAGCGCTTAAATTTTTGATTATACATTTGGGCTACGTACTGCATATCTGTATCTTTTGTGCGCGTGAGTTCTTTTTCCGTAAGCTCTATGCGGGAGTTAAGATAATGGCGGAAACGGGAAATAAGCAGCTCGTCTGCCATCATGGCGCAAAGCGGCGGGGTTAGCGACATTGTAAGACGGAAATCAACCCCTTGGGCGCTTAAGTTTTCAAATACGTTAAGCAGCGGGAGATAAGTTTCGGCCATAGCTTCAAAGAACCAGTCTTCCTCAAGGAAGTCCGGATATTCGGGGTGGCGTATAAAAGGCAGATGCGCGTGTAAAACTAGAGCGAGATATCCCTTCTCCTGCATAATTTAAGCCTCCTTTTGTCTTTGGGCTTTAATGGTAATTGAGCGTTGATTATGCTCTTTATTTTTCTGAGCCGCTTTTATGGGTATAACGACGCCGCCTTCCTGCAAAGAGTATCTTAAGGAAAATCCGCCGTCTTCGTTTAAGGATATTTCATTGCCGTTTATATAAACTTTTGCGTTTTTACTGGCCTGTCCGTAGACTATAAGCTCGCAGTCGGCCTTAAGCCAAATATCGTCGGTCGGGATTTCTTGAGAAGAAGGCATTCTTGCAAGTGAGCTTGAACTGCCCCACGAAGAAACGTGGGAAGACGGATTCCTGTAATTCTCAAAATCAAACATTTTCCATTTCTGCGTCAGAAAATGATGCAGCTTTTCGCTTGAGCCCGCACCGAAGACTTCCGCGCCGCTCATCTTAAGCAGTTTTTGGTATTCGCCTTCAACCATCATCCACTTTTCGTCTATGACCGAAGACATTTTGCCCGGCGGCAAAGTGGTGGCGTTGCTGCGGCTTAAGAGTAGAAATTTGCCCTCGCGCGTGATTAAAGCTATATCGCAGATATATTTTCTTGCGCTTTGCGGCGCGTTTATATACCAGCTTTTTGCCTCAAGCACTACGGGTATGTCAAAGAAATTATGTGCATTTTTGCCGTTAAAATTTTTGATTTCGGTTATGTCATAAACCCTTATTACGCTTCTTGAAACTTCAAAGATATCCTGTCCGTGCTTATCTTTTATATTTTGAGCGGTGTCGTTTGCGATATCCCAAAAAAGGAACATCCACGCAGGATCTTTGGGCAGCAGGTAAGATTCGGTTACCCCGTAAGTCTGCGGCAAGTCGTATTGCGCTTCTTTGACTGCGTCATGGTCTATTTTTACTACTGATGTTGAAGAAAAATTATCTTTCATAGTATTTTCCCTCCCCCTTATTATATTCGGGCTTCAAGCCCGCCCCTTTTACTTCTTGTTCGCCAACCCCAGCTTTATTATTTCATCAAGCGAAGGTTTAACAAAATCAGGCGAAATCTCTATTGATTTTGCCGCCGTGGCGATATCTTTAAGGCCGTTTCCGCCCACAATTATCGCAACGGTCTCGTCTTTCTTTATAAGTCCTTCTTTTACCATCTTTTTAAGCCCCGCGTAAGGAACGGCGCCGCTGGGCTCGGCAAATACCGAGGAGCCGCGCGCAAGCTCGGGAATGGCGGCAAGTATTTCTTCGTCTGAAACGGTAAGAGCCATACCCTTTGATTCCTGCAAAGCCTGCAAGGCTAAAGCGGCGTCGCGCGGATAGTTGACCGAAATGCTGTCGGCCAGTGTTTTTGCCACCACGGGGGCTACCTCGGTCTTATTTTTCCATGCGTTTGCCAAAGCGGCGCTGCCTTCGGCCTGAACTGCTACCATCTGCGGCATTTTCTCTATAATGCCCAGTTTGCTGAAATCGGTAAAACCTTTCCAAAGGCCGCTTATTATGCTGCCGTCGCCGGCTGCAGCTATTACTTTATCGGGCGCTTCCCAATGTAACTGTTCGCAAATTTCAAAAGCGCAGGTCTTTTTGCCTTCCCTTGCATAAGGGTTGAAACCGGCGGAGCGGTTGTACCACTTAAACTTCTCGGTAGCGTCTTTGCAAAGCTCAAAGGCTTCGTCGTAAGAGCCGTCTATTCGTATAACCTGCGCGCCGTAAATGTAGAGTTGTACAAGTTTTGGCTCGGGCGTATTTTTTGGCGCAAAAATGACGGTTTTCATCTTTAGGTTTGCCGTAAGACAGGCCAAAGAATCACTTGCGTTGCCGCTTGAAGCGTCGGTTATAACCTTTGCGCCGACTTCCAAGGCGCGCGCGACGGCTACCGCGCTTCCCCTGTCTTTAATTGAACCGGTGGGGTTTCTGCCTTCGTCCTTAATGAAAAGCTTGCGTATGCCCAGGTTTTCGGCTAAATCTTCGGCGTCATAAAGCGGCGTCCAGCCGACCTGTACGGGCGGTATCTCGTCATGGTCGTCAATAGGCAAAACGTCAATATAGCGCCACATATTATAATTGGAATTAGTTTCAAGAATATCATAATCAAAACGTTTTTTTATCAGTTTATAGTCGTAATTTATCTCAAGGGGGCCGCCGCAGGCAAGACAGGTATAGTCCGTCTCTCTGGTTTTATGTTCTTTGCCGCAGGCTACGCATTGTAAGTTAAGTATCTTTTTCATATCTATAATTATAGCATTTTACCGCCCCGCGTTAAATAAGAAAAACACGCTTTAGGAAGGGATTTTTTTGCAAAAAAACTTTCAAAAACTTTTTGTCCTTACGTCGTAACTTACGACGATACTTGTCCACACCGCATAAAATGTGGATAAGGCCTTATTTCTAAGACGGCAGACAATATTGTTGATAAGTTTGTCAAGTGCTTTTTATAGACGTAAAATTTGCAAATCAAAAAACATATGGTAAAATCTATATTACCCACATTTTTTGGGTTTTAATTAAAGAAAGAAGGTAAGCCTTATGAGCACAACAAACAACGAAGTCCTGACTAAAATTATAAAAAGGGATGGCAACACCCAGCTTTTTGAGCCCAAGAAAATTACAAACGCAATTCTTAAAGCGGGCCAACAGACGGGGGAGTTTGACCTTGAAACCGCCAAAAAACTTACGATACGCGTAATAAACATAGTCCAGCAGCTATACGCCGAGGTTATTCCCAGTGTGGAAAACATACAGGACATTGTTGAAGACGTGCTTTTAACCTCAAGCTATCACAAAACGGCCAAAGCCTATATTTTATATCGTGAGCAAAGGGCAAAAGTAAGGGAAATATCTTCCAAATTTAACGTAGAACTTGTAGACCAATATTTGCAGAAGCTTGACTGGCAGGTAAACGAAAACAGCAATATGGGATACTCTCTGCAGGGGTTAAACAACTATGTTTCGGCCGAGATAACAAAGATATACTGGCTAAACAAGATTTATCCCGAAACGATAAAACAGATGCACACCTGCGGCGATTTCCATTTACACGATTTGGGCCTTTTGGGCGCATATTGCGTCGGCTGGGATTTGCAGGATTTGCTTATAAGCGGTTTTAAGGGCGTTATAGGCAAGGCCGAAAGCAAACCGGCAAAGCATTTCCGCACGGCTTTGGGGCAGGTGGTAAATTTTTTCTATACGCTGCAAGGCGAAAGCGCGGGGGCGCAGGCCTTTTCTAACTTTGACACGCTGCTTGCGCCTTTTATCGCCTACGACAAGCTTTCTTACGAAGAAGTTAAACAGGCTTTGCAGGAGTTCCTCTTTAACGTGAACGTGCCCACGCGCGTGGGATTTCAAACGCCTTTTACCAATATTACTTTGGACCTTAACGTGCCTTCCTATTATAAAGATCAGGGTGTAATTATAGGCGGGCAGGTGCAACCTAGAAAATACGGGGAGTTTCAAAAAGAGGTGGACCTCTTCAATAAAGCTTTCCTTGAAATTATGCTTGCCGGCGACGCAAAGGGCCGCGTATTTACTTTTCCTATCCCTACCTATAATATAACAAAGGATTTTGACTGGGATAATCCGCAATTGGAGCCTTTGTGGGAAATCACGGCAAAATACGGCATACCCTATTTTGCAAATTTCGTCAATTCCGATATGAATCCCGAAGACGCACGTTCCATGTGCTGCCGCCTCAGGATTGATAACAGGGAACTTAACAGAAGGGGAGGCGGGCTTTTCGGCTCGGCCCCGCTGACGGGCTCTATAGGTGTAGTAACGATAAATCTGCCGCGTTTGGGATATTTGGCTTCCGATGAAGAGGATTTCTTTAAGCGGCTTGAGTATTGTATGGAGCAGGCAAAAGTAAGCCTTGAGATAAAACGCAAGGTAATAGAGCGTTTTACGGCGGTTAATTTATATCCGTATATGAGTTTCTATTTAAGAAGCGTAAAGCAGCGTTTCGGGGAGTATTGGAAAAACCATTTTTCCACTATAGGCCTTGTCGGTATGAACGAAGCTTGCCTTAACCTGCTGGGGGAGAGTATTGGCAGCGAAAAAGGCCGCGTGCTGGGCAATAAAATTATGGATTTTATGCGTTCCAAATTGCTTGAGTTCCAAAAAGAAACGGGCAATAATTACAATTTGGAAGCGACTCCCGCGGAAGGCACTTCCTACCGTCTTGCGCGTCTTGACAGGGAAAAATATCCCGACATTATCGTTGCCGATAACGAGCGCGCAAACCAGGGACACCCGCCTTTTTACACCAACTCCAGCCAGCTGCCGGTAAATTTTACCGACGATATCTTTGAATTGCTGGATTTGCAGGACGACATACAGGCCAAATACACGGGAGGCACGGTCCTCCACATTTTTATGGGCGAGAAGATAAAAGACACAAAAGCCCTCAAGAAGTTTATCAAGAAAGTCTGCGACGGATATCGCCTGCCGTATTTCTCCATTACGCCGACTTTCAGCGTTTGTCCCAAGTGCGGCTATCTGGAGGGGGAACATTTTGAGTGTCCCAAATGCAAAGCCCAAAAGATAGAGAACATTGAAACGCAAATTGCTTTGTTAGAGGAAGAATTGTACAGTAAATAAGATTTTTCGCAAATTGTAAAGCAGAAAATAGACCTATTTTTCAAAATAGGACTTGCCGCGCTTCACATAATTTGTCAAAATAATAAATGTTGCACTTGCAACAGTAGGAGGCAGTTATGACAGCACAAGAAAGAAAAAACATAGAAAACAAAATCACAGAGCTAAAAGCCGCTAAAGAAACGGCTAAGGGCACCGACTGCGAAGTTTATTCGCGCGTCGTAGGCTATTTAAGGCCGGTACAGAATTGGAATAAAGGGAAAAAGGAAGAATTTTCTATGCGCAAGAACATTAAATTGTGCTGTGGCAAGGAATAAAGTCGGGGTTATTTTTTTCTAAAAATTTCTCTATAAAAAATCCATTTTCAGGCAGGTGTTTCTTTTTGAGGATAGGCGGATTACTTAAATTTTCAATGATAGATTTTCCGGGTATGATATCGGCAATAGTGTTTACCAAGGGCTGCAACCTTAGGTGCGCTTATTGCCATAACCCGGAGCTCATTGCTTTTGACTCAGAAAACGCAATTTCCGCCTATAATGACGAAGATATTTTGGATTATCTTTCCAAACGCAAAAACGCTTTGGACGGCGTTGTTATCACGGGGGGAGAGCCTACCATGCAGCCCGACCTTGAGGATTTTATCTCAAAAATCAAAGATATAGGCTATCTGGTAAAACTTGACACAAACGGTACAAATCCCGAGGTAGTAAGAAATCTTGTGGAGAAAAGACTTGTTGATTTTATTGCTATGGACATCAAAGCCCCTTATGAAAAATATTCCCAAGTCTGCGGAGTTGAAGTTGACACCGAAAAGATAAAACGCACGCGCGAAATAATTGAAAAAAGCGGCGTTAAATACGAGTTTAGAACAACCTACTACAAAACGGCCCTTAACGACGAGGATATCAAAAATATAGAGCAGACTGTTCCCCCCGGCCACTTCAAAGTGCAGGAATGTCTGCCCGTAAAGGAAGCAAAACCCGTTCTTAAAGTCGTTCAGGCGCAGTGATATAATTTACAAGAGGCCTTATGGATAATTTGGGCATAAATCTATTGCCTAAAAGCGCAGGCGTCTATCTTATGAAAGACGGACGCGGCACAATTATTTATATCGGCAAAGCCAAAAATATTTTTAACCGCGTCCATCAGTATTTTAAGGAAGAAAATTACGTTGAAGGCGGGTGGAAGACAGTCGGCCTTGTGCCGCTTATACGTAAAATTGATTTTATTATCTGCGCAAGCGAGCGCGACGCTCTGCTTCTTGAAAACAAACTTATAAAAAAATACCAGCCTTTTTTCAACACTCTTCTAAAAGACGATAAAACATATCCTTTTATAAAGCTTTCCGTGCAGGAAGATTATCCGCGCCTTACCGTAACGCGCAAGCGCGTACGCGACGGCGCCCTTTACTTCGGCCCGTATCCCAAAGGACTTATGCTAAGGAGTGTTTTGGATTTTCTGCAAAAAAATAAATACGCGCCGCTAAGGCCCTGCAAATGGTCTTTTAGCAGGCAAAAACCTCTTGCCGAAAAGAAGGCTGCGTCCTGTATTTACAATCATACTCGCCTTTGCCCCGCGCCGTGCTGCGGACGCATAAGTTACGGCGACTATCGTGCAATTGTCAAAAGGGTGCGCTTATTTTTAGAGGGAGATTTCAAGAAATTTAAGAAGACGGTTTTAGCCGATATGCGCAAAGCCAGCGCCGCTTTGGACTATGAGCAGGCCGCCAAACTGCGCGATTTTGCAAACGCCCTTGAGCATTTTAAGGAACGCGTTGAAGTTTCCAATTACCGTCAGGAAAAATTGGCAAAAAGCGTCCAAAGCGGGCAGAAACTAAAAAGGCTGAGCGAGATTTTGGGCTCTTCCAAAATAATCCGCCATATAGAGGCTTTTGATAATTCCCACCTACAGGGCCATCAAGCGGTCGGCGCTATGGTCTGTTTTATAGACGCTCAAAAGTATAAGGCGCATTACCGCAGGTTTAAGATAAAAACGCCGATGCCGCAAAGAGGCGCAGACGATTTTGCCATGATGAGAGAGATTGTATCTCGCAGGCTTAGTCAGATAAAACTGCTTGCGCCAAAACGCCGTCCCGATTTATTTGTTATTGACGGCGGCAAGGGGCAGCTTGCCTTTGCTTTGGAAGCAATTGAGGCAAGCGGGCTTGATATAAAAGTTATATCCCTTGCCAAACGCGAGGAAGAATTTTTTGTGCCAAACAGGCAAAGCAGCGTTAAGCTTGACAAAAGCGACGCAGCCCTGCGCCTTCTTATGGAAATCCGCGACGAAGTACACCGCTTTGCCATAACCTATCACAGGCTTCTTCGCGGTAAAGCTTTGCTTAAAAAGAGTTAATTTTTGTAGATTTCGTAGTGCTCTATGCCAAGTTTGGCGTAAGCGTCCTGCAGTTCTTCTTTGGTAGTTGCTATGACAAGCAGCTTATCGTTTTCCAAAATTTCTGTTTTATGATTAGGGATAAAAAATTTATCGCCGCGTTTTATCATCATTATTAGCGCGTCGACGGGCAGTTCTATATTGCAAAGTTTGCCGCCCTTTTCAAGCAGCTGCGGCGTAACGGTAATTTCGGAAGTTACGGCTAAGTCTGAGGGCAGCTCAATTGCAAATTGTTTGCCGCCGCAGGAGTTATCTGCAAGGCCCAGTTTTCGCGCGTAGGAGGGCACGGTGGTCCCCTGTATAATAAGCGAGATTATCGTTATAAAAAATACCGTGTCAAAAATTAAATCCGCACCTTCTATGCCGGCAACATAAGGGTAAGTGGCAAAGATTATCGGAACGGCGCCTCTTAAGCCCACCCAGGAAATAAATTTTCTTGCTTCCGGAGAAAAGCTCTTAAACGGCTTTAGGCATAAATAAACGCTTAAAGGCCTCCCCACAAGTATTAAAAACAGACCTATAAGGGAAGCTACTAAAGCCACGCCCAGCAGTTTATGCGGCTCAACGAGCAGGCCTAAAGTCAAAAACATTATTATCTGGAAAAGCCACGCCATGCCGTCAAAAAACAAGACGACGCTTTTTTTGAACATAACTTTGCTGTTTCCTATCACAAGGCCGGCTATATAGACGGCAAGGTATCCGTTTCCGTTAAGCATATTTGTGAAAGAAAAAGCAAAGAGCGCAAAAGATAAAAGCAGTATTGAATAAAGAGAAGTATAATCCAAGTTAAGATGATTTATTACAAATACGGCCGCGCGTCCCAACAGATAGCCGAACACCAAACCGAGGACAAATTGTATTACAAGCGTCCAAAGCAAAACGTCAATGCTTAAATTGGAATATTTTATATAGCTTATAAGCATAATGGTAAGCATATAAGCCATAGGATCGTTGCTGCCGCTCTCAAGTTCCAAAAGCGGGCGCACATTTTGTTTAAGATTTAAGCCGCGCGCGCGCAGGACGGAAAATACCGAAGCCGAGTCCGTGGAAGACATTACCGTCGCCAGCAAAAAACAACCTGCCAGCGGCAAGTTTATTACCGAAGGCCAAGATAAAGTAAGAAAATAAATAAAAAGTCCCGTAAAAAGAGCCGTTAAAATAACGCCCGCGGTGGAAAGTATTATGCCCGGCAGCATTACGGGTTTTATTTCGTCTTCGCGTGTATCCATGCCGCCTGAAAATAAAATTACGCTTAAGGCAGTCATACCTATAAACTGCGCCTGTTTGAAACTTGAAAACTCAAGTCCCACGCCTTCGTTTCCAAACAGCATTCCTACGGCCAAAAACAGCAGCAGAGACGGCACGCCGAAGCGATATCCCGTCTTGCCGGCCACTATGCTTACAAATAAGAGAATTGAGCCTATGAGCAGAAAATTTTCCGCACTAAAGTTCATAATTTTTCCCCTGTCGTATCGGCAGGAGTTTTATGATGAAAAGTAATGTAGCGCGCGCTCTGATATAAACCCTGCGCAGTTTCTTCCATACGCGCGCAAAGTTCTGCGTTTTGCGCGCAATAATCGGTCTGGCTGTCGTCTGTTTTATATTTGAAGAGGCCCGTTTTGTTTGGCCAAAGCGTAAAGTAAAAATCGCCCTCAAGATATCCTATTCTCAGCGGGGCAGAGGTATTGTTTAAGATAAACGCTCCGCGCGGCCCTTGAGTTTTGTCAAAAATATTTTTGCCTATGGCCGTTTGGGTATGCTCTATGCCAAGCAGCCCTGCGGCCGTTGCGGTAATATCGGCCTGGCTTGCGGCCTGCTCGTCTACTCCGCGGGGGACAGAGGGCCCAAAAACTATAAGAGGCGTATGATTGGTCGTCAGTTCCAAATCAAGCGAAGCTTTGCTTGTTCCGCGCGAAGTATGCACGGTAAGCCCGTGGTCGCCGTAGATAAAGAAGATGGTATTTTTATAAAAATCGTCGTCTTTAATCAGATTAAAAAATTCCCCCATAGCGTAATCCTGAAAGCGCATGGAGTTATATTCTTCCTTCCCGCTGAAACCGTAAGTTTTTATCTCCTCGTCGTCTATATCTTTAATCTCAAAAGTACCCCTGTCTTTGGGGATTGTGTAGGGGCGGTGGAATCCGGCTGTTTGTAAAATAGCCGCAAAAGGCTGGGAACTTTTGTTTAATTCCTTGGCCGCAAAGCGGAACATATCAAGATCGGAAATACCCCAAACGTCGGTGCGGCTAAGCGTGCCGTAAGAGCCTTCCTCAAAAATCTCAAGCCCTTCAATATTGTGCTGCAAAAGCCCTCTTATATTACCCCAGTTTGTGCTGCCGCCTATAAAGTACATGCGGCGGTATCCTTTCAAATCATTTAACAGGGAATGCTGCGTAACAATCATCGGGTTGCGCGAGGAGGTCTTTACGGTAGAAGTATCCACCAAACCCGCCACCGTCGCAAAAACGCCCTTTGCCGTGCCCGCGGCGGGGGTGTAGAAATTGGTAAAAAGAGTGCCCTGTTTGGCAAGCTGGGCTATATAATGCGTAGCGTCAATCTGCGGGACGGCAAAGGAAGTTTTGTCAAAAGAAAGCGATTCCGTGATTATTATTACGATATTATATTTTTTTGCCCCGCCTTCTTTTTGGGCAAAATAGCGGTTGAAGTTAAGCGTATTTTCATTTGGCTCTTTTACGCCTAAATAATCGGCCGCGGCTTTATAAAAACGGCGCGTTTTTTCTTCGTCAAAACCCTGCCCCTGCAGGGCAAAAGTATAAGTATCTACGAGGTTTTGCAAAGGGTTAAGAGAAAGCGCCGTTATAAAAGAGTTATTGGTAAAATAAGCGTTGCTCCACCTCAAAGGATACTGCGAAAATCTGCCGTGTATAAAAGCGGCCGTTATCAAAAGCGCCGGCAGAACGTACCAGTATTGTTTTTTTGCCGCCGTCTTGCTGTAAGCAAAACCGACAACTTTTTTGGTAAATAAATAGAAGGCAAAGAAAGCGGCAAGCAGCGCAAGGGCGCCTATGGTTATAGGGTAGCTTTGCCATACCATTTCAAGCGAAGTCGTCCCGTTTGCGGCAAGCTCTATTATATAGGAATTAAGTCTTTCTCCCAGATAACTCCAGTAGCCAAAGTCAATAAAATAAACAAGCAGCATAAGGCAAAAGGCAAAAGCGTATATTATGGAAATAAGCGGCCGCATAAATTTTTTGTAAGGCAGCATCAGCGCAACGCCAAGCGGCAGACTGAAGATAAAAGCTATTCTTAAATCAAAACGCAGCCCGACGGAAAAAGCCTCATACACCCATTTGGGGGAAAGGGATTGCTCCGGCTTATTTATGAAGTAAAAAACAAATCTCAGCAAAGCCAAAAATAGGGCGTTGCTTAAAGCAAAAGTGAAAAAAGCCGTAAATCGGGTGGGAATTTTAAGTTTCATATTATATATTTTAGCTTATTTCCCGCGCATGCGCCAATTGCGGCGCGTGCAATAATTTGTGCTCAAAAAAATATTCCCCTTAAAATCTTCTAAGGGGAATGTTTTTTATTTTTAATAGGGAATTTAATATTATTTTTTTGCCTGCTGTATATTTTCAAGTTCGCTTATAAGACCCGACAGGGCAGGTTGCAGCTTGTTTACGTATTCGTTTTCAAAAGTAATTATGCGTTGCTCAAGTTTAGTTATGCTTTTTGAAAGTTCTCCGTTTCTTTTTTCTTCAAGAAGTTTAAGTTCTTCAAGATGGTAAGAAAGTTCTTTTACCTTTTCTTTGAGGTCAAAAATCTCCCTTGCGCCGACGCCGGTATTTTTTGCGAGCAGGCGTTTTGCGTAAGGCGCGGCCTCGCCCGCGGCGGCGGAAACTTCCTCAAGCAGGTTGAAGTTATCTTCCTCGTCTTGGGCGCCGGCCTTGCGGTATTTTGCTATAAAGAAGAAAAGCAAAACCAGGCATACGGCGAAGATTATTATGCTGGTGGTTAGTGTTGGCATACATTCATAATATAAATTTAGGCGTTTTTTCGCAAGAGATAAACGACATAAACGACGGGTTGACGCTAACAGCAGCTTGTTTTAGGCGCACAATTTTCCATATTTGGGTAAATTTTTGCTTTTCCGTTGCTTGCGTATCGT
>CAZNCX010000014.1:0-23302 GCA_964571655.1 uncultured Elusimicrobium sp. | reverse complement strand
TATGCAAGCTTCAAAAAATATCTGCCGACTTCAAAAGAGTTTTTGATAGAAGAAACTTACCCCTCCTGCGTTTGCGCGCGCGTAAATGAGGAGGCCTTAAAACAAATGGAACTTTTGCAGGGCGCGGTAACGCAGATAAGGACCGTAAGAAGCCAGTTTAACGTGCCGCCCGCGCTTAAGATAAAAGCGTTCATTAACGCCGACGGACAGGAAGCCGCCGTAATCAAAACTTACGCGCGCTATATAACCTCTCTTGCAAAAGTAAGCGAACTTGAAATTGCGCCCAAAACGCAAAAGCCCAAACAGGCGGCAACGGCCGTCTTCGGCACAGTTACGATTTATATCCCGCTTGAGGGCCTAATTGACTTTGATAAGGAAAAGCAACGCCTTGAAAAGGAACTTGCCATAGTGCAAAACGGAATATTAAACAGACGACGCATGCTGGATAACAAAAACTTTCTGGAAAACGCGCCCGCCGAACAGGTGCAAAAAGCAAAAGAAGAACTGGAGCAGATGCTGCTGCGCGAAAATCAGGTAAAAGTATCCATAGAGGACTTAAAGGCTTAATGCAAATAGTCATTGCCACAACAAACCCCCACAAGCTTGGCGAGATGCTGCAAATCCTGCCCGCCCTTGACGCGCAGGGACGCCAAATTGAGTATCTTTCTTTGAAACAATTTCCCGCCTTTAAGGAAGTGGAAGAAAGCGGCGCCACCCTTGAGGAAAACGCCGTACTGAAAGCCGTTGCCGCGCGAGATTTTACGGGCCTTGCCTCCCTTGCCGACGATACGGGTTTGATAGTTGATTTTCTTGGCGGCGCGCCGGGCGTTTTAAGCGCGCGCTACGCCGGCCCGCAGCACGACTATAAGGCCAATAACGAAAAACTTTTACGCGAACTTGAAGCTGTGCCCTTTGAAAGCAGAACCGCGCGCTTTATGACGGTATCTTGCCTTGCCTTGCCTCGCGGCGCGGGTAGCGTGAGCCACGCAGGCGGCGTAAGCCACGCGGGCGGCGTAAGCCACGCGGGCAGCGAAATTATCTGCCGCGAAGGCAGCGTTGAGGGGCACATCGCTGACGGATATCGCGGCGAAGGCGGCTTTGGCTACGATCCGCTTTTTATCGTCAAAGAACTCGGCAAAACAATGGCGGAGCTTACGCCTGATGAAAAAAATCAAATAAGCCATCGCTACCGTTCTCTTACGGCGATGGCGCAGATAATCCAAAACCTCGTGTTCTAACATTTTACAGCCAACATCTTTTTTTCTTGACTCGCACGCTCACGCGTGCCGCCACCGCGCTAATATAATTCCGATATAGTTACGATGCGCAATATCTCATTAACATAAATTAGCTACTAATTGCCCAAAGGGCCTACCCGCCTCTGGGCCCTTTGGTCCTTGACTAATTGCTCCAAACAAAATAAACTATAAAAGTATTATTTGTTATCTTGAAACTGAAGAATAACTATGAAAGCAAAATTTATTTCCGTTTTTATTATTGCTTTGCTGCTACAGGGCACGGCCTCTTTCTCCTTCGCGCAAAATACGAAAAATAAAATTAAAAATCAAATCGCCGCCGAGCAGGAGGATACCCCCTCCAACCGTTTGCCCGTCGCAATATTCCTTAAAAGCACTGCCGAAGTATTTCTTTTGTTAGCGCAGGGCGCCGATGTAAACTTTAACAACGGCGCGGCTATTTTTATGCTCGCGCAAGTGCCCGATTTGGATCAAAATATTATTGACTGGGTTCTTGCCGATGAACGAAAACCAAATGTCAATGTGTATGATAAAGATTACAACACGCCGTTGCACTTTGCCGCCGCGCGCGGTATAACTTCTTCCCTTAAAGGTTTAATAAAAGCTAAGGCAAAAGTTAACGCATTAAATTTTGAAAAAAGAACCCCGCTTCATATAACCGCTTTCGGCATCAACGGTATTGACGACTTTAATAACGCCCAAGCGCTTATTGCCGCCGGTGCAAAAGTTGCCTTGAAAGATAAATACGGCATGACTGCCCGCGATATTGCAATAAGGGAAAACACTAACCCGAAGCTTGTAAATTTACTCAAACAAAAAGAGGAGGAAGCCTCCCTGAAAGCCAACCGCAAATCTACGGAAGAGCAAAGGAAACTTAAGGAACTTGCCCAGTCTCTTAAAGACAACAAAAAGGGGAAGTTTTAATCTTGAGGATAATTTTCAATAATAAAAATAGAGCGTCCCGCATAAAAAGCGAGGCGCTCTATTTTATATAATAGAGGAATATGAAAAAGTTATTAAATGTGTTTTTGAGAAAGAATTTTGACGGGCTTTTCGCGGCGCAGGCCGCCGGTACTTTTAACGATACCCTGTTTAGAACGGCATTCGCCGCTTTTATAACATATCAGGCGGCTTATACAGCGGGGGATGGTAATGCTTCTTCTGTCTTAACCACGGCTTTAGCGGTTTATATGCTGCCGTTTTTCCTGTTCTCGGTTCTCGGCGGCGAAATAGCCGATAAATACAGCAAGACTTCCGTTATCCGCATAATAAAACTTACCGAAGTTTTTACCGCCCTGTTTGCGGCTTTGGCTTTTTACTTAAAAAGCCCTTACCTGCTTATCTGCGTTCTGTTTTTTATGGGGGCGCAGGGCGCGTTTTTCAGCACCGTTAAATACAGCATACTGCCGCAAATATTAAAGCGCCAGCAGCTTATAGGCGCAAACGGATTTATGGAATCTATCCGCTACGCCGCCATTCTGCTGGGCACTTTACTGGGCGGACTGCTGATTTCTACCCAGCATTTGGGGCTTAACGCGCTTTGCTCAACAATGATACTTTGCGCCTTAATAGGTTTCCTGTGCACTTACCTTATAGATTATTCCAAAGGGGCCGCGCCTTCAATAATAATACACACAAATATCTTTAGAAGTATTTTGCGTAATTTTAAGGTCGTGCGCCGCGCAAAACCTATCTATTTGGATATACTGGCAATATCGTGGTTTTGGATACTCGGGGCGGCCCTGCTCTCGCAGCTGCCGGATCTTTCAAGCAATGTTTTGCATGGAACAGACGCCCTGTCAAATTACCTTTTGACCGTTTTTGCCGTCGGCCTTATCTTGGGCGCGCTGGGCTGCAGCAAACTGCTTAAAGGCGACGTAAGCATAAAATACGTGCCGCTTAGCGCCGTTTTGATGTCAATTGCCATGCTGGATTTGGCAATAGTAATCGCCCTGTTCCCCGAAGGCAGCGCCGACATAACCTTAAAGACTTTCCTTACCACTTTTACTGGCATAAGGCTGTCTCTTGACTTATTTATATTATCGGTAAGCGCAGGGCTTTATATAGTTCCTCTTAATGCGATGCTTCAGGCTTCCTGCACGGACGCAACGCGCTCACGCGTTATCGGCGTAAGCATGCTGCTTAATTCCGCTTTTATGGTGGCAGGCAGCATCTTCTCCTTCCTGCTGCTTTATCTTGGCTTTGGCACGGCGGCCGTTTTGGCCATACTTGCCGCAGTAAACCTTGTGGTAGCCCTTTATATCTGCGCGCTGCTGCCTGATTACGTAGTGCGTTCAGTAATGTTCTTTTTACTCAATTTCTTCTATAAAATAAAATTGCAAGGTTTGGAAAACTACCAGAAAGCCGCCGAAGAAAAAACAATTATCCTTGCCAATAATAACTCTTTTCTGGACCCGCTTTTAATAGGCGCCTTCCTGCCCGACGATATTACTTTTGTGGTGGACAGTACCATAGCCAAAAGATTTTGGGTTAAATTCTTTCTGCGCTTTGTAAAGCATATACCCGTAGATCCGACCAACGCTATTGCCGTAAAAACAATTATTGACGAAATTAAAAAGGGCAAAAAGATGGTAATCTTCCCCGAGGGGCGCATTTCTACTACGGGCGGGCTGATGAAAATCTACCCGGGCCCCGCTATGATTGCAGAGCACTCCGGCGCAAAAATCCTGCCGCTGTTTATACAGGGCACACAATACTCGCGCTGGGCGTATTTTGGCCGCAAGTTAAGGCATTTGCCCTCTAATGTACAGTTTACAATAAACATTTTGCCCGCCGTGAACCTAAACCTGCCCGAAGACCTAAAGGGCAAAGAACGCCGCTACTGCGCCGAAGACAGAGTTTACGATTTGATGTGCTATATGAAGTACAAAAGCCAAAGCGCAGACGTAAATTTGTTCCGTGGGCTGATAGAAGCTTCTGACTTAACGGGCCGCGGCGCAAGGGCGCTTGAGGATATACAAAGAAAACCTATTACTTTTAGCACTTTGCTTATAGCTTCTTTTCTGCTGGGCAGAAAATTTACAAAATTTACAAAGTCCGGGGAATATGTGGGCATAATGCTGCCCAATGCAAACGCCTGCGCGGTGAGCGTATTTGCAATGATGGCTTACGGAAGAGTGCCGGCTATGATAAACTTTTCTTCGGGGATAAAAAATATTTTATCTTGCTGCCGCTCGGCTGTCTTAAAGACGGTCATAACCTCGCGCCTTGTTGTTGCAAAGGCCGAGCTGCAGCCTATTGTTGACGCTATGGAAAAAAACGGCATCACGGTGGTCTATCTTGAAGATATACAAAAAACTATCACGCTTGCCGACAAGCTGCGCGCGCTGGCCCAAGGCAAATTCCCCTACCGCGCATTTAAGCGTACAAACACAAATCCCGACGCTAATTTGCCCGCCGTCGTCTTATTTACAAGCGGATCGGAAGGCTGCCCCAAAGGCGTGGTGCTAAGCCATCGCAATATACACGCAAACAAACACCAGATGTTAAGTTTCCTAACTTTCGGGCTTCAGGATACTTTCTTTAACGCTTTGCCTATGTTCCACTCTTTCGGATTGGTCTGCGGATTGTTTATGCCGCTTTTAAGCGGGGCTTCGGTATTTTTATACCCCTCGCCGCTGCACTATAAAGTTGTGCCAGAGCTTATTTATGACAGAAACGCAAGCGTGTTCTTCGGCACCGATACATTTTTGGCCGCATATGCAAAAATGGCCCACCCGTATGATTTCTATAACATAAAATACATCGGCATGGGCGGGGAAAAATTAAAGGACGAAACTTTCAAAATCTGGTCCGAAAAGTTCGGCATAAGGATTTTGGAAGCCTACGGCACGACGGAAGCCTCCCCCGTAGTTACGCTTAATACGCCTATGCACTTTAAGCGCGGGACGGTGGGGCGCATCTTCCCGGGTATTGAGTATAAAGTAGTGCCCGTAGACGGCATAGAAGAAGGCGGCGAGTTTGTAATTAAAGGCGATAACATTATGCTTGGCTACCTTAAAGAAGACAAACCCGGCGTTTTGCAGCCGCTTAAAGACGGCTGGTATGACACCGGCGATATTGTTAAGGTGGACGATGAAGGATTTTTTAGCATACAAGGACGCGCAAAACGCTTTGCCAAAATAGCGGGCGAAATGATTTCCCTGAGCGCGGTGGAAAATGCGCTGTTAAAGAAATGGCCCGATTATATGCACGCAGCCGTCCATCTGCCCGATGAAAAACGCGGGGAGCAAATCCTGATCTACACAACCCACCCGTCCCTTGACCCCAAACAATTGCAGGACGCTATGCGCGAGCAGGGTTTTACAGACCTTTGGATACCAAGACGCATTGAAATAGTTGAAAGCATACCCCTTATGGGCAACGGGAAAGTGGATTACGTTACGCTTGAGGAAATGAGCAAAAAATACTATTAAGCGTTTTACGCTTTTACAAAAAAGGGCGCAGATATCAAATCTGCGCCCTTTTTTATTTACAAAAGAATATCGGTTAAAAAAAGTAGGGATCTGCGATAATCTTTACCTGCGTTTTAGACGAGGAAGAAGCTTTAAGCGTTTTTATAAAACCGCTTAAAATATTTTTGTCTTTAACTTTTACCAAAATATATTTTTGTTTTTCTTTTGAAAAACGCGAGAGCCCGTACGAAGACGCGCAGCCTTCTGCTTGAACTGAGGAGCCGTAAATTTCTTCTATCGTTTTTGAAATAAGCTCGCAGGAAGACTCCAACTCCTTTTGATTTTTGGACGTAAGCAGAATTTTTACCAATTTAACGTAAGGCGGGTAATTAAATTCTTTTCTCAAGGCAAGCTCTTCGCGCGCAAAGTTAAGATAATTATCATCTTTGAGCCACGCAACATCAAGTTCCGGCCCCTGAGCGCTTTGCACAAATAATTTGCCGCCGCCCGAAGATAAAAGCAAATTTTTAAGCGAAAATATCATTTGCGCAAAACGTTCCGAAGCCCGAAAATCGGGACGGTTTAATTCCATATCTGCGTCTAAAACGGCGCAAAGACCGATTTTTCCGTTTTCAAAATCCGCGTTTAAGGCCAAATTAGTGCCTATTATAATATCGGCCTCCTTAAACGCGCCGTTTTGGGAGCCCTCAAAAGTTTGCGAATCAAGCCTGCACACTTTTGCCTGCGGCAGAAGTTTTTTTATATCGTCAAAAGCGCCCTGCGTGCCGCCGCTTAAAGGCCGCCAGATTTCATTTGCGCAGACAGAACATTTTTGAGAAGACAATGAGGTTTTATACCCGCATTTGCAGGCCATAATATCTTTATTTCCCTCAGAGCAGCGCAGCACCCCCCCGCACTTAGGACATTTGAGCAGAGCGCCGCAGTTTAAGCAGGAGTATGCCCCGCTAAAACCAAGACGATTTATTATCAGTAAAGCTTTCTTGCCCGAAAGAAAATTTTGGCGTAAAGTTTCAAGAAGATTTTGGCAGTAAAACCTGCTCCACTTGCTGCTTTTATGCTCCAAAATAATCTGCACGCGCGCCGACGCAGTTATATCGGAGGGTTGTTTTGGGCCATAATCGTTGAAATCAAAACATTTTATTTTGCCTTCCTGCGCAAGGAAAAGCGTTTCGGCCGAAGGCGTTTTTGAAATTAAAATAGCTTTTGCTTTGAGCAAAGCCGCGCGCAGTAAAATCACGTCGCGCGCGTGGTAATAAGGGCGCATATCTTCGCGCTTATAAATTTTATCTTCCTCATCAAGCATTATAACAAGGCCCAAATTCTTAAAAGTCAGCAGACTTGCCGAAGGCGCGCCTATTATTACACAGGGCTCCCCTTTAAGAAGGGCGGCGGCGGCGCGTTTTTTTTCGCTTACGGGAACTTTGCCGTGCCACATATATATGTTTTGTCCGCGAAATTTTTGCTTTACCAAAGCTATTGCCGATGAAGAACTTACAACATCGGGCGTTAAAATAAGAACCTGCGCGCCGCCGCAAAAAACTTCAAAGGCAAAATTAAGCGCGGCCAAAAGCGCGCCTTGGCTTAAAGGAAGGCGAAAGTCGTCAAAAAACAAAACGGCGTTATTTTCTTTGGCGGTTTCAACGGCGGATTTTTGCTTTGCGCTTAAGGCGCCTTCGCCGTAAAAAAGCGGGAGGGAAAGTTCTTCCTCCTCCGTTTTTTTAGCCGCTTTTTTAGAATCGGCGGCAAATATTTTGGGGGAAATAATATCGGGCAAAAGCGCGTCTAAGGCCTGGCCTAAGGTGTTTGCGTAAGACGCGCAAAGAAAATCCGCCAGAGCAAATAAATCCGGACCGAAATAGACTTCTTCGTCAATAATTTCCGCTATTTCTTTAAGTCTGACGCCTTTTGGCAATTTAGGTTTTGTATCAAGTTTTACCAAAACGCCCGTCCTCAGAGATTTACCGAAAGGCGCTTTTACGCGCAGGCCTTCTTTTGCCGCGCCCTCCAAAGCGGGCGGCAAAATATAATCAAAAGTTTTATCCAAAGCAAGAGAAAAGGCCACGGATACGTTCATAAATTTTATCCTTTCTGCGTTTACTATTTTATATTTTACGATTTTAAGCGCGGTTTTGTTTGCCGCATTTATTTTGCGGACGCAGGTTTGCGCCCCATAGCGTTAAGAAGCATCTTTAAGTCAGCCCAGGCGTCTTTCTTCCAATTGGGGTTTCTAAGAAGGGCCGCAGGGTGATAGGTGGCTATTATCTTTATCGGCTTTTTAAGTTCAACCGTAGTAAGTTCCAAATCAAAAATCTGCCCGCGAAGAGAGCTTAAACTTGCCGTATCGCGTATTAAACTTTTTGCGGCTACGCCGCCTAAGGCCACAATGTAATCTGGGGAAATTATGTTTATCTGCTGCTCAATATAGCGTCTGCAAAAAGCAATTTCTTCTGGTTTGGGCGCGCGGTCGTTGCCGTGCTTTTGCGGGTTTGAAGCGTCTATCATCGGGTGGCACTTTACCATATTGCCTATAAAAACCTCCCCCCGCGTAAAGCCCATTGCGATAATTATTTTATCAAGAAGCTGGCCCGCGCGGCCCACAAAAGGCCTGCCCTGCCTGTCTTCATCGTAGCCTGGGCCTTCGCCTATAAACATAAGTTTGGTGTCGGCGTTTCCTTCGCCAGGGACGGCTTTTATGCGCGTTAAGCCAAGTTCGCAGCGCTGACAGTTAATTATTTTGTGCGCCAGTTCTTCTAAAAGCGTTTGTTTTTCAGAGGCGGAGGCAGACGCAGATACCGCCGAGGAGGGCTGCTCAAATTGTTCAGGCTGCTCCGCCCGTCCGTCCGAAATTATATTTTCATCTGAAAGTTCGGCGGAAAGCTGGGTAGTCTGCTCTCGGGGGATTTGTGTTTCGGCTGGGATTTTGGCTGATGACTTCTTGCTTTTTGCCCTGCGCAAGGGCTTTGCGGGCACAATTTCACTGAGGCGGCGCGAAGGCGTAAAATCGTCTTCCTGCGCCGCGCTCAAAAAAGTTTTAAGGTCTTTTACTATGGTTTGCAGCTCTTTTTTCATCAGCTTATAATTTAAGAGGCTCTTTTGCTTTTCTTTCGGCTTCTTTGCGGGCTTCTTCTTCCTCGCGCTTTTGCGCGGCGACGGCTTCCGTTGAGCCTTTTAAGATAACCTCTTTTGTAACTTTACCGCTTAAAATATCGTCTAAAGCTACTTTGATTACG
Source organism: uncultured Elusimicrobium sp. (assembly GCA_964571655.1). Lineage (GTDB taxonomy): Bacteria > Elusimicrobiota > Elusimicrobia > Elusimicrobiales > Elusimicrobiaceae > Proelusimicrobium. The sequence goes on along the minus strand of CAZNCX010000014.1, from coordinate 14,380 downwards.
GTGGCGTCGGGCTCGTTTTTATATTCGCTTTTTCTCTTTAACACTTTTGCCCACATGGAAGCCAAAACTACTATGTCGTATTTATCTCCCTCGTAGTCAACAAGTCTATGTTCAAAATCACTGTCTTGTATTGCCATTTTAATCTCCCGTATTACTTTATATTTTCAAATCTTTTAAGTACTTTATATTGTGCCGCTGGGCCTGTATTATTATAAGGCAGTCCAAAACGGCCTGTTCAAAAATATCGTTGAGGACAAGATAGTCGTAACGCTTTATTTCTTTTAATTCCCTCTGCGCGGTCTTTAGGCGCAGTTCTATGTTTTTTGTGCCGTCGTTTCTGGCGCAAATCCTTTTTTTGAGTTCTTTAAGAGAAGACGGGGTAATAAAAATTGAAACCGCGTCCGGATATATTTTTTTGATTGTTTTTGCACCCTGCACGTCAATTACCAAAACGGGACATTTGTTTCGTTTAAGAATATTTTCTACGGAGCTTTTGGGTATGCCGTAATAGTGGGTGTGTATTTTAGCCCATTCGGCCATCTCATGCTTTTTTATGGCTTTCTCAAATTCCGCGGCGGACCAAAAATAATAATCTCTGCCGTTTTTTTCGCCCGCGCGGGGGGCGCGGGTTGTAGCCGTAATTACGCGCAGGAGGCCTCTGTCGGCCTCAAGCAGGCTTTGGACTATTGAAGTTTTGCCCCCGCCCGACGGGGCTGAAACTATTATCGGAAATAATCCCATATCTTATTTTATTAAATTACGCGCGCGTAAGTAAAGGGAGCGGGCTTTTTCAAACCCGCTCCGCAAATACTAAATTTATTTGATTTTGGCCTTTTCCTTAAGGAAAGTAAAAACCTTACGCTCCCCCAAAGTAGCCATAATGTCGGCCTTTCTTTCGGTAAAGAACGCGTTGATTTTATCTTTTTGGGAGGGGTTTGCCTCTAAAGTTTTATCAAGCTCGGCCTTAAATTCTTCTTCGGTGGGCTGGATATTTTCTTTCTTCTCTATCGCGTTTACGATATAGCCGATTTTAAGATCCCTTTCCACATTGGGGCGCATTTTTTCGGCAAATGCTTTTTTGTTCTCTTCGGGCATTTGCTGAGCGCCGAACATCCTTTGCACAAAATTATCAACGGCAAGCTGTGTGTGATAGTCAAGCAAAGACTGCGGGATTTCAAAGGAATTGGCTTTTAAGAGGGCGTTTTCTATCTGCGCAACAACGTCGTTTTCGCTGGCGGCAAGGGCCTCTTTTTCCAAATTGGTTTTTACGGCTTCTTTCATCTTTTCAACGGTTTCAAAGCCCATATCTTTGGCAAAAGCGTCGTCAAACGCGGGAGAAACTTTTTTCTTAATATCTTCAACCGTTACGGTAAATTTCACCGTGCCGTCGTCTAATTTAGCTTCAAATTCTTTTACTTCGCCTTTTTTTGCGCCTTTAACAGCTTCTGCAAGGCCGTCTATGGCCTGCGGGGCCGACATATCAATAAGCTCACTCTCGGCTGAGTATTTTTTATCCTCAACGCCGTCTTTTGAGCCTTTATATTTTACAACGGCAAAATTAGTATCGCCTACGACCGCGCCTTCGGCTTCGCTTTCAAGGCGGGAATTATGCTCAAGAACTTGGTCTATATGTTTTTTAATATCTTCTTCGCTTACCGTTGAGGTCTTTTTTGTTACTTCTATGCCCGTGTAGCCTTTAACACCAAAAGTCGGAGGGGTATCAACAGCCAGTTGGAAAGTGAAGGGTTTATTTTCTTCCAAAGAAGTAAAATCGGCTTTTGAGACGGACGGTACCATAACGGCCTGTAACTTTGATTTCTCCAAAGCTTTTGCCGAAGCAGCCCTCAACACCATATCGGCAAGCCTTTCCTGTATATGACGGCCGAAATTCTGCTTAACTAAATTTAACGGTACTTTGCCCGTCCTAAAACCCTGAAGCTGGGCGCGCGACTGCACTTGGATGAGCGCGTCCTGCATACACTTATTTATCAAGGAAGGCTTTGCCGTAACCTCTAAAGTTACGCTGCAGCCTTTCTTTTCCAATTCTTTTACCGACACTTCATTATCCTGCGCAGTTGTGAAATTCGACATTTAAGTTCTCCTCAAATTTTTGGACTTATGGACGGAGAGGGACTTGAACCCTCAAGGATTGCTCCATACGGTCCTAAGCCGTACGCGTCTGCCAATTCCGCCATCCGTCCGTAAGAGCATTCTAAAGGAAGTGGGCCATACAAGGTTCGAACTTGTGACCTTACGCTTAAGAGGCGTCTGCTCTACCAGCTGAGCTAATGGCCCTGTATAGAGATTATAACAAAATTATTCTATCGGGACAATATTTTCAACATTTTTTTAGTGTCTTAGCTATGCCCTGCGACGCGCTTTTTTGCTTTCCCATTATTTTTGATACAATAAAGGCAGGGGAATCTATAATTTAAGCTTTCTTAAAGAGGACGCGTAAAACCGCCCATCTTTTAATTACTATAAAAAGGGGACTTATGATAAATACGTATATTAAAAGAAGACGCTCAAAAAAGGCATTTACTTTAATAGAAACATTGATAGTAGTACTTATAATAGCAACACTTACCGCCGTAGCAATGCCGATATATCGCAAAGCGGTGGAAAAAAGTCAGGCCGCAACAGCTCTAAACGTTTTGGGCAGCATCGCCGCGGCGGAGCAAAGTTTCTTTATGGCCGCCGGCCGCTACACCATGGACTACAGCGAACTTGAGGAAAATTTTGCCGACAAGCATGGGCAATACGCGCAGGACAAAACTTTAACCCTCAAATATTTTGACGTAACTTTGAACGGTACGGAAAGGGGTAAAGGCGTGGTAAAAGCCGCGCGCAACGACGGCAGTTATGTTTTGGGCAAATACTACGACGACGGGCGCATATGCTGTTATCAAAAAACCGATACAAGCTTTTGCGATAAACTTAATTTGGAAACCTGTAATTTGTCCGAGGAGGTTTCCCAGACCTGCACCTCAAACTCCTGCGTGGTAGGGGCAGACACCACCGAACTTACCTGTCATGGCGAAAATTCCTGCCGCGATATGTCTATGACCGGCAGTAATTTAACTTCGCTTGTCTGCAACGGGGACCGCGCCTGCTACAATATGACTTCCTTTACCGGCGAAAACTTGGAAACGCTGGACTGCCAAGGGTTTTCCGTCTGCAATAATTTAACGGCGCTTACCGGCAGCAATATATCAAAACTGGTATGCCAAGGCGATTACGCATGCAATAATATGCAGTCTTTCAACAGCGATTATTTGACCGAACTCAGCTGCGAAGGATCAACTGCCTGCTCATATATGAAATCCTTTACGGGCGATAATTTGCAAACCCTTAACTGCACGGGGAGCAATGCCTGCTCCCTCATGACCGCGCTAACGGGCGAAAGCCTTACCTCCCTGACCTGCGAGGGCGCGCGCTCCTGTTTTAATATGAACTCGCTAGACGGGCAAAATTTAACTTCGCTTAACTGTAACGGGGATTATTCCTGCTACTCTATGTCTTCTTTAAGCGGGACAAATTTTACCTCGCTTGAATGCAGCGGGGACAGGGCTTGCAACAATATGACCTCCTTTACCGGCAATGCGGCCACCGTTATTACGCTGGATTCCCATTATTCCACAGCGGCCTTTAACAGCGCTTACGCCGGCACAATAATCTGCCCCGACAGCGCCTGTATAAGTTCTATGAGTTCTAAATATAAGAATGCCACGGTAACGCTGGGCAGCTGATTTCGGGCGGCGCACGTTAAACCGCCGCAAAATATGTTGTTATTATGCAAAAGAATATAAAAAGTGATAAAATAACTTATATTCTCAGACGCATAAAAACGCAGCAAAAAAAATAAAAAGAGGATTATTATGAAAAAATACTTTTATCTGTCTTTAGCCGCGCTCTTACTCTCAGCCATCTTAATGCCGCCTTCATGCTGGGCCAAAACCGAAGATGAAACGCGCACCCTTTTGGCCGACTATCGGGTGGACGAACTTGGCAATAAATACCTTGCCTTCGTAACCGATTATTATCCGGAGTACGCAACAAGACTCGGCGTGGAAAACTATCACTCCACACTGGATCCGCGCGACTCCCAGACGGAAAAAGAGAGAAAAGAAGCCCTCCTCTCTTTACAAAAAGCTTTGGAAAGCATAAAACCAAAAAACCTTTCTTCCGATAAAAAAATAGATTATTACATACTTTGCGAACTCGTAAATAAAAAACTTTTTGAGTTGGACACCCAAAGCCAGCTTACGAAGAATCCTCTTTTTTATCTCAGGAGCATAAACTCCATTTACGACGTGCTGCTTAAAGATTTTATGCCGGTGCAGGACAGGCTGCAAGCAGCCTTAAGAAGGCTTGAGATGCTGCCGCAGGTTTTGGATTCCGCAAACGGAAACTTAAGCAACCCGCCCGATATTTTTGTAAAGATGGCCGTTATGGAAGCTTCCGTAGCGTATAATTCCTTTGACGACATAACCTACCTGCTTGATAAAATGGCCAAAGAAGATTATACGCGCGAGCAGATAAAAAAAGTATCCGTGAGCGCAAAAGAAGCCATAAGAAATTACCGCCAATATCTTGAAGACCGCTTTGCTCAAAAAGATTATGTTGATTTCCGCATGGGCAAGGATAATTATATGCGCTTGGTAAACGACATTTACCAAAATAATATTTCTTACTCAAAAATTATACGCATTTTAGACGACGAGATGGACGACGCTAAAGATAAACTGCGCGCGGCTTTAACGCCTATCGTGGAACCTTCTTTAGACGAAACCGAAAAGGCAAACCGCACAAACAAAAAGGGCATTATTGAGATAAACGCTTCCGATTATTATTTTGCCGACGCGACTTTTAAGGAGCATCCTCAATATAAAGAGGTCCTTAACGCTTATTCCGACAGTTTCAGCGAGGCCACTTCGTATTTCTACGAGCACAAAGCTTTCCCCGCCAGCGACGCGCAGGTAATAATCGCGCCTGCGCCCAGATATTTGGAGCAGCCTTTCCAAACCGTAACTTATCTGCCGCCCTATCCGCTTGTAAACAAACAGAAAGGAGACGTGCTTGTAGCCCTGCCGGAATATAAAAAAGCCGATGAAATTTTGCCCCAGAATTTCACTTACGCAGACATTAAATTAAGCGCGGCGGAAAATATTACGCCGGGTAAAAACCTCATGTATTCCCTGACCGACGAGCCCGTTATAATGATACGCAAAATGTCGGAAGATATCTTTTTTGCAAACGGCTGGGTTAAATATGCGCTTGAGACGGCAAAAGACGTCGGCTATCTTAACAGCAACGAAGACGCGCTTAATCTGGCGTGGTACAATTATAAAAAATCGGTTTTTGCCATGGCCGATATTAAAATGCAGGCAAAAGATTTCACTTACACGCAGGCCATTGACTACATAAAAGCAGCCGGTATTAAAGAGGAAGAAGCCACCGCCGCAGTCAATACCCTTGCCGTGCACCCGCTTGAAGATTTAGCCGCCGTCTTGGGCGCAAGGGAATTTAAGCGCGTTAAAGAAAAATATCAAAAGAAATTCGGCAAGGATTTTAATCTCCTTTATTTCCACAAACACGTTTTGGATCAGGGCAGAATACCGATAAATTCTTTGGAAGAAGCCGTCCAGCGTTCCTACGAAAAGAAAGAAAGCGTTGAAGAATCTTTCTTCAGCACAACGCATTTCTAAAAGTTTTCGCTTCGCAAAAAAGCCCCGCTCAAAGCGGGGCTTTTTTGCCGCCTAAAAACGCTATTAAGCCGCAGGGCGCGCTAGCGCGCAGGTGCGGCGGCGGCCGTTTTTATGGCCTCAGACACCGTCGGATGAGGAAATACGGTTTGGGCAAGCTCTTCCACCGTAAGGCCCGCTTTAATTGCAATGAGAGCAATAGAAATAAGCTCCGAGGCGTAAACGCCGGCCATTTGCGCGCCCAAAAGCTTGCCGCTGCCGGCGGCGCTTACAAGCTGAACAAAGCCCTCTGCCTCGTCCTGCGAAAGCGCGCGCCCGTTTGCCAAGAGAAAACTTTTTTGCGTCTTTACCTCCAGCCCGCGCGCCAAAGCTTCCTTCTTTGTAAGGCCTACGGAGGCCACTTCGGGCCAAGTATAAACGGCTTTGGGCACTAAATCGTTATCATAGCGCGCAATTTGCCCCATTATATTTTTGACGGCAATTTCGCCTTGCGCTTCGGCCGCATGGGCAAGAAGGCAAAGGCCGTTAACATCTCCCACGGCGTAAATATTATCTTTTAACTGTAAAGTCTCGGGGTTTACTTTAACGCCTTTTCTGTTCCACTCAACCCCTAAAACATCTAAATTAAGCGCGCTTAAATCAACCGTTCTGCCGACGGCTACCAAAACCTCCTGCGCTTTAAGCGAAGAGCCGTCGTCAAGCAAAAGCGTTTTTACGCCGCCGTCAAAAGAAATATCTTTTGCAGAGCGCGAACATAAGATTTCCACCCCGCGCTTTTTAAGCGCGCTCTCAAGCACGCGCACAGAAGCCTCTTCTTCGGCGGCAAGAATAGTCGGCAGCATTTCTATAATCGTAACTTTGCAGCCCAGCGCGTTGAAAATGCAGGCAAACTCGCACCCTATTACGCCGCCGCCTATTATCGCCAAAGAGGCGGGTATTTTTTGCAAATCAAAAATATTGCCGTTGTCCAAAAGTCTATCTTTATATTTGTCAAACGGCGCGGGATAAAAGGGCTGCGTGCCGCTTGCAATTATGCAGGCGTCAAAATCAAAAAGTCTGTCCGCGCATTTTATCTGATTTTGGGACGCAAAGGAAGCCTCCCCCTCAACATATTCTATTTTTGCCGTCTTAAAGAGAGCTGTGAGCCCGCGGCGCAGTTTTTCTATTACGGCCGCGCGGCGCGCCTGTATTTTAGTAAAATCAACGCTGGCGGCAAAAACTTCCCCCTGCTGCGGCGCGGACGATAAATCTTCCATATACCTTATATTATATACGCGGTGAGCAGCGTCAAGCAGCGATTTGGAAGGTATGCAGCCGCAGTTAAGGCAAACGCCGCCGGCAAAACTCTTTTCAAATAAAGTTACCTGCGCGCCCGCAGAGGCCGCCTTGAGCGCGGCGTTATATCCGCCCGGGCCTGCGCCGATAATTGCAATTTTTGTCGCCATAAATTCTCCTACTCGTTAAAAAATAAAAACTGTAATAAAAGTATATAATATTTGTATATGGACAAGATAGGCAAACCTTCTTATCTGGGGCATCGCGCGCGTTTGCGCAGAAAATTCGGCAAAGGCGGCGAGCAGGCCCTCTTAGAACACGAAGTGCTTGAACTGCTTCTGACTTTTGCTATACCAAGACGCGATACCAAACCGCTGGCGTGGGCGCTTATAAAAAAATTCGGTTCGTTAAACGGCGTTTTGGACGCAGGCGAACAGGAATTATCCGAAGTTGAAGGCATAGGCGCAAGCAGCGCGCTGCTTATCCATATCGTGCGCGCTACGATGAGAAAATATTATCTTGAGCAAATAAAAGCGCGCAAAGAAATTAAAACGCCCCAAAGCGTGGTGGATTTTTGCAGGGCGTCTTTACAATGCGAAAGCAACGAGGTTTTTGAAATTATTTATCTTACTTCGCGCAGCACGGTCATAGACGTGGAAAGAATAACCATAGGCACCATTGACCGCGCAAGCATATCCCCGCGCAAAATAGTGGAAAGCGCGCTTAAGAAAAAAGCCGCCGCTTTAATTTTTGTGCACAATCACCCTTCGGGGGAGCCTTCCCCCTCCCGCGAAGATATAGAACTTACGGAAGCTTTTACAAAAATAGCTTCCTCTCTTGGCATAGCCGTGATGGACCATATTATCGTAGGCAGGGGAAAGTTTTTCAGCATCAGGGCCAACTGCGAAATTAAATCACCGACGGAGATATTATGACCTTATTAAAAGAAGTCCTAAAGCATCAGGTTTACCCCGCAATGGGTTGCACGGAGCCGGTTTCCGTCGCGCTTTGCGCGGCGGCGGCCGCAAAAGAACTTAAGGGGCAAATCCTTAAAGCAAAGTTTTATACCGACGGTGGAACTTATAAAAACGGCCTCGGCGTGCGCATACCAAACACTAAAGGCGAAAAGGGCAATCTGCTTGCCGCGGCCATGGGGCTTCTTATAAAAAAACCGCAGCTCAAAATGGAGATATTAAAATCTGTTACGCCGCCGCTCCTAAAGCGCGCAAAAAAACTTATAGAAGAAAAACGCGTGGAACTTTGCGTTAAAGAAGGCAAAAAAGGTTTTTATATAGAATGCAGTCTTACGACGACAGACGGCAAAGCTTTATGCGTTATAAGCGGCTCCCACACCAATATAACGCTGCTTAAAGTAAACGGAAAAACACTGATAAAAAAAGACTTAAAGAAATCGGTCAAAGAAGACAACGGCTATAAACTTAAGCTTGCGGCCTGCTCTCTTGAAAACCTTTTAGACGAAGCCGCGCGCGCCGATAAAGAAGATTTGGCCTACATAAAAAAAGGCGCTTTGATGAATTTGGAAGCGGCAAAATGCGGCGCAAAATTAAAAAAAGTGGGGTTTTATCTTGACCAATTGGTAAAACAAAAAGTGCTTACCGATAATATAGTCAATTCCACCAAAGTTTTGGCCTCGCGCGCAGCCGACGCGCGCATGGACGGCCAGGCCATACCCGTTATGAGCAGCGGCGAAAGCGGCAATCAGGGCATAGTAGCCGTGCTTGTGCCTTACGTCGTCGGCAAAAAGATGAAAGTTAAAGAAGAAATAATTTTAAGGAGCATCGCTTTATCACACCTCTTAAACGGCTACGTAAAAGCTTTCACGGGCGAACTTGCGCCGATATGCGGATGTGCAATAGCTGCCGGCGTGGGCGCAAGCGCGGCGATAGTTTATCAGCAAAAAGGGGCCGATAAAACCGCCATAACTTACGCCGTAAATAATATCATAAGCGATATAGGCGGCATGCTCTGCGACGGCGCAAAGAGCGGATGTGCGCTTAAAGTGGTAAGCTCGGTTGACAGCGCGCTTCGCGCGGCTTTTATGGGCATAAATTATTACGGCATAAACGAGACTGAGGGTTTTGTGGGACAAAACGCGGAAGAGACTATACAGAATTTAAGCAAAATATCCACCATAGGCATGCTTAAGGTGGACGATACCATAGTATCCATAATGCAGGATAAAACAAGAAGATAATGCTTAGCATCATTTTGGTAAGACCAAGAAATCCCCTCAATATCGGCGCGGCCGCGCGCGCAATGGCCAATTTCGGTTTGGCGGATTTGCGTGTGGTATCGCCCTATCCTCCCGTCTGGACAGAGGCGCAAAAAACGGCGAAAGGCGCGGGCAATATCTTAAAAAAAGCGCGCGCGTTTGAAACATTGCACAAAGCTTTGGAAGATATTGATTTTGCTTTTGCTTTGACTTCGCTTAAAAACAGAAAGACGGAAAAACAAATTTTTTTACTGCCGCGGGTAAAACAAAAACTTGAGGAACTTAAAGGCCAAAATTTGGCTTTTATCTTCGGCTCGGAAAAAACGGGGCTCTGCGCGCAGGATATTGAAAGCGCAAACGCCGTCTTAAATATACCGACTTCCTCCAAAACGCCTTCGGTAAATCTGGCGCAGGCCGTAATTTTAGTTTGCTATGAAATTGCAAAAATAAATTCTTTTAAGAAAATCAAAAAAGACATAAAGCCGCCGATTACAAAAAAAGCGACCATCGCCCAAAACAAGTTTCTTCTTGATAAAACCGAAAATTTTTTAAGCAGTTTTAACTTCCCGCCGACGTTAAATAAAAAAATACGCATAAAACGCCTAAGCGCTCTTTTGCAAAACGCCGCTTTAAGTAATAAGGATTTGTTTTTTCTTGTATCCCTGCTTGAGAAAATGAAAAAATAATTTCCCCCCTTTGCCGCATCAAAACCCACTTAAAATCAGCTTTATGAGAAGGCCGAAAAACTGCTATTATTTATTTTATGAAGAAAGTTTTTGCGCTTACTCTATTTTTTCTCTTCCCGTTTGTCTCAACGGGGGCGCAAACGCTTTTGCCTAACCCGACGCCTGTGCCTAAAGAGCCTGTAATAATTTTAGACAAAACGCCCTCTCCCATAGACGATTTAATTGACGACGCGCAGGCCTTTGAAGATAAACAAACCGCGGGCAAGCAAACTGCGGAGCAAAAACCCGCCCCGCAAGAGCAGGTTATAGCCGTCTCCACAGACGCCGCACGGGGAGAGGTATCCTCCGAAACGGCAAAATCTCCCGAGAAAGAAAAAGATAATTTCAAAGTTGAAATAAAACCCGTAAAACCTTCAGAGCAAAAAACGCCAAAGCCCGCCCCGAAACCCGCAACGGCAAAAAAGATTAAAAAGACCTCCCAAGATTTGCCTTCCCCTTCCGTTTTAAGGAAAAGTATTGACGGGCAAAAAATTACCAGCGAAGAAGAAAAAAGCTTTTCGCAACAGGAAGAATACGGCCAAACGCCGCAATATCCGCACAGCTGGATAAGATTTTATTTTGGGATAGTTTATCTTGCCGTTTTAATTTTCTTTGTTTATTTTTTGGCAAAAAGAAGTCAAGACTTTTCAGACGATAAAATCTGCAAACCTTAAGAAATAATTTCTTTAATAAGAGGCTTCTTTGCGGGCCTGCTTTTTTGTATCTTTACCGCGCGCGCAAACAGGGTTTTGCCTTCGGCAAGTTTTGTTTTGTCCGAAGCATAAATGCGGGCTATAACATCGCCCTTATTTACAAAATCGCCGTATTTTTTATCAAGCCAAAGGCCGGCTTTATGGTCAATAATATCTTCCATCTTACTTCGGCCCGCGCCCAAAAGCACGGCACAGTTGCCAACCATGCAGGCATCTATAGCGCCGATATATCCGCTTGAAGGCGCTTTATAAATATATTCCAGTTTGGCGTTTTGCAGGTGTTTTTGGGGATTATCAAAGACATCGGCGTCGCCGCCCTGCCATTTGATGATTTGGCGCATTTTCTCGGCGGCAGATCCGTCTTCTATGCAGCGCTCGGCCAGCGCTCTTGCTTTGGTCATATTTTTTACTTTGCCGCTGACCTCAAGCATATGCGCGGCCGTTTCAATAAGCAGCTCATAAAAATCGGGCGCGATATTTTTATCGCCCTTGAGTATCATTATGCTTTGCAACATCTCGTTTGCATTGCCCACGGCGCGGCCCAAAGGCTGCTCCATAGCGCTAAGAAGCGCGCGGCATTTTAAGCCCAAAAGTTTTGCCGTTTTTACAAGCGCGCTGGCAAGTTTTTTGCTCTCTTGGTAATTTTTCATAAACGCGCCGCAGCCGTATTTAACGTCCATAACAAGGCTGTCAACGCCTTCGGCGTATTTTTTTGAAAGTATGCTTGCCACTATAAGAGGTATTGACTCCACCGTGCCGCTTGCGTCCCTCAAAGAATAAAGTTTTTTATCGGCGGGGGCAAGATAGGCCGTCTGGCCGAACATACACACGCCCAAAGCTTTCATCTGTTTATTTATCTTGCTTACGGCAACGCGCACGTTAAAGTTTTTTACCGACTCTAATTTATCCAAAGTGCCGCCAGTATGGCCCAGCCCGCGCCCCGACATCATAGGCACGGCAAGGCCGCAGGCCGCCGCAAGAGGAGCAAGCGCGAGGGAAACGCCGTCCCCCACGCCGCCGGTGGAATGCTTGTCCACTTTAGGCTTTTTTATATTTTTGAAATCAAGACGCAGCCCGCCGTAAGCCATGGCTTTGGTGAGGCAGGCGGCTTCCTCGTTTGAAAGCGGATTTAGATAACAGGCCATAAGAAAGGCCGAAAGTTGATAGTCTGGCGCGCGGCCGTTTGCGGCAAGCGCGGCCACGTAATTTATTTCTTTATAGGTAAGGGGAATATTATCCCTTTTCTTAATAATAATATCCAGCAGTCTCATAAACAAAAACCTCCTAAAGCAAGTATACTAGATTTTAACTGCGTCCGCTTTCTTGAATCAGTTGTTTGAAAAGTTCCATCTTCTTTTGGTATTTTTCGTGGAAGGAAGAAGGCTCCAGCGGGACGCGGTAGGTCCAGTTGTCCTCGCTGACGGTGCCGGGCGTATTTATCCGGCCGCCTTCGCCTATAATGTCTTGTATCGGGAATATTACCATGCTGCTGCCGCTTTGCATTACTCTTTGCAAAATAGCTTTATGCGTATCTTCGGAGAACGGGACATTGCCGTCGGTCTTCTGCGCGCTTATCATTTCCCAGATGTTGGCGCGCTGCCATTTTTCCATTGAGTCCCACCACTCTTTAAGCGTATCGGTATCGTGTGTTGAGGTGGTGGCAAGAGAATAAAACGGATAATTTCGCGGCTCGCGGAAGACTTCGTTATCTTTCTCCCACCGTAAAACGCGGTACCCGGGCAGGCAAATTTCTTTCATCATAGCGCGCATATAATCGGGGATAACGCCAAGATCTTCCCCGACGGGCAGCTTTTCGCCCGCGCTTTGCGTTACGGCTTCAAGAAATTTATAGCCGCGCGCTTTTTGCTTATCTTCCCCCACAAGGTCAAAGCGGCCCGTTTCGTCGCCGTTTTCAAACATCCACATACGGAAAAACCCGACCAAATGATCCAGACGGAAAATATCGTAAATCTCGCAGGCGCGCTTTATTTTTGCGCGCCAAAGATTAAAATTATTTTGCTCTATAACGGGCCAGTTATACGCGGGCAGACCCCATTTTTGTCCGCCTTTGGAAAATTGGTCCTTTGGCGCACCGACCTCGGCGTTAAGAAGATAATTGCTTTGGGCGGCCCAGACGTCTGCACTGTCAAAATTTACGCCGTAGGGGATATCGCCGAAGATAAGCATTTTATTTTGCTCGGCAATGGCGCGAGCGGAGGCAAGCTGCTGCTGCAATATCCACTGCAAATAGCTGAAAAAGCCTATCTGCGCTTCATATCTTGCGGCAAAATCTTTAAGATAGGCAACATTGGTGGAGCTTAAATCCCTCTCCCAGTTGCGCCAGCAGGTCCAGCCCGATAAATCTTTTGCCGTCCTGAAAAGACAGTAAGGCGTAAGCCAAAAACCGTTTTTATTTTGGAAAGAAAGGAACTCCTGATAGCGCAAATCGCGCGCTTTGCCAGATAAAATTAAATCTTCATAGGCGGCCCACAAAACTTTGTATTTAGCCGATTTTATGTACTTAAACTGCGTAGTATCCTGAGAGCGCCAAAAATCAATATCATCTTGCAGGTCCTGCAAAATTTCCTGCGCTTTTGGGCTATTTTTTACGTCGGGAACATCAGAGATGCTTATATAAAGGGGATCTATGGCAAAAGCGCTCAGGGCGCTGTAAGGGCAGTCTACGCCAGGGGCCGTTTCGTGCAAAGGAAGTACTTGTATTATCTGCGCGCCCTGAGAGCTTAGATATTTTATCCACTCCCCGAAGGACGCCATATCGCCGCAGCCCCAGTCGCCTGCGCTGCGCATAGAGCTAAGCGGCAGTAAAACGCCGGCTCTTTTTTTATCAAGTAATTTATTATCCTTAAAATTTAACGGCACTTCACTCCCCCCTAAGAGCTAAGACGCTGTTATTTTGTCTGTGTTATTTTGCTTATTTTCTTGCGACAGCCTCTATTTCCACCAAAGCGCCCTTGGGAAGAGAGACTACCTGTATAGTGCTGCGCGCGGGAGGATTTTCCTTAAAAACCTGCGCGTAAATTTCGTTCATATCGGCAAAATCGCCGAAGTTGGTTAAAAAAACCGTCGTCTTTAACACATGCTTAAAATCCATCTTGCAGGCCTTAAGAACTTCCTTCATATTATCAAGCACGCGCTGGGTTTGGGTGCGGATATCGCCGCCCGAAAGCTCGCCCGTAACAGGGTCCACAGGCAGGCAGCCCGATATAAAAGCCCAGCTGCCGTGTCTGACCGCTTGAGAATAGGGCCCAATGGCCTTTGGCGCAGTTGCACTCTCAACGATTTTCTTGCCCATAAAATCTCCTTTCTTTTTAAGGGATAATTTATATCCCCCTTCTTTTTTGCTATTCTTATTTATATATTATCATATTAAGAAGACTAAGGGGAAAATAAAATGAAAGTAACTTTTCTTGGTACAAACGGCTGGTACAGCACATCGACCGGCAATACCGCCTGCGTCCTTGTTGAGTGCAAGGACTACTATCTGGTCTTCGATGCCGGCGATGGCTTTGCGAAACTGGGTCAATATATTACGCAAGACAAGCCAGTCTATCTGTTTCTCAGCCATTTCCATCTGGACCATATCATCGGGCTACATACGCTGGGCCTGTTAAAACTCAAACAGGGATTGACAATTTACGGGCAAAAAGGAACCTCCGAAATTCTCACAAACTTCATCAGACATCCGTTCACGGTTGGACTTGATCAACT
>CAZNCX010000013.1:17800-23467 GCA_964571655.1 uncultured Elusimicrobium sp. | reverse complement strand
AAAAGGGGTTTGTGATGAAAAAAGTTCTCTTCTTTTTGATATGTTCTTTTCTTTATTTTCCCGCCTTCGCTCAAGACGACGCCATCGCACAGCTTAGCCAGAGTGCGCAAAAAAGCGCTCAGGCGCAAAAAACAACTTCTGCCGATGCGGCCAAAGGCTTAACAAACGCGGCGTTTGCCGACAATCAAAATAATTTATGTCTCTGTAAAGCCGAGGGGCAAAAAGCCTTTGCCTGCCCGTGCGATAACCCTCTTGCAATTTCAGACAAAGATAAAGATTATCAAAAATATAAAACTTCCGCCGAGCAGGACTTACCGGCCGCGACGGCCGACACTCTTAAAGCAACTGATTTGATAGACGAACACCCCCAAACAGCTTCCCACATCAAGCCCGAAGAATGGCAGGAGCGCAATGCCCAGCATAAGCTTGCAAACGATCCTTTTGCCGTCATGCAGGAAAGCGCGGGCGAGGTTTATGTATCTTCCCAAACCGGCGAGGGCCTCGGCCAAACGGTTGTTAACGAAAAAGTTGCGCGGGCCAACGCTTCTGTGCTGGAAACGTCAAATTATTGGGCGCAGGAACACGCCGTCCAAAGCGAAATTGCCGCTGCCCAGAGGGCCGCTTCTTCAGAGGGTGAGGATGCCTCTTTTGACAACATACTTGGCGGCCTGTTTTTAGGTTCGTCTTTAGGCATAATTTCAGGCGGCGGCGCGGCCTCTGCGGCGCAAAATATTATAAGCGGCGCGGTAAGCGCGACGCTTAACGACGGCAAAACTTCTTCTGCTGAAGGGGATAATCACGACAAATTATCCTGCGCTTACGCAAGCCAATATCCCGACGTATGCCGCCGCTGTATGCTGGCAGAGGGCTGCCCCGCCCACAGGATTGTATTTAGGACAAACCCCGTTATGATAAACGGCCGCGCGCTAAGGTGCGGCTGCGAGTAAGCAATTACAAACAGGCAAAAATAAGGAGAGTAAAGATGAAAAACATTTTATTTATTTTAGTTTCCGCCCTTCTTTTAGGGGGATGTGCAGCCCACTCCGTCAATATTAACAGCGCAAAAACGCCGATAATACCGGAAGTAAAAAATCCAGTATCGGTAAATTACAGCTTTACCGCCGCTTCCAATATGCATACGGCAAACTCCGTCCTTGCCGATAAATATAAGGCGGAAAAAGCCCCCAACGCCTATATGCGCGAAAGTTATCCCCCCGACTATATTTTGCGTTTTGACATTTATTCCTATAATAAAACAACGGCCGGCTTTGGCTGTTTCCCCGCCATTATCACTTTGGGCATTATCCCCTGCAAAACGGGGACTTATTACGAGGAAATACACCCCTTCTTAGTCAACAATAAAAATAAGCAGGAGACGGCGCTGCCCGTGCAGATGGTAAACGGCAGTCAATGGCTGGGGTGGTTTGCGGCTTTGGGGGCGGCATTTTCGCCGAACGTTTATCTCGGCGGGCACGTTACGAGCTCTTATTTACAGGATACCTATAAATACGCGGCGTCCGTGATTTACGACGGACATGGTGACGCGCAGAAAATAAAATCTAAGATGGAGGAAATTAAGGCCGCCCCCAAAGTATCTTCCGAGGACGCGGATTTCTTTGCAAAATACGCCGTTTCGTTTGAGGATTTTACCGATGTTAAAAATAAAGCGTCTGCTTTGAACGCCTGTCAGTCTATGCATAATATCCTTTTTGAAAATAAGAACAAGCCTTTGTCAAAGGATGCAAAAGCCTATTGGTCTGGGCTTGATTATTATAGAAACAACTGCGTGCAAAAGGATTTATACAAGGACGATCCTCGCCTTGGCATGACAAGAGAGGTTTTAATTAAAATCGTCGGGGAGCCCGCCCAAACCTATAAACAAAATGACGATACCGAAATTTTGACTTACGAGCGCGTCTTTGACACGGGGCGGGATAAAACCGTAACTTCTTTGGTAACCTACACGCTTGATAAAGGCATAGTATCGGAAGTAAAAGAAGGCAAGTAGAATGAAAAAAATATTTTTCTGCGTTTTTATGATTTGTCTTATAATTCCCGCTGCGGCGCAAAGCGACGCGGCGGCTCAAAGCAAGCAATCGGCCGCAAAGAGCGCCCTTGCCACCAAGGCCGAGTATGACGAAACCGCCAAAACAGCAGCCCGCGACGCTTTTAACGCGGGCAGTTCCATAACATACGACAAAGAAGCCGATTCTTACCAATGGGAGCATGAGCAGGAGCCAATATCTGTCCCCGCGGCCGATAATACTTTTGGCGGCGGCAATAAAAACAAAGCCGCCTCCTCGGGCTCAAAAGGAAATAAAAAAACTTCTTCGGGCTCTAAAAAAGAAACTGCTGTAAAAACCCCGACATCGGAGGAAATAATGGCGGAAAAGCGCAAACAGTTTAAGACTTTTGAAGCCGGCGCCTCGCTCCATCTTACCGACGGGGAAAAACCGATACCAAATTTATATGGAGCGGCCTCTTCATCTACAGGCGCAGGCGCGAGCGCAAGCCGGAGTGAGGAGTCTTCTCAAACTCAGGAAGGGCAAAATACGCAGCCCGCTAAAAAAGTTATTCGCAAACCAAGAAGCGGATATGCCCCGGGGGTAGCTTCAATTAACGTAGATCCCAGCACCCTTAAGCAATAAATTCTCTTAAATAGTTTTATAAAAAAATTCCCTAAAAATATTTTTTAGGGAATTTTTTGCTTCCGTCAAAAAACTGCAAATTACTCAAGCAAGGCGCTAAATTTACTAAAACTACTCAAACTGCTGCGTTACGTCGGCTATAACTTCCTGCGGGCCGTAAACGGGCAGTCTTTTTATTTTACCGTCGGCAAGAGGCAGGGTTTTTAAGTCTATCTTAAGCAGGTTTAAGTTGCCGTAAGTATGGTAGTACCAAACCCTGTTTGTTAAATCCCTAAAGGCGGTCCATTGCGTGCTTTCGGAGGATATTACAGTGCCTTTATCGTCTTTATCCACCGCCATGCCCATTACGATATCAACGCTGTTTGCTATATGCTGCGCAAGGTTAAGCAGGGCCGGCTGATCTGCGACGGGATCGGCAAAATGTATCTGCACGGCAAGGCGCACAAAGCGGCTTGGCGGCGTAAGGTCACCGGGCAGGCCGAACATTCCGCTTCCGTGGCCGGTTGGCTGCAAAAGTGCCGAGCCGAAAGTCATCGTCGGCGCCTCGCTGTTTTTAAGATAGGTAAAATTGCGCAGATTATTTAGCATATACGGGAAGTTAGGCGCGTTTGTAATAACGCCTACGGGATTATCATAGATATTTAATTTGCCGTCTTGGGCTTCTATGACTAAAGAATTGCCGGCCGCGTCGTCAACTTCAAAGTGAAGCGGCGTTACCATTTTCATCTCGGGTATATACTGGCCGAACACTTTTACTTCGGCAATTTTAGTTTTGACGTCGGCAACGTCTTTGCAATTGCCCAAAATCCATGCTATCAGCATGGAATGCGCAAGGGCTTTTTTATGCTCGGAAGGTTTTACTTCGGGCCATTTGGTATTGGCTTCAAACCAAAGGCCGCTGACGGCAAGACCGACTTCGTTCATGCCGTCGGCCATAATATTATCCTGATTAAAAGAGGACACGCCCAAATATTTATAAGCGGTTTTCCAGCTTAAGCCCGCTTTATCTTTTTCGGGGGAAGGGCTTGTAATCTCTGTGCCTTTGGGTACCGCTGTTAAAGTGTAGGGCACGTTATAGCCAAACTCCATAGTGCGCGCGCTGATTACGGTGCCGTCCTGCGCTTTTACCATAAAGGTGCTGCAAGCGTCAATTTGCGACTGGGCAAAAGCAAGCGTTAAAACCGCGAGCATTGCCGCATAAATATTTTTTCTTTTCATGCAAAAACCCCTTGTACTGATTACCGTTGTTGTAAGCAAGTTTGCGATAAAAGAATTATACTAAAAACAAACCGCGCGCGGCAGTCTGGATATTTTACGTCGTGGAATATTCTAAAGATATAAAATTATGTTGTTAAGCGGCGTTTTGCGTTTATAAACAGCAGCAGCGCGACGGAAATAATAATTACCGGCCCGTGCGCTATAAGCAGCACTTTGGGCACAGGCACTACTTCCATCAACAGCGGCATTATAAAGAAGCTTGCGCCAAAGCCGCTTCTTAAGCAGGTGGAGCTTAGGCCGAATAGTTTCCCGCGCACTTTATCTGGGGAACGCTGGAGATAAGTATTAAAAAACGTTTGGTAAGAGCCGTCGCCAAAACCGGCAAGGACTGCGGCCGCGCATATAAACCAAAGCAACTGCGTCTGTACGGTCAGTATCATGCCAAAGGACATAATAGCCGTGCAGGCAAGATATAAATTTTCCGCCTTAAGTTTTGCGGCAAACGCCGATTTTGTAAGCCAAAAAATGCCTATTATATTGCCTGCGGCCCAAAAAACCTGTATAAGACCATAAATAAAGAAAGGGTTTTGCGGGTTTATCTCTTGCGAAAAAACGGGCCACCCCACATTATGCGATCCGCTTGCAAGCCCGTCTAAGGTTAAGATAAAAATCATAATTGCTATAACCTTAAAATCGGGCAGGGCAAAGACATCTTTATAATCCTCTCGCATATTTTTGAAAAAGCCTTTTTGGGCGGGGCTTTTATTTTCAGGGATTTGCTCTTGTGCTGTTTTAGTTTCCTCCGTCTTTATTTTCAGAAGAAGAATTATCAGGCCCGAACTTAAAAACGCCGCGGCATTTATTATAAATACCATATCGTAGCTGTCAAAAAGTTCTTTAACGAAAATAGAAATTACGGCCGCAAGGGCTATAACGATATTTCTGCCCCCCATAAGGACGGA
Source organism: uncultured Elusimicrobium sp. (assembly GCA_964571655.1). Taxonomy (GTDB): domain Bacteria; phylum Elusimicrobiota; class Elusimicrobia; order Elusimicrobiales; family Elusimicrobiaceae; genus Proelusimicrobium. Next base: position 18,639 of record CAZNCX010000013.1, on the reverse strand, counting down.
GTTTGCTTTTATGGTAGTGTCGGAATTTAGGATTACCGGCACAGCTGCGCTTAAAGCAATTTCCACCACGCTTGTAAATACGCCTATGGCAAACATGGCAAATATAAGGTAATAGGGCACAATTTTATTTGGCAGGAAAATCATTACAAAAATGCAGGCGGCCAAAATAAAATCGGAGGAGAACATAAGTCTCTTCCTGTTCATTTTATCGGCCAGCTGGCCTATATAGGGCGAAAACAGCATGCCCGAAAGCACCCTTATCCCAAGCAGTGCGCCCACCCACGCGGGGGAGCCTGTTATTTCCAAAACAAAGATATTTACGACTATCATATTAAGGAAAGTGCCGAAAGTGGCCGTAAGTCTGGCTATGGTCAGAATATAAAATTCTATCGGCAGGGGGGAGGGTTTTTCAGCGGTTGTCATTTTTCCCTTATACTGCGAAAGTTTTTTCAAAAGTGTTTTTTATTGCGTCGAGCGCAAAGGTTTTTTTACTTTCGCCGCTTGATTTAGAACAATGGATTTATTATATCAATGTTCTTCGGTTTTTAGCAATACAAAGTTAGGTATGCGCGCGTCGTAAAACGTGGGGGAGGGGTTTTCTTTTGTTTAACCGAAGAAGCGAAGCTTGGACATTGCCTAACTTAGCTATTTTGCATATTGCGTGCATTTGGCACGCGCTGTTGCTGTTGTTAACTAGGCCGTCATTGCGCGAGGTGAAGTCCGTCTTCGCTAAAGCTCAGACGGACTTCACCTCGCGCAAAGACGACCTTTATTTATAACGACAAAAGCGTAAAAAGGAATGCGGTAATCTGCTGTTTAACCGAAGACGCGAAGTTTGG
>CAZNCX010000013.1:6696-17700 GCA_964571655.1 uncultured Elusimicrobium sp. | reverse complement strand
GCTTATTTAGCAGGCGTGCGCAAAGCGCATAACCAAAAAATCTGCCGTTTAACTGGAAAAGTGAAACTTGTAATTTGCCTAAATTAGCTATTTTGCATATGGCGCGCTGTTGGCGCGCGAGCCAAAAAAAAGTTGACTGAAATGGGGATTTATGTTATAATTTTTTTGAGCACACAATGTGCTCAAAAATTGCGAGGATAAAACATGGCTTACTCAAAGGGCGTAAAACTGGCGGACAAAACTTCAAAACGGATTATTAAGACCATCAAGAAGATGGTTTACAAGGAAGGCGCTTCCTCAATTACGGTCAGCCGCGTCATTAAAAAACTTGGCGTAAGCAACAGGATATTTTACAACCGTTTCCAAAACATAGAGGAAGCGTTGCTTGCCGTTTCGCAGGAGATAATAGACGAAATGCGCGTTTGCATCATAAAGCCCTATAACCCTAAAGATGATTTTTACAAATATCTTTTGGGGGTGGCGCGCTCTGTCTTGATAAAAACTTACGAAGTTAAAAAATCCTTCAGCGACTATATGTTTAACAACGATATTATAGACGAAAGCAATAAAATCTGGTGGGTAGGCCGCATACGCAAACTTTTGGCTTACGGCATAAAAAACAAATATATAAAACCTCTTAAAGAGGAAGACTTCAGCTACGGCGTTTGGTGCTTCTGCCGCGGTTTTAACGTGGACGCCATTAAAAGCAGGCTTGAGCTTAAGGCGGCCTTAAAGATTTTTGATATGACCTTCGGCGCGCTTATTGAAGGCATAAAACTTAAGAAATAAAACCTAAAAAAACGAAAAAAGGTTTCAGTATATTACGGAGGAGCAATGAAGAAAAAAATGACAGCAGTATCCGCAACTCTTTGCGTATGCGTTTTGTCCCTTTTGGGGCCAAGTGCGTTTGGCGCGGGTTTCGGTCTTTATGAGTACAGCCCCAGAGGCAACGCTATGGGCGGCGCGGTTTTGGCCGGCGAGGCGGAGCCTGCTTCCATATCCTATAACCCCGCGCTTATAACGAGGCTTAGCGGCGCGCAGGCGCAGACTGCCGTTACCGCAATAACGGTAGACAGAGTTAGAGTTGAGTTTGCGGGCGAAACAAGCAACCCCGATAAAGAGTGGTGGTTCCTTCCCGACTTTTATTATACTCAGCAGTTAAACGAAAGGTGGTTTGTGGGCCTTGGCGGGTTTACGCGTTTTGGTCTCTCGGGCAGATATCCCGACAGAAACTGGGCCGGCGCGCAGGCGGCAAATCACGGCTTATACGACGTGGGCATAGAGTCATTTTCTATACAGCCCACTTTAGGCTATAAGGTTACGGAGAATCTTTCCGCCGCGATTGCCCCCGAAATTATGTACTTTAAATTTTGGGAAGGCACTCGCGTTGCGGCCAATACCGATATGGACGTAAGCGGCGACAGCTGGGCTTTGGGCGGCGCTTTAGGCGCGTTTTATCAGGCTAACGAAAAGGTTAGTTTCGGCGCGGTTTACAGACACAGGATAAAGCAGCACTTAAAAGGCACCTCTTCGGTAAGCGGCGCTTTGGCCCCTTATATGACGGCATATAACACCAACGCAAGCGGCGCGGTAACTTTGCCGGCGCAGCTTGGGTTGGGCGTTGCGGTAAAACTTTCCCCCGCGGTTTTGCTTGAGTTTAACTGGACAAACATTTTCTGGTCCAGTTTTGACGAGCTTACCATTAACTTAGACGGCGTAGGTTCTTCCACGTCTAAAAAAGAGTGGAAAGACACTTACAGAATAGGCTTTGGCATAGAGTACGCTGTTTCAAAACGAGTCAAGCTCAGAAACAGTTATATCTTTGACAAGTCCCCGATAAATTCCGATTATATGGACGTTATAGTCCCCGTGGACAACAGGCATATAATAGGTATGGGCGTCGGCGTTGATTTGGGCAAAGGCTTTTATTTGGACTTAGGATATAACTTGCTTCTGTCCGAAGGCAAAAGCGGTGTTTCCGAAAGCGGCATTCCCGTGGAGTACGGAAACGGGGTAACGCATTTGAGTTCGGCCGGAGTAAGGTATAAATTCTAAGAGACGCAGCAGTAAGCGTTAAAAAAATAACGGCGTACCAAGCACGCCGTTATTTTTTTGTGTCCGCGTTGCAGTTAAGTCTTATTGTAAGAATGTTTTTTCCGTCTTCGTAGGCATATCCCGCGTAATCCATAATGCGCTTTACCATCAAAACGCCAAGGCCGCCTAAAGGTCTTTGCTCGGCGGGCAGGGATATATCGGGCTCTTCTCTCTCAAGGGGATTATATTTAAGACCGTTGTCAATAAATTTTATTTCCGCATTTTTATAATGCGGGAAAGAAAATTTAATTTCAACCTCTCCGTTGTTTTGGTCGGGAAAGGCGTAGCGGCAGATATTTGTAAATATTTCCTCGCTTGCGATAAAAAGTTTTGTCTTAAAATCCTGCGCGACGCAGGCTTCGTCCAAATGCCCCTCAAGCCAGGAGAGAACTTTATGCAGCTGTTCAATTTTTGCGGGGAAGATTATTTGCTTTTGCGCGTTTTCGGAACCGTTAAACTGTACGGCAAGCATAGTGATATCATCGGCCTGTTCGGCCTCCTGAGCAAATGCGTCAACGGATGTTTTTATGTGGCCGAGCAAAGCGCGCATATCGGCATTTTGGGCATCTTTTTCGTTTAAGGCTTTTTGCAGGTTTTCCTCTCCGAAGAGCTCTTCTTTTTTATTTATTGCTTCCGTTACGCCGTCTGAGTACAAAAACACGGCGTCGCCTTTTTCCAAGGTATAAGAACAGCTTTTATAGACGGCCTCGCTCATAATGCCAAGGGCAATATTAGTCGGCGTTTTTATATACTCAAAAGCGCCGTCGCACTTTTTTATCAAAGGGGGATTGTGTCCGGCGTTGACGCAGGTAAGTTCCCCCGTGGTTATGTTTAAGAAGGCAAGAAAAGCGGTTACAAAAAGATTTTGCTCATTATCCTGGGCAAGCTGTTTATTTGCGCTTGCAAATATTTCAGCGGGGCTCATACCTGTCTGCATAAGGTTTTTAAGAAGGGTTTTTGTCGTCATCATAAACAGCGCGGCCGGTATGCCTTTGCCTGAGACGTCTGCCACTAAAAATGCCAAATGATCTTTATCAACAAAAAGAAAGTCGTAGAAATCCCCGCCTACTTCGCGTGCGGGCTGCATTGAGGCGTAGATATCAAAATCTTTCCTTCCGCTGTAAGGCGGCAGCACTTTTGGCAGCACGGATTCCTGTATTTCTTTTGCAAATTCCAGCTCGCGGTTTAGGCGGGCTGCGGCCTCGGCAATAGCTTTTTTAAGGGCGCCTACGGTGGAATTTATGCCCGCTGAGAGCGAAATAAATTCCTTTGAGTTTGCGACGTTTACCTGTTCCTCCAAATTCCCGCCCGTGATTTTAGCAAGCGAGGAATTTATTTTATCAATTCCCGATATCGCTATCTTTTGCACGAGAAAAGAAATTAAGGTAAAAACAAGAATAAAAAGGATTACGTTTACAAAAATTATTATGTGCATGACGGAGCTGCGCTCGGCGTACATTTCTTTCTCGGGCAGGAGGCCCAAAATTGTATAGTCCTGCCAGAGCACGCAAAGGCCGTTATAATCCTGTCCGTCCAGCTCCGCGGAAAAGACGGGAGGGCGGCTTTGCGCAAGATTTTGCAGGGTTTGCTTATCGGGCGCGCTGTATAGTTTTTCGTTAATTCCGTAGGAAAGTATATGGCCGTCTTTTGCTATTATTATGCTTCCGCCTTCGCCTATCCTAAAAGTGCCGGCGATGTTTTTTACGTCGGCAAGTTCCAACGCTTCTTTTAGCCGCTGCGGTCTTAGGCCCACCTGCACTATGCCTGCCTTATCTTTTCTTGCCACGCCCGCGTACTGGAAAAATCCGCCGTCTTTTGCGCGCTCTCTGGGCTCTTGCACCAGTTCAAAGGAAGGGTTTTGCAGCGCTTCCATAAATTGGCCCGATTGCTCGGAAGAACCCATAAAAAACCCTTCGTAATCCTGCGGTATGGAGGCGCGCAAAACGCCGTTTTCGTCGGAAACGTGCACTTCGTCTGCGTCTAAGAGCTTACGCGTTTCTTCAAGCAGTTTGCGGTCGGTAAGTATTTTGGGGTTATCTTCAATGAGTTTGGCAAAAACTCTTGCCTTTAATAGGGAGACGGAATTTGTGGCCTGCGTTATCGTTTCAAGGTTATGTTCGGTTATTTTAAGCTGATTTATAACGTCTGCGATTTTAAGGCGGACAAGCTCCAGCGAAGTTTTGCGGGCCTGATGAGTCTGCACCGCGTAAGATACTGCAAACATCACTATAAAAGCCGAAGCCACAAAAACAAACAACCATTTTTGAAAGGTTTGTTTCAAGGCGATGCCCCTTTGCTTAAAATCAGATAAAAGTTAATATTTTATCAAAGCCGCTTATTTCAAAAACTTTCATTACCGAGGGGGAGGCGTTTGCTATCTTCACAGCTATGCCTTTTTCAGCGGCGTTTTTATGCGTTTCAAGCAGTACGCGCAGCCCCGCGCTTGAGATATAAAGAAGGTCCTTAAAGTCAAAAATAAGTTCGTCAATATTTTGAGTTGCTTTCGTAATTTCCGATTTAAGCTGCATTGAAGTGATGGAATCTATTCTTCCCTCAACGGTCAAAACAAGCGATTTAATGATTTGCATAAATTCCTCCCGCGGCGTTTGAGCCTTTTCTTATTATAGCAACTTTTTCCCCTCTCTAAAATGCTTTTTAGGGCTTTGACGCCTGCATATTGCCCGCGCGCACTTTCGCGCGCGCGGACGGCGCGGCTATAAGGCTATAATTTGTATAATAATAAATATGAACTTTCAAGATATTATACACTCTCTGGAAACTTATTGGAAAAAACAGGGCTGCCTTGTAATCCAGCCTTATGATTTGGAAAAAGGCGCGGGCACTTTTAACCCCGCGACGTTTTTCGGCTCGCTTACGGCAAAGCCCGTAAGCTGCTGTTACGCAGAGCCTTGCCGCCGCCCCGCCGACGGCAGATATGGGGAAAATCCAAACCGCCTCGGCAAATACTATCAATTTCAGGTTATCTTAAAACCCGCGCCGAAAAATGTGCAGCAGATGTATCTTAACTCTCTTAAAGCCTTAGGCTTGGACCCCAAAGAACACGACGTGCGCTGGATAGAAGACGATTGGCAGTCCCCCACTTTGGGAGCAAGCGGCGTCGGCTGGGAGATTTGGCTTGACGGCATGGAAATTACGCAGTTTACCTATTTCCAGATGATGGCCGGCTATACTCTAAAACCCGTTACCGCCGAAATTACTTACGGCCTTGAGCGTATTGCGATGTACTGCCAAAAGAAGGACAATGTTTACGACCTTATGTGGAACGATGATGTTACTTACGGCTCCCTCCGACAGGAAGAAGAAAGGCAGTTTTCTCATTACAACTTTGAAGAAGCTGACGTTAAAGAGCTTTTCCGCCTAATAGAAGAAAACGAAAATGCCTGCAAACAGCTTTGCCAAAAGGGCTTATATCTGCCCGCTTACGACTGCGCGATGCGCGTGTCGCACGCTTTTAACACGCTTGAGGCGCGCGGGGCGATATCTGTTTCCTCGCGGACAAATATCATAACTAAAATAAGAACTCTTGCAAAACTTTGCGCCGCGCAGTATCTTAAGGCGCACGAGGAGACCTCTTTATGAAAACGGCCCTCCTTGAAATCGGTCTTGAACACCTGCCGGCAAGATTTCTTTTGCCGACCTTAAAACAGCTTGAAGAAAATGCCGCCGCTATTTTGCAAAAGCATAATCTTAAATATGTTTCCCTGCGCGCTTTTGGCACGTACAGAAAACTTGCCTTGGAGATAAAAGAACTTGCCTCCAAAGCCGAAGATATACAAAAAGAAGTCAAAGGCCCGCCCGCTAAAATGCTAAAAGACGATAAAGGTGCTTTTACGCCTCAGGCTTCGGGCTTTGCCCAGAAAAACGGCGTTGCTGCCAAAGATTTGCTGATACAGGAAACCGACAAAGGGCCTTTTATCTATGCAAATGTGATAATTAAAGGCGAGAGCGCGCTTAAATTGCTGCCGTCAATTTTCACGGAGCTTATAAAATCCCTTAATTTCCCCAAAAATATGACGTGGGAAGACGGCGGCCTGCGTTTTGCCCGTCCCATACGCAGCCTGCTTGCCCTATATGGGGAAAAGATAGTCCCCTTCACCGTTTGCGAGGTAAAAAGCGGCCGCGCGACGCACGGGTTGCTTTCTTTTGGCAATAAACCCATTGCGGTAAAAGAGCCCGCGGCTTATATCGCCGCGCTAAAAAATAATGTCCAGCCGATATTGGCCGAGACACAAGAAAGGCGTGAAGCCTTGCTAAAAAGTCTGCGCGCCTGCGCGCGCGCCTTGGGCTACAAGGCCGACGAAGACGAAGCTCTAATAGAAGAAACAGTCTGCTTTACGGAATATCCCGTAGCCTTAAGCGGGGATTTCAGCGCGAAATTTCTAAGTCTTCCCAAAGAACTTATAGCCACAGTCCTAAAAAAGCAGTTAAAGATGTTCCCCGTCGCCGATGAAAAGGGCGTTTTGCAGCCGCATTTTATAGCGGTCCGTGACGGCGTTTCAGACAACCAGAACGAAGTCCGCGTCGGCTTCAAAAATGTTTTAACCGCGCGCTTAAGCGACGCTGTTTTCTTTTTTGAGCAAGACCTTAAGACAGGGCTTGAAGCTATGCGCCAAAAGCTTAAGACAATCAATTTTATTGACGGTGCGGGCACAATATTTGACAAAACTTTGCGTGTGCAAAAAATATCTGCCGAAATTGCGCGTAAACTGGATTTAAGCGAAGAGCAAAAAAAGAATATTGAAACAGCTTCGCTTTACGCTTACGCCGATTTGGCAAGCGCGGTCGTCTGCGAATTTCCCGAACTGCAGGGTTATATGGGCGGCGTTTACGCTTTGCGCGGCGGGCAAAAGCCTCAGGTTGCAAAAGCTGTGGAGGAGTTTTATTTGCCTTTAAGCGCATCTTCCTCTTTGCCGCAAAGCGTTGAAGGGTGCGTTATAAGCCTTGCGGGAAAGATTGATACTTTGGCGGCCAATTTTGCTTTGGGCCAAATACCCAGCGGCAGCGAAGATCCCTTTGCTTTAAGAAGGCAGGCCGTAGGCGCGCTTAGGATTATATCTGAAAGCGGGTGGGATGTTAAGCCCTCTACCCTGCTTTCTTTTGCGTGGGAGCTTCTGCCGAAAAAAGACGAAAATAATTATCAGGCTTTGCGGGATTTCTTTTGGCAGCGCATGGAAGGTTTATTGCAGGAACAGGGTTCTCAAAGCGATGAAATACTTGCCGTTGAGATACATAAAAACCGCTCCTGCGGGGAAATTTTTGCCGCCGCGCGCGCTTTGGGCGCAGCGCGCAAAAGCGAACTTATGGCCTCTTTGGGCGAGGCGGCAAAAAGGGTTGGCAATATCTTAAAGAAGTCGGACGCGGCGGAAGGCAAAATCCGTCCCGAGCTTTTTCAAACCAAGCAGGAAAAAGTGCTTTTTGACACCGTGGTAAAGACAGAGGCTGGAATTTCCTCAAAATTAGACTATAATATAACTGAGAAAAACTGCGCGGAAGTTTTTAAAGCTTTGCTTGCCCTGTCTTCCCCGCTGGAGAGTTTTTTTGAAAGCGTTATGGTTAATGATAAGGACGAAACCCTGCGCAGCAACCGTATTATTTTACTGCAAAGAGTTAACTTACTGCTTACCGCAAAAGTGGCGGATTTGAGCAAATTACAGAAAGGAGGCAAACTATGAAAAAAACGTTTTGTGAAGTTAAAAATAAAAAGGGCATGACGCTGATAGAAGTTATGGTGGTTATGATAATCATAGCGGCTATGGTCGCCATGGCATATCCTTCCTATTTAAGCGCGCTTGAAAAGGGCCGTGCGACGGAAGGTGTAAAGGTTATTGCCAACATAATTGCCGCCCAGGCCAAATACCGCGGGGAAGAGCATGAAGGCGCCGATACTTCTTTTTCAAACGGATATGCAAACAATTTTAAGGCTTTGGATATTGAAGTTACCGGCAAAAACAAAACTACGGGAGCAACCACAATAGACAACAACGGCCTAACCCTTACCACCGTCAATTTTAGATATGAGCTGATGGAGTCCTCCATAGTCGCCACTTCAAGAAGCAAAAGTTACAATTATCTTTTGAAAGGGGATTATTCCACAGGTGCGGTTTTATGCATAGTTGATAATGATGATGACGGCGGCAAGAAAGTTTGCGCGTCTCTTGGCAAAAAGGTAAAAGACAGCAGCTCCGAGTTTAGAATTGAGTAAAACCGCGGCAGTATTGCGCGCGAAGTCGCAAAATAACCGTTAATAGAACCATTGATGTATGATTTAATACAAGGCAAGACTATCTCTTGCCTTGTATTTTTTATAGAATTAAAATAGGAGAGTGCGTGCCAAAAAAACTTCTGAGGCTTATTTTCTCGGGCTGCCTTCTTTTTAACAGCCTTAATTTAAGCGCCTTTGCGCAGGAATTACCTTCGCAGGCGCAGGTTGTTTTGCCCGAAGAAACCGCCGCTGCCCAAGAAGCCTCGCAGCCTAAGCAGCCTCCTTTAGCAGAAGTTGTCGCGCCGCAGCCCGCTGTTTATCCTGCCAAAAATCAGACTGAAGAATATCCCTTCGCGGAAGAAAAATCCCGCGCGGGCTTTAGGCTTTTTGAGCCTTCCCGCTACGAATTTATGAAAGACGATAAGCCGCTGCTGCTGCCTCCCGCGCAGGAAGGCGGTATAGAAAGCGGGGAGGAAGAATACTATCGTTACTCGCGCGCGTATCTTGAGAATATTATGCGCGGCGTTGAGGGCGGCGTAGAAGTGCAGGAAAAGGGCCTTGAGTATATGGAACTTTTGAATCCTTCTCTTCTTCTGCCTGTTTACGGCACCACAATTTCGCTTACGGGCCGCAAGACTTTCGGTCTTAAATACGACGTAAAAAAATATAAAACTTCCGGCACGGTAACCGATAAAAGCTACAGTAATCTTGATTTTGAGCAGGAAATGCAAATGAAGGTGCAGGGTAAAATAAGCGACAGGATTTTTGTTGATATTGACTATGACGACCAAAGGGAAGACGCACAAAACATTTCTGTCGGATACCGCGGCAAAGGCGAAGAGTTTGTCCAAAGCGCGGACTTTGGCGATATAGAACTGTCCCTTCCCGGGACGGAGTTTGTTTCTTACAGTAAGCAGGTTTTCGGCGCCAAGATGCATATGAAATACGGCGGGGCAAATTTACGTTTAATAGGCAGCTCCAGCAAAGGCGAAAGCAGAAGCAAACAATTTAAGGGAGACAGCGTTTTTGAAACCGTAACCTTAAAAGACATACAATACACAAGACGCAAATATTATGATTTGACTTTCGGCTGTAATATAAAAGGCACCTCCGTGCCGTGCGATCCTTCGTGGCAGTATTCCATAGCAAACGGGACAGAAAAGATTTATCTTGACGACCATACTACGACCGGCTATCAATACGCAATGTCCGTCAACGATATGGCAGTGCCGACTTCCTATTATCCTTCCGACGGCGGCACTGCGGCTTTCAAGCTTTTAACGCGCGGCGTGGATTACAGCGTGGACTATAATAATAACATAATAATCTTTACGTCGGCGCGCGCCGATACCGACGTAATAGCCGTCAATTATAAAAATTCCCAAGGCGTCTGGGCCGCCGGCAGCGAGGACGGCACCCCCAAAATAATAAAAACCTCGGGGGACAGATATATCGCCAGCGCAGACGAAATCGGGTATCGTTTGGAGATAAAACGTTACTATAATATCGGCACGCAGCAAATTACGCGCGACGACGGGCAGGGCAATTTTATCTTAAAACTGCTGGAGTCCGACGGCAAGGAAGTCTGCTCGGCTGACGATACACGCGGATTTTGTCAAAATACGGTGGATTACGACAAAGGCACTTTTTTAATCGCAGGCAGATTCCCCGATCAAAACAATTATAATACCACGCCCTCTTCCTCGGCAAACAGGAATTTCTTTGTGCAGTTTACGTCCACGGTCAAAACTTATTTTCTGGAGCCCGATATAGTAGTCCAGTCAGAAAAAGTAAGCGTAAACGGCGCGACTATGGCCAGGAATAAAGACTATTACGTTGATTATTCCTCGGGATTTATCACTTTTTACAATAACGATTTAATAGGGGCAAACAGCGTAATAGACGTATCTTACGAAGTTTCCTCCGGCGGCACGGGCGACAGTATGTTATTAGGCAGCAGGTTTAATTATGACTTCACAAAAAATATAACCGTGGGGGCCAGCATCTTAAATCAGGGCAGTACAAAACCGACGCGCGCGCCTAATGTCGGCAGTCTGCCGACAAATCTTACCGTTATGGAAACGGATTTTAAGGCAAAAGACGTGGAGGTTGCAGACGGCGTAAAATTAAGCCTCGGGGCCGAGGCCGCCGAAAGCAGAAAGAACGAGAACCTCTTTGGATATGCGCTTATTGATAACCTTGAGGAAACTAAAATATACGTCAAAGCTTCCACCGTTTTCAGCGATTGGAAAATAGCTTCCAACCCGACGGTAGGCAGCACGTTTTTTGATGCAATCAAATGGGATTCCCAGTCAATTCCCCTGCTTGAAATCAATAAAAACGCGGCCGCTTCTTCCGAAGATAAGCAAAATGTTTTGGTGATAAATTATGACTTTTCCGTAGCAGAAGATAAAGGCTACGGGCAGGGTTCCGCCGATCCGCGCGACGAGGTATCTATAGTATATCCCTTAAGCAATTCGGGTGTTGATTTGAGCGAAAAAACTTTGCTGGAGCTTTCTATGCTAGGCGAAGAAAACGGACCCCAAATCAATATTTCTTTTGGTTCTTTAAGCGAAATGTCAGACGAATACGAGTATGGCGGGCAAATCCCGTATGTTCCTCCGGGTTTTGAAATCGGCGATATAATACCGACCTGCAGCAAATATTACTCCGTGCTGGTGGCCAGC
>CAZNCX010000013.1:0-6686 GCA_964571655.1 uncultured Elusimicrobium sp. | reverse complement strand
TATTTGTCAACCCCGACGGCACTTGGCAGAGATATAATCCTTTTGCAAATAATGTTTACAATAAGATGCCGCAGCCTAACGGCATCATAGACACGCAGGACTTAAACGCAAACGGTCTTTTGGATTCTTACGACGCCTCTTCGGGAGGGGACTTCGGCTTTGCCTCCACCGACGGCACAAATATCTTTGATGATCCTTCGCTTGCAGGCAATACCATAAATTACAGCGGCTGGAAGCAATTTCAGCGTCAACTGGATTTCAGCAGCGAGCCTGACCGTTGGAGCGCCATTAAGCAGGTACGCATTACGCTCAAAAGGTCGCCCACAGGCCATAGCAAAGGGCAGATCAAGATTGCCAATTTAGCCGTAAGCGGCAGTACGTGGCAGCCGCTTGACAGTAACAGCAAAGAACTGCTTACCTACGGTATTAATAACGAAGATAACCCCTCAAACTACAAACCTATTTTTAACGATACCGGCGACGGCGGAGAGGTATTCAAAGAACTTTACGGTTCCATCAGCAATATCCGCACCGAAGACGGCACAAGCACCGTAAAAGAGCAGTCTTTGGCTTTGCAGTATGATTTTTCACAAACGGCAAACAGTGAAGTTTACGTCCAACAGAATTTTACGACTATGGATTTTTCCCAGCACAAACAGTTTAGGTTTTTGCTTTATAATCCCGGCCCTGCCGACGCGGACACGAAGTTTTTTCTGCGTATTGCGACCGACGACAGCAATTACAGCGAAGCGGAAATCCCGCTTGATTTTAGCGGTGCGTGGCACGTTTACAGTCTTAAAATGATAGATACTAACGACGACGGCGTGCCCGAGCGCTGGGAAAGCAACTCTAAATATGACGCCTCCGTTACCAACGAAGGATATCTTAACTACAAACGCATAAGCACGATAAAAGTGGGGGTAAGAAACGAAAATGACGCTTCTGCCTCGGGCACGGTCTGGCTGGACGATATATTTCTGACCGACAGTATTACCACCGTCGGCCGCGCTTATATGGGCGAGGCAAAAATAGCCGTTGATAACTGGCTTGAAGCGGGCGGTAAAGTTAAATATATGGACGATAAATTTCAGACTCCCGTTTCCGTTTCAACAAAACAAAAAAACACCCAGCAGGATTATTATCTTAAATTTAACCGCATCAAAACCCTGCCGGTGAGCGCTACTTATTATAAATCAAACACCGTTACGCCCGACGTTTTAAGTTACGATACCACCAATACCGTAAGCCTGCTTGACGCCGGCGAAGTAAACCGCGATAAAGGCTCCGTAAAGACCGAGTACGTAAAGCCCTCCGTGCCGCGCCTTGGCGTTGAGTATAATTTTGAAAACGCCTCTTACAGCGAACTTGAAAGAAACGACGCCAAACAAACTTACAGCGCGACCTTAAATTATTCCCCAGCGGTAAAAGAGCCTTTGCTTAAAAACATCAGCGCGGGCGCAAGTTACGCCACTACAAAAATTGATTACAGCGACGCAAAAAGCCTATCAAGCACAAGTTATTACGACACTAAAGAGCGCGCGCAAAGCTATAATCTTAAATTTTCTTTTATGCCATGGTTAGGCACTTCCGTAGTGCCCAGTTACAGTCTTACCTTTGCCGACGAGGACCGCCATTATTATGACAGTCAGGCCGCAATTTTCCGAAATAAAAAATATGATAAATACGCTTCCCAGACTGCAGGTTTTACGACGGTGGTACGCATTGCGCCGTGGCTTGCGCCCTCGGCTTCTTATAATGTGAGCATAAAAGAAAACAATAATTTAAGCCAGACTACATTTACCTCAAATCAGATATCTTATCTGCTGGACGTCGGCACGGTTAAGAGCGTTACAAGAAGCGCAAACGGCAGTATTTCTTTATCTCTAAACGGCAAAGATATTTTGAAGAACTCAAAGCTTTTTTCCACATTTTCGCTTTCGGGCAATTATAAGCTGCAGGACGGCGACAGTTGGGAAAATGTGGACGCCTCCGAAAATATGCTGGATCGCTTGTGGCTGCGCAGCTCTCTGGGCTTAAAGAGCCCCTATACCTATCGCAACAGCCTTACCCTGCGCGACACTTACAGCGCAACCGCGCGTTGGTCTCCGTTCAAAGAATACACTTTTGAAGGCTCTATGCGGCCCGTTAAAACAATTTCGCTTATAAGCAATTTTTCGCGCGGTTATCAGACCTCTGAGACTTTGAGCACAGGCTACAAAACGCGCAGTTCCACCCTGCCCGACGTAGTATTTTTTATAGATGAGCTTGAAAAAGTTTTTACCGACAGCAGTCAAGTCTTAAACGGCACAAACCTTAAGCTTAAATACAATCTTACCAAGAACGAGACGGTAGGCGCGCAGGATAAAAGGGACGTCGCTTACGGAGGGGATTTCCGTTTTGTTTTTCTAAATACCTTTGATACTACGCTTAGCTATACGCGCCAAACTATGGATAAAAACGATTTGACGGTTAACGCTATGCTTGAAAATTATCTGCGCCGCGATTTTTCTGCACAGACTTCTTTCAGTTATAAAAAAGTGCGCTTTACGCCTAAGGTAACATATCTTTTTGACACAAAAAGTCAGACGGGGGACGTGCTTGTAAGCCGTGTGGAGGAAATTTCGCCCAGCCTCAATATCAGAGCTGATTTTAATCTGCCTTTCAGCCTTGCTCTGCCTCTTATAAGCCGCCAGTATCTTGTGACAAACCGCGTGGTCTGGAACACTACGTTTACTTATTCCCGCCGCCGCTCTTACACGGTGGAGGAGAACAGAAATCTCTATAACATCACCACAAATTTTGATTATGAAATTTCAAAAAACCTGCGTCTTACTTTAACGGCGGCTTTTGAAAAATTTGACCATCTTTACATCGCGGAAAATTCTTATATAGCCTATAATGTCGGCACATTGCTTACTTTGCAGTTTTAGAGCGCGGCCGGTTAAAAATATGAAGAGATATCTAAATGCGGTAAAAAATTTTATTTTGTATATATTGTTTCCCAGAACCTGCTTTTGCTGCAGCAGAGATATGGCGCGCGGCGACGATAATTTGCTTTGCCCTTCCTGCAAAGCGGATCTAAAGCCCATAGATTTATGCTGCCTTAGGTGCGGTCTGCCGCTTAAAGACGGCGGCGCGCACTGTCATAATTGCAAAGGCTCAAAGGCGGGCGGTTTCAGATGTTCTTTTATCCGCTCTTCCTTGGAATTTACGCGCCCCTCACGCGCTTTGGTACACGCATTTAAGTATGAGGGATATATAAATATCGCCCCGTTTTTTATTGCGCTTATGCATAAAACATATCTAAAAAACCCGCAGTATTTTGAGGCAGACCTCCTTGTCCCCGTACCGATACATAAAAGCAGGCTTAAAGAGAGAGGTTTTAATCAGGCGGAGCTTCTTGCCAGAGGGCTAAGCGCTTTAACCGATACTCCTTGTCTTGAAGTTTTGACAAGAGACCTTAAGACAAAGTCCCAAACCTCTTTGGATAAAAAGGGGCGTCTTGAAAACGTAAAGGGTGTGTTTTCATGCAAAGATAAAGAGCAGGTTAAGGGCAAAGCGATTATTTTAATTGACGATGTCTGCACGACGGGAGCTACTTTTGAGGAATGCGCCCGCGTTCTTAAGCAAAACGGCGCAAGGGAAGTTTTGGGCTTAAGCGCTCTTAGGGAATAAAACGCGGCGGCACAAAATATTGCGCCGCCGCAGTTTGAAATTCTAAGGGGAAACAGTTTATTTTTTTGTTTCGGCGTCCATTTTCTCTTTGGCCTTTTTGAAGAGGTCGTATTTAGAGGCGTGGTCTAAAAACTGGCTCCAGTCTTCCTGAGAGAAGTCATATTTTTTCATAATATATTCCGCCGCTTTATCATAGGAATTTAACTCGGGGGAATTTCTTTTATAATAATCTTCCATAATGATGTATTCTTGGGCGACGGCAATGGCGGCCTCTTGATGTTCGGGGGAAAGTTCCTCTGTAACGGCCGGAGTGGCGGAGGTATTTTCCTCGGGGGGGTTCTTTTCTGTTTCTGTTTGTTCTTGTTTTGCCTTTATATTTTTATCTTCTCCCATAGACGAGCGGTAATGCAGGATAAGAAATATAGATAAAATTACCGTAAAAAGAATGAGGCCCGTTATAACCATATTGCTCCACGCCGGAACGTCGGCGTTGGAAAACACGTCCTTTAGGGAATAGACGATTAAAATTATTATTACGATTATCGCAACATAAAGTCCCATAATTGCCTCTTTAAGCGGCCGTTTTATTTTCCCGCCGTATTATTAGTTTGCATTTGCGGGGCGGCATATTTTTTAAGGAGAAATAAAAAATCCTTATCTGCAAGCATCTGCTTCATAACGTCCGTAAACTGCGGATTTTTTGAAAAATTTTCAAGTACTTCTTTTATTTCAGGGTTCAGAGTTTGTTTATCGGAGCTCAAAAAGAAGTATAAAATCTTCTCCTCATCGCCTCCCGCAGCGGCTTTAAGCTGCGCGTTAAACTGTTGCATTATCGGGAGGTTGTAATATTTTTTCAAAACAGCTTCTTCTATTTTATCATTTTCCGCGGCGATTTCAGCTGTTTTATCATTTAAGATTTGCTCCGCTGCGGGGGCCAGTACCGGTTTTGGGGCGGCCTCTGTTTCCCAGTCGGGCTGGAGGGCGATTTCGCTTTCATAATCGCCCAGAAAAATTTTATTATTGTTAAGGGAAACTTCCGAAGATTGCTGCGGCCTGCGGTCAAAGGGATAATAAAGCTCCTCCTCGTTTCCCGCCGTTTTATGCGAAAAATAAGAAGATATGTCGCGCCACGCCTGTATTCCTAAAGCAGCCAGGAGGGAAACAAAAATAATTCCTATATACAGGCGCGGCTTATTCATAATTATTTTACTATGTCCAAAAGTTCCACGTCAAAAACAAGCAGAGACGAAGGCGGTATAGGCCCGCTTTGCGTGTCGCCGTAGGCGGTCTGCGGCGGGCAGTAAAGCTTTGCTTTTGAGCCCACGTTCATTTCCTGCAGGCCCTGCGTCCAGCAGGGTATTACGTTTGCCAGAGGAAACTGCGCAGGCTGCCCGCGTTTTAAGGAGCTGTCAAAAACTACGCCGTTTGTAAGCGCGCCTTCGTAGTGCACTTTTACGGTATCGGAAGCCTCGGGTTTTTTGCCTTTGCCTTTTTTAATCGTTTGAACCACCGCGCCGTTTGGGAGGACTTTTATATTGCGTCCTTTTTTTACCTGCTCAAGAAAGTTATTCTGTTCGGTTTTTCTCGCGGCAACGCGTTTTTTAGTATCTTCCTGATATCTCTTGATTATAAGGGGTTTATAAGTTTCCAAATCGGTTTGGGAACTGCGGCTTAAAAGGCTGTCGCGCATACCCTGGGAGACGGCCTTAAAATCGTCCTCTTTTTCCAAAACAAGATTATCTTTAAGGTTCTCGCCCAAGAGGTAGCCTAAAGAATATAATATTTTAGCGTCTGTAGGCGTATCGGACGAAACGGCCTGAGCGGGCGCGGCGGCCTTATCGGCGGGCGCGGCGGTTTTGGCCTCAGGGGTTTTATCCTGCGCGCAGGAAGGCAGCGCAAGCGCTGAAAAGCAAATTGCAAACAAAAGTTTTACGGCTTTATTTTTCATTTTACTCTCCTATTTTTTTTGCACGTACTCAATAATTTTTTGTTTCAAAAGCGGGGCGCATTTTTCCCCCACGGCGATAAGGCTGCGTCTTTGCGCTTCCTCGGCGCGGCCTGCGCCTATTCTTTCGGACTGGCTGAAAGTAGCAAAAACCCCTCCGGTGGAAACGTCTTTGACTGTAACGTTTGCCGTAGCCGTGCACCAATAAAGCCCGTCGGTAGTCTGCGACGGATATTTATCGGCGGCGGTTTTTATTACAAGCTCCAAATCATAAGAAGGCAAATCCTCCCCGACGGCAAAACCTATGGAATTGAGGGAGTCTATTATATAAGTCTTAACCGTGATATCGTCAACGCCGCTTATTTTGGAATTGATTTTGATATCGTAGAAAGTTTTATTAAGAGTGCCTTTGAGGGAGTAAAGCTTATCTTCGTCGTAAGGACTTGCGTCAAAGGAAAGCAGGCGGTATTCTTCGTCAAGTCTTTCCCTTTCTTCAAAAGCGGGGGCCATGTCAACGGCGTATTTAAGGCGCACAAATTTATCGGCCTCTTTGTTTATCTGCTGCTGCAGACGCGTGAGTTTGCCGTCTATAGGCGCGTAATAGGGGGCTACTACGGTTTGCGCGGGGGCTCTTTCCAAAACCGCTATGGCATAATATTTTTTGCTGGGTTTGTCTTTCCACCACTGGGCCGTATAGGCTTTTGATAAGACGGCGTTGCGGCGCGCGAGGCTCTCCTGCGTCTGCGGCAGGCCGTCAAACATAGCCTTAAGATCGTTTAAGGCATTGGTTTTGGCGTCCTCTTTTAAGTCGGCTGTGGCGACTTTTGTTATATATTGCTCGGCTGGGAATTTGCTCATTTTATCGGCTAAAATATTTTTATTTCCCGTGCACGCGCCCAAAAAAGCCAGCGAGGCGGCCAAAGATAAATAGAGAATACTTTTGTTTTTCATAAATAACACCCCTTATTTTGCTGTTCTGAAGGTAATATACGTTCTTTTCCCTCTTTTAATTTGTACCTTTTCCCATAGATGTTCGTCAATAGGGTTTTTATTGCCGTCGTAGAAA
>CAZNCX010000012.1:14449-24227 GCA_964571655.1 uncultured Elusimicrobium sp. | reverse complement strand
AAAAATTCTGTAAAGTTTTCATCTGCTAAAACTAATTGTTGGAAATTTAAACCCCCATTATCATTAGGTGTAAGTACATTGTCAAAGACATATTTTATTCTTCTGGGGATATCTTTTTCGCCTTCTTCTTTAAATTTTTTTTCTAAATATTCTGTTATTTCTTCCTTTTTATATTCAAATGGTTTTTGCATGCTTAAATATACTTCCATTAAATTATCCCCATATTTCTGTGCAAGTGTTGGGTGGGAAGTAAAATAAAACCCCCTTCCGAGTTTATTCCTTTTACTTTTAGAAAGGTCAAAGGTATCAAAAAGCATATTACTACCGTGAAAAACTTTCAAAGGTCTGCCATCTGTCCAAGTTACTTTACTATCGCCAAACCATTTTTTAAATTCGGGGGTATTGACAATATCCTTTTTCCCTGATACACTATTATTAGGCCGTCCAACGAATTCGCCGGCATCCCTAGCGGGTGTGAGCTGAGAAGATAAAACAGAAAATGGCTTCAGCGCGTTGGCGGCTTTTTTATTTATCCATTTGTTTATGCTTTCTTGGTTATCCTTAAAAAAAGTAGTTATTCTTAAACTTCCGTTATCTACTTCGCCGGAAATACCATAAGTATTATTGTCAATTTTCAAAGTTCCTATTACAACTTTTCCATCATATTTAGGTTTTTGTATTGCCGTTTCGGCAAATTGGGCATCATCAAAATAAGCCACAAGGTTTTGCCAGTCGGCGTTCGTTAAGTTTGGGTGTTTAGCGACATCGTGCAAAACGGTATCTGTCGGTATCGTAAAATTATTTTTTTGCGCGGTAGTATGTTCAAAAAAAGATTGTTTCTTTTCAGTTCTTCCTTTTGCAAAATCTATAAATTTGCCTATATCCGTTCTGTTGTTACGGTACATTGCAGCTGCGGCTTGATTAAGCTGAACCGTATCAAAAGAATTATCTTCCGACGGCGCGGATTCCACCCTATTAATAAACTCTATAAGTTGATTGGCCTGCGAGATTTGATTTTTTCTATCCAACCCTACCAAAAAACTTTTTTCTTCGTTTGTCATTTTGCTTCTGTCCGCCCCATACTTTTTGCGTAAAATTTCTATTGCATTAAGTTCTTCTTTCGTTAGCGGTTCTTGCTTTATTTTCTCAAACTGTTCTCTCTCTTTCGCGGGAAGCATACGATACAACCGCTCATATTCTTTTCCTGCTTGTGTGGAATGAGGCTTTTACTCCAGAGGGATTAAACGTCGGGTGGAGCGAGTATCCGACAAAAGCCAAAGCCCTAAAGAAATTAGGGATCAGCGAAACAAAAGAATAACGGAAGTAAAGAACTAAGAAAATTAAAAACAGGCCTTGCAAAAAACGGGCCTGTTTTTTAATGTCTTAAATTTGCAGGATTAAAGTTTTTGGTAGATTTTTTCAACAGCGGACTTGATTTTGGCGGCTATTTTTTGAAAGCCGCCGCCTTCTATGCCAACGGGGTCTTTCATATCCTCCTCAAGGCCAAAGGCATAATCCATAAACAAAAATATTTTATCGGAGAATTGGGCAAAATTATCTTTAAGATACTCTGCTTGTTCTTTGGTCATCGCCAAAATCAAGTCTGCCTCTTGCATATCTTGTTTGGAAACAAGCGTAGGGATATGCTCTTTGGGCTCAACGCCGCATTGCATCAGAAAGAGTTTTATTTTTGTGGGCACGGTAAAATAACTTTGCGCAAATATGCCGCGGGAGAAAACTTCTATATCCGCGCGAGCGCCGTCGCAGGCAAGCTTTCTTAAAAGCTCCTGGGCAAGGTAACTTCTGCAGATATTTGCATAACAGACAAAACAAACTTTCATTTTCAAATACGCTTTGCTTAAGCGTCCCCTTTTTCTTTTTTAGCTTTGTATTTAGCCGCAATAAACTCGTAAACGGCCGGCAAAACAGAAATAACTATAATGCCCAAAATTACAAAATGGAAATGTTTTTGCACCAACGGCGTTGAAGCAAAATAATATCCGCCGAGCGTAAAGATAAGCACCCACAAAATTGCGCCCGTTATGTTATAGAGCGCAAAATGCCAGTAAGTCATCTTGCCTATGCCGGCTACAAAGGGGGCAAAAGTTCTTATTATGGGTATAAAGCGTGCAAGCACTATGGTTTTGCCGCCGTATTTTTCGTAAAAATTATGGGCGGCGATAAGATGTTTTTTATTAAGCCAGACGCCGGTATCTTTGCTGAATATTTTAGGGCCTATGTATTTGCCTATGGCGTAATTGCAGGCGTCGCCCAAAACGGCGGCGGCAGTAAGCAAAACTATGGCAAAAGGCAGTTCTATTACAGAGCCTTCTACGCTTGCAAGCGCGCCTATGGCAAAAAGCAGGCTGTCTCCGGGCAAAAACGGCGTAACTACAAGGCCCGTTTCGCAAAATATCACTACAAACAAAACCCCGTAAAGCCAATGGCCCATGCTGGCCGCAAGGGCATTAAGATAAATATCCAAATGCATAAACACGTGTATTGTTTTTGCGGTAAGGGCGGTCAAATAGTTTATAAATTGCATTATTGCGTCCTTATATATATTACTTTACGCGGCGGCTTAGGCCGCTTCCTCAATACGGGGGAAAAGCGGGCTGTATTTTTCAATTTTCCCCGCTTTAAGACGGTTTTGCATTTCTTTTGCGGTCGTCGGCATAAACGGCAAAAGCCAAACGGCGGTTTTTTGCAAAGTAAAAATAAGCTCAAGCAAAATTTCCTGCGTTTTGGGCAAATCGGTTTTGGCAAGGGCCCAGGGTTTTGTCTCGTCAATATACTTATTCATTTCCGCGTTAAGCGCCCAAAGGGCGTCAAGGGCTTTATCAAACTCCATGCGGTTCATATGATAATGATATTTTTCTTCGGTCTTTTTTGCGCTTTCAAGCAAAGGGGTTGTTTTGTCAAAGGAGGGGGGTATTTCGCCTATATTTTTCATCGCCATATTTAAGACGCGCGAGAGCAAATTACCCAAATCATTTGCCAAATCGGCGTTAAAGCGGGTCTTGAAAGCCTGCATACTGAAATCCCCGTCCCCGCCGAAGGGCACCTCGCGGAAAAGGAAATAGCGCAACGCGTCCACGCCGTATTTTGAAGTAATGTCGCAGGGGTCAATAAAGTTACCGCGGGTTTTGGACATTTTTTCTCCCTCAATAGTCCACCAGCCGTGGGCGAAAACCATTTTGGGCAAAGGAAGGCCCAGAGCCATTAAAACAGCGGGCCATATAACCGCGTGGAAGCGAAATATCTCTTTGCCGATAAGATGGACGTCTGCGGGCCAAAAGGAATCAAAATCGCAGGGATAATCGGCAACTTCCTTAAGTCCCAGTTTCTTGCCGTATCCGACGGCGGAAATATAATTTATAAGCGCGTCAAACCAAACGTAAATAGTATGTTTGGTGTCCGACAAAACGGGTATGCCCCAGGCAACTTTAGTCCTGCTTACCGATAAATCTTTAAGCCCGCCTTTTACAAAATTTTCTATTTCGGAGGCTCTAAACGCCGGACTTAAAAATTCTTTGTTTGCGGCGTAGAAATTAAGCAAAGGTTTTTCGTATGCGGAAAGTTTGAAAAAATAAGTTTCTTCCTCAATTTCTTTTACTTCTTTTTTATGTATAGGACACTTGCCGTCAATAAGTTCGCTTTCGTCAATATAAGCTTCGCACGAAGCGCAGTATTTGCCCCTGTAAGAGCCTTTATAAATATCTCCTTTTTTAAGCAGGATTTCAAAAATTTCCTGCACGACGCGCGTATGCCTTTCCTGCGTGGTGCGGATGATATCGTCGTACTCAACGCCCAAAGCCTGCCAAAGGGCAAAAAATTTATCAAACATGCCGTCAACCCATTTCTGGGGGCTTACGCCGGCGGCTTTGGCAGCGTTTTCAATGTTAATGCCGTGCTCGTCTGTACCAGTTAAGAAATAAACTTCCTGCCCGCAGATTTTTTTATATCTTGTCAACGTATCGGCGGCAAGGGTAGTATAGGCGTGTCCTATATGCGGCGCGGAATTAAGATAGTAAATAGGGGTTGTGATATAAAATTTTTTTGTCATTTTTGAGGCTCCTTACAAATACTTTTCAAATACTTTCTAAACATTTTTTTGTTTTAAGTCTATGCCGAATTTCTCGGCGTTATTTAAGGCGGCTTCCGTCACGAGCGCGGGGGAAGTGTTCCTGCCAAGCGCTTTTTTATAAAAGACTATTTTCTCAAGCAGTTCCTTAAGACCGCTTTTTTGTTTTTCTTCCCGCGCTAAAATCCATTTTTCATAAGCCGCGCAGGAAAGCATATCAAGCAAACAGCCCGCCTCAACGCGGGCCGAGGCCAAAACCCGCGGCAAGGCCTGAGCAGCCTGCGCGGCAAAAGCGGGGCCGCTTTCAAGCGGGATAATATCTTCCAGCGCCTGCGCGCTTAAGCGCGCTCGCGCGCCGCTGCCCTGCGCAAAACGCGCGGCCTGCGCGGCAAGGGAAGATTCTACGCCTTCCCGTATTAGGATATCTTCTATTATCTTATTTCCAAGCGGGGCAAAAGTTACGCTTTGGCAGCGCGATAAAATTGTGGGAAGCATTGCTTCTCTTTTTGAAGAGATTAAAATCCAGACGGTATTATCCGGCGGCTCTTCAATAAATTTAAGCAGGGCGTTTGCGCCTTCCTCAAGCAGGGTTTGCGCGCTGTCAATAATAAAAACTTTCCATCTTGCGGCGGCGGCTTTCTGCTGGGAAGCGGCAGTTAGGGCGCGCACGGTATCTACTTTTATTGTCTGCTGTTTTTCGGGTTCTTCTTTACGCAAGGCCGCCTGATAGGCGTAATCGGCAAAAATAACGTCGGGGTGGGTGCCCGCTTCAATATGAAGGCAATTCCTGCAAAATCCGCAGGACTCCTGTTTTTTTACTGCATTTTCATCTAAGCAGTTAAGGGCTTTTGCAAACTCGCGGGCGGCGGCGGCTTTACCAACGCCCTGCGGGCCGCAGAAAACCATTGCGCGCGGTATTTTTTTTGTCTTAAGAAAGCCGCGCAAAGTTTCCAGCGCGCGATGTTGCCCTAAGATTTTATCAAAAGCCATAACTTATAAAACTCCCCGCGCAAAAGATTTCTAAGGTTATACTGCCGCAGCGCGGCAAAATGCGCGTTAAAGAGGCAAATTACTCTTGCGAAGTATTTTTCCAAATGCCGCGCGCTTCAAGCTCTTCGCGCACGGTTTTATGTACGTCTTCAACATATCCGTCGGCGTCTATGATTACGGCGTTTTCCTGCTTTTTGGCAAGCTCTCTGTAACCCTGGCGCATTTTAGCGCGGAAGGACTCGTCTTCCTGCTCCAGACGGTCGGAAAACAGATATTCTCCGCGTTCGGCAAAATACTTATCGGACATCAGAAAAATGAGCGTCAAATCGGGCTTAAGGCCGCTTGTGGCGATAGCGTTAAGCTCGTTGACTATAGGCATTTCTATGCCCCTGCCGTAGCCCTGATAGGCACAGGAGGACATTGTATATCGTTCGCAAATTACTATTTTGCCTTCCTGCAAAGCGGGCATAATTTTATTTTGCGTATGCTGGGCGCGCGCGGCTTCGTAAAGAAACAGCTCCGCCAGCGGGGTTACGTCGTTGGTAGGGTCCAAAAGCATACGGCGGATATCCTCGGCGATAGTGTCGCCTCCGGGTTCGCGGGTAATAATCACGTCGGCGCCTTGTCTCATTAAAAATTTATAGAGTAATTTTGCCTGAGTGCTCTTTCCGCATCTGTCGGGCCCTTCAAACACAATGAATTTACCTTTATATATCACAAGTTCACCATTAAAAGAGGATTTAGTTTTAGATGCTCATATTATTTTATCATTTTTACGGCCCCGCTTTTTTGCGCATTTTTCGGCAGGACGAAAAAAGGTCTCTTTCCTGAGCGCGCTTATCTTTTAGTATAATTTTTTATTATGCACACATTTATTTATTTGCTGTACGGTGCGTTGCTGTTTTTTGTGCCTTTAAGCTTTGCCTCCGTAGAGGCATGGGCCGTCTTAACTGTGCAATGCGTTTTATTTTTTATCGCCGCGTTTCTGCTGCTGCGCCGCAGGGAAGTTGCCTTTACGCCGCCGTCAAAAAAAATAGTTTTTTTGACAGCGGGCCTGTTTTTGCTTATGCTGGCACAAACGATAGTACAGCGCAGCGCTTTGCTGGAAGGGCCGCTTTACCCCTTTACTTTATGCCGCATTTTTACGCTTGAGGAAGCTTCTCTGCTATTTTCCTGCCTCGCGGCGTTTTTTATAACGACGCAGATGTTCCAAAAAACGCCGCAGATAAAAGCTCTGCTTGCGGCAATTTTTGTCTCGGGAGTATTGGTAATGCTGACCGGGCTTTGCTTTCCGCGGGGACAATACATTAAATTTTTGGTGGACAGTAAGGCTTTAGGTTCTTTCGGCCCGTTTGTAAACCGCAACCACGCGGGCATTTTTATATCGGTTACCTTTTTTTGCGCTTTGGCTTACTGCGCGCCTGACTTTTTAGATTACCGCCGTTACGTTTCCGAAGGCAAAAAGAGGGATTTTATTTTACGTCAAACTTTATTTTGTTTTCTGACGGCAGCACTTTTTGTAACGGTATTTTTTACCCGCTCGCGCGGGGCTATGCTGTCTACGATATTCTGTGCTTTTGCTTCGCTTTGGCTGCTTATTTTCTTTTTGCTCCCGAAGAACAAAAAACGCCTTTTATTTTTAGCTTTGTCTCTCCTTCTTTTTACGGCTACTTTTTGGGAAATAAGCAAAAATGTTGATGAATTTAATTCTTATGCGCGGCGCTCAAGCGGCGCTTCGGAAGAAACGCGCATAATGCTCTATAACGCAGCTTTTGATATGCTCAAGGACTATCCTCTCACAGGTGTGGGAGGGGGGGCTTTTTCCGTCGGCATAAATCCGTATTTGGAAAACGAACTAAGCCAGTATCCGCGCTATTTACATAACGACTGGCTGGAACTTATACTTTCCATAGGATATCCCGCGGCGTTTATTGTCCTGCTGCTTATTTTGGCGGTGATATTTTCTTTTGTAAAAAGGATAAAAAATTTGGGGCGGCATAAAAAAATACGTTTTATATTCCTGCTCTGCGGCGCGCTTAGTATTGCCATAGGTTCAGTTTTTGACTTTCATCTGCATATACCGGCAAACGCGTTTTTATTTTTTACCGTTTTGGGGCTTTTATCTTCCTCTTCTTTTTATAAAAATGAAGTTAAATTTATAAGGCTTTCTGCTCTTATAAAAATCTTTGCAATTCTTTCCTGCATATTTATCTTGGCCTTCAGTACTTTGGGCGCCGCGGCCTACCGCTATTTTAAGCAGGGCCGCGCCTTGACGGAAAGAAATAAATTGTCCCTTTACGAGCGCGGGCTGGCAGTTTATCCCAGCCCGCGCTACGGCCTTAAAACGGCGGTAGCATACTATAACGCTTCGCACGCGAAGAATGTGGATAAAACCGTACAAAAACTCTACGCGCAAAGGGCTTTTGAGCTTTCTTCCCAATACCAAAAACTGTACCCTCTGGATAAGGAAATAGCAAAATTGTACAGGCTTTCAAAAAAAACTCAGGAGGAGGGCCGTCGCAACGTCCCCTAAAGCCGCGCGGGCAAGCCGTGTTTGCCTGCTGTTATTGCCATAACTACGGATATAATTTGGTAAAATGTATATATGAGAATTTTAATAAAAACCGCCGTTTTACTTTCCATATCTTTTTTACTTTGCGCCTGCGCTCTGCAAAAGCCGATGGCGGAAAGTAAAGTTTCCTCTTCGCAGGATTTAGATACGCTTAAAGAGCAAATGTTGGAAGACGTGCAAAAAATGCGTATTTCGGCCGATTACGCGCTGCAACCCGGGGATTTGCTTGAGATAAAAGTTTTTATGGAGGAAGGTATGGACCGTGTTCTTCGCATCAGCGGCAACGGCAATATAACATTTCCGCTGGTAGGCAATTTGAAGGTGGCCAATTTATCTCTTACTCAAGCGGAAGATAAGCTTGCTTCTTCTCTTAAGACTTACCTTAAGAACCCGCAGGTTTCAATTTTGATAAAAGAATACGGCAACAAAACTGTTTATATTTTGGGACAGGTAAAAAAGCCTTCTTCCATAGATATCCCGCCGGAAAAGAAATTGACTGTTCTTGAGGCCATAACCTCCGCCGGCGGATTTACGGATATTGCGGCCTCTTCGCGCGTGCGCGTTTTGCGTATGGAAGGCGATAAACAAAAGACTTTTGACGTTGATGTTACGCAAATTACCAAACAGGGCAATAAAGCTTTGGATATAGACCTTATGCCGGGCGA
Organism: uncultured Elusimicrobium sp.; assembly: GCA_964571655.1. Taxonomy (GTDB): domain Bacteria; phylum Elusimicrobiota; class Elusimicrobia; order Elusimicrobiales; family Elusimicrobiaceae; genus Proelusimicrobium. The sequence continues at coordinate 15,916 of CAZNCX010000012.1, read as the reverse complement.
TGTAGTTTATGTCCCGCAAAGTATGTTCTAATTAAATTAAGGCGGAAAAATGACAGAAAAAAATATCAATATACCTGAAGAAAACATAGATTTCAGCTACTATTTCAACATTGTTCTAAAGCATTTTTGGCTGCTTATTTTTATTACGGCGGTGGGTATCGCAACAGCGGTTTTGGTAAATATTTTTACGCGTCCCGTTTATAAAGCCTCGGTCCTGATGATGATAGATAAAGAAGACAGCGGCAAAATAGACGCAAACCCGATAGCCTCGTGGACCGGAGGGGAAGATTATTACCGCACCCAGTATCAGCTTTTGGAAACGCGCACCCTGCTGCAAAAAGTTTATAACACTCTAAATTTGTCTCAGTACGAAGAATTTACAAATCCTAACGGCTGGGATAAACTAAGAAGGCATATTAACGTAAATCCCATTTTGCGCTCAAGGCTTGTTAATTTGGAAGCGTTTTCTTACGACGCGGGCCTTGCCTCTGATATAGCAAACGCTCTGGCCTCGGCTTTCGTGCAGGAAAATCTTACAAACCGCATTTCTATGGCCCAAGACGTCATCAAAGCCCTTGAAAGCACCGAGCGCAGCCCGCAGGAGCAGGAACTTTTGAACTCAATGCCGCAGGTGGTAAACAGCGACTTTATCAAAAATCTCAAACAGCAGGAAATACAATTACAGGGAGCGCTGGCTAAGCTTTCCTCAAAATATACTGAAAATCACCCCGACGTTATCAGCGCGAAAAATCAGTTAAACTCCATCAAAAATAAAATTGACATTGAAACACGCCGCCTCATACAAAGCATCAAAATAGATTTATCGGGGCAGTTCAGCGGCAATAATATAAGGATAGTAGACAGCGCGCTTACCCCGCGCGCGCCCTATAAACCGCGCAAACTTTTGAATTTGCTTATAGGTTCGGCGGGCGGATTTATTTTATCTCTGCTGTTGATTTTCTTTCTGGACTTTTTGGATAAAACCATCAAATCCTCGGAAGATATGGAAGTCAAAATGCATCTGCCTTTTCTTGGTTTTATCCCGATAGAAAAGGACAAGAAATTAAAAAGCGAATACGAACACCTTACAAAAAACGGCAATTTCCTTATGTCCGAACAAGTGCGCAACGTACGCACAATGCTTGACTTTGCGCTTACCTCGCAGCGCAATGCGCCTGTTTTAATAACAAGCTCCCTGCAGGGGGAGGGCAAAAGCCACCTTGCCGTAAATTTAGCCGTGGCTATAGCGCAAACGGGTAAGAAAGTTCTGCTTGTAGACGGAGATTTGCGCCGCGGAAGGCTTCATAAAGCTTTTAAGCTGACCTCAGAAAAAGGGCTCAGCAATCTTTGGGACTCAGACGAAAAAAAGGCCGACTTTGCTTACAACGTGCAGCAAGTATCGGAAATAAAGAATCTTTTTATAATGACCTCGGGCAAACGTCCGCCTAATCCTGCGGAAATTCTTAA
>CAZNCX010000012.1:9884-14439 GCA_964571655.1 uncultured Elusimicrobium sp. | reverse complement strand
TACGCCGTTGCTTGAAGCTTTTGTAAAATGGGCTATTAAAACCTACGATATCGTGTTAGTGGACTGTCCTGCCATACTGCCAGTCAGCGACACTTTGCTTTGGGGACGCTATATAGATAAAGCTATTTTCATGATAAAATACGGCAAGACCGGCACGGCGGCCGCGCACAGCGCCATAGAAAAACTTAAGAAGGCCGATATAAAAATACTGGGCGGCGTAATAGGACATTACCACCCTCAAACGATGAGCTACGGCAAATACGGTTATTACAAGAGCTACAGTTATTATCATTACGAATAATAAAAATTTTTTTGACGCGTTAAAAAACTTTCCCGCCATACAGGCGGGAAAGTTTTTTTAAGTTGTGCGGCGCAATATTTTTGCGGATTTTGTTTTGATAAAACCGTAAAATCTTGAAGCGGAGCTAAGGATTAAGGTTTTCTCGTAAGAGTCAAAACCGAACCCGCGCCAAAACCACATAAGCGCGGCGAAAAACGCCGTATAAATAATACCCTTAACAAAGAAAAAAGCAAAGTTATCTGTCTTAATAAACCCGTTAAGCCAAAGGCCTGCGGCTGTCATAACAAGTATCGGGCAAAGCAGGCGTGCGGAGTTTTTAAGATAACCCTTGATATCAATCTTTATTTTGCGCCAAAAATAAATATCCGATAAGCCCTGCCCCAGAATAAGGCAAAAGGCGGTAGTTCCAACGCAGCCGGCCAAACCGAACATTTTTGTCATAGGTATTATCAGGGCAAAGTTAAGCAGGCCGCAGGCAAAAACCGTTAAAGCGTAAGGCGCGTGTTTGCCTTTTGCCTGAACTATAAGGCTGGCGCTTGTCTGGCTTGAAAAGAACAGATAGGCCGCCATAAGCGTAACGGCGCAGAAATATGACTGCTCAAAACTTTTGCCTACCCAAAAAGTTATAAATTCTTTCCCCAAGACGACAAAACCGCTGCCTATAAGCCCAAGCAGTATAAATTGCAGGCGGCTTGTTTTAAGGAATGCGGCGTTGATGTTTTTCATGCTCTCGCCTTTGCTTGCCTCCGCCGAGAAATAGGGCAAAAACACGCCGTAAATACCGCCGCTCATATATCTGTATATCATAACTATCTGCACCGCTATGGCGTAAACGGCCACCGCGCCCGTGCCTATTACGGCGCCTAAGATTAAATGCCCCGTTTTAATATAAATTATGTCCACCATCGCAAGCAAAAAAATAAAAAGTGAAAAAGAAAGAATTTCATAAACATATTTTTTATCCCAACTATAGAGTTTGAATCTGGCCTTTAAGACGCAAAAAGCAAAATAAGCCGCCGCAACGAACATAAATAAATTGAAAACCGTCTGTACTATGACTATTGTCATAACGCTGTTTCTAAGGCACAGAAATCCGACCACGCTTAGCGGGCGGAATAATGAGGTAAATACGGCAATGCCTTTTGAAAATAAAAACTTCTGGTGCGCATTTATTACGGCGTAGAAAATTTTTGACGGCAAAATCAGGGCCACATTGCCCAGTAAAATATAAAACATATATTTTGCAGTAATGATATCGCGGGGGGATAAAGTTTTTTCATAAAAAGGAATTATAAAGGGCAGCAGCGTCAAACCCGCCGCAATTACGAGCAGCGATATAATTGCGTACAAAATGCCGCAGACGGCCAAAAAATTCTCCTGCGAGCGCGCGTCATTCTGCGCCAGATAACGGGCATAATAGCGGGTTGTGGTATTTGAAAGCCCGAAATCCATCAATCCCAAATAGGCTATAAAAGAGCCGACCATCTGATAAAGCCCAAATTGGTCTTTGCCTAAAAAAGAAATGAGTATCGGTACAAATAAGAACCCGATTGCCGCATCGGTAATGACAGTGATGTAGGATAAAACTGCGCCTGCTTTTCTCTCATTCATTTTATTATCTGCTTAAGGAAGTCCAGCGATTTTTGCCTTTCTCTTTCCAGAATCAAATTAGCTTTTTCGTAATCAACAGGCCCCTCGGGGCAGACGTCTATAAGACGGTCTTTGAGCCCCAGCATATTAAGCAGGCTTTCAAGGCGGGTATTTTTGCCCACCGCCGAAGAATGCAAGGCCGCATAAAAATCTTTATTAAAATTTATACTGAAAGCCAGTCCGTGGAAAGAGTTTGTTATTACATATCTGGCCTTCATAAAATAGCCCAAAAATTCCTGCGGGGAAGCAAAAACGTACTTACCGCGCAGACGTCTTTTTGCGGTATTGGCTATTATTATTAAAGGCAGTTTTGTGCGGCGGGAAATATTGCGGGCAAACTTTATTATTTCTTTATCCTGCTTCATCAGATAGACAAGTATAAAGTCTTCTTCTTCTGGAAGGACGGCAATTTGCCTCCATTTTTCTTCTGAAAGCAGTAAAATGGGATCAATAACCTGCAAAACGTCTTTTCCTATTAAGTCCTTAATAATTCCTACGCCCTGCTCCTCCCTGACAGAAATTTTGTTAAAAGAAGCAAGCTTTGGGCCAAACAGCCCTTTGTCTTTATCCTCAAGGTTAGAAACTCCGAAGCTTGCCGCGTAAGAATTCTTCTTTTTATCGTCCTGCACAAAATCCAGCAAAAACGCCGTATCGCCATCGGTAATTTCGGTATTCCATATCTGGTCGCTGCCGACGATAAAAGCGTCGTAGGAGTCATTGGTTTTATAAAGACTGCTTTTATCAAAAGAAAGGGTATTTATCAAAAATTTTTTTATAAAGGGATTAATTTTTTTCCTTACTTTAGGGACAAAAAAACACCGCTTTATAAGATTTTTTAAGCTGCCCAAGCCGTTAAAAGGCAGTACTCTGTAAATTTTATCTTTACAGGGATATTTATAATTTAATATGTCTGCGTCCGCCCCCAAAGAGTTAAGGACGAAGCGCAAAGCGTAAGCCTGAAGCAAAGCCCCGTAATTAAGAGATTGATGAAAGGTAAGCACAGCCAGTCTTTTTTTCATTTTACCGCCTTAAATATTTTCTTGATTTTATAGCTCAAAATTCTGTCCAAACACGATAATCTTACCGCTTGGTTAAAACTTATTTTAGGATAGAGAAAATTAAATATTTTGGCGTTATAGTTCTTTCTGGAAGGTCTTCTGAGTTGGGCGTTTGCTCCGACGGCTTCGGAGAGCTCTCTAGGGAAGCAATCCATAACCTCTTTAGCTTTTTCAAAAAGTTTCCGCCCGCGCTCCGTATTGACTAAGATTACCGAACAGCCGTCTTTGATGTCCCGCGCAAAAGGGATTTGTTTTCCGAGCCCCCAAAAATCGCCCAATGTCAAATCGCCGATGCGCTCAGATTTTGCGTATAAACAACGATAGCAGGATTTTCTAAAGGAGATATTTCTAAAAAACGCCTCCGAATAAGATTCCTTCCAGCGGGCTTTTGCAAACTCAAAATCGGCCAAAATCCTGCGGCCGCTGCAAATAGAAAGATGATATTTAGTTCCGTCGCGAAAAGTAATTTTATCTATGTCCAAAGTTCCCGTTTTATGAAAAACAGCCTCGCGCAGCATCTGCAGGGAGGGCACCCCGTGGCAAATTAAATTAACCGTAAACAGTTTTTCCCTGTCGCCGAAATATTTTATAATTCCGGCGTTTTGGCACGATGTGCCAGTAAATAAAACCGTTCTGCCGCCGTCTAAATCTCTTTTAATTTGCGCATAAACATCGCCGCAGAAACTATAGACGTATTTAGAACCTTTTAATAAGGCAATTTCTTCCTCTTTATCAATTCTTATATGTTTTACTTGGCAGCCGCTCAGGCAGGCGCAGCCGTAAACAACGCCGCCGTCTCTGATTATCGCACGCGCCAAAACGCTTGCGGCCCCGCCGGAAGTGCTTGAAAGTTTTTCTTTTTCGTCTTTGGCCCATGCCGCAAAGCAGGCTTGGGGTAAGTTAAAAGCAGGCGGATTGTTAACGGGGCAAAGTTTAACGCAGGCGCCGCAGTTTATACATTTGCTTTGGTCAATGCGCGCAATTAAATGCCCTTGTTTGTCAGCAGCAAGGGAAATGCATTTTTGCGGGCAGACAGCCGCGCAGGCGGCGCAGCCCGTACAGCTCTCAGGAGGGCAAATTTGTTTTATCATTTCAAAACCTCCGCCAGAAAATGCAGGGAGGCGGCCTTATGTTCCTCCAGCTTTGGCATTATATTGAGCAGACGGGAAATTCTTGCGTCATTTTCCCCGTTAGGGCAGAAAAGCTTTTTACCGAACAAAGAGGCAAAAGCCGCCGCGTGAAAAGAGCCGCTTACAACAGCCTGCGCGTAATAAATAAGATTAAGAAATTCCTTCGGGCCGCAGTCAAACTTTCTTATAAAACCGCCGAAATACAAAGTGGAATACCCGACGGGGTTAGATAAAACCGTCGGCAGTTTCAGGCGGGAGGATATTTCCTTAGCTTTCTTTATAAGGTTCTTTTTATAAGCGGGGGCGTATAAATATATATATTTCCCGTTTACCAGCGGATTTTGGTCAAATAGTTTCCTCCATTCCTCTGCGCTTAAAAGCAAAACGGGGTCCAGAGCGATAAAAGGCTTCTTATC
>CAZNCX010000012.1:0-9874 GCA_964571655.1 uncultured Elusimicrobium sp. | reverse complement strand
GGCGGCGTCGGGCTCTCTTACGCTTAGGGCATTAAAATCCTCAAGATAATTTTTTATTTTCCCGCAGTCAAAAGCAGCGGGCCGCGGGCCCATGCTGGGGGCGTAGGCGGCTTTTATGCCCTCTTTAACAAAAGTCAAGAAGTATACATCGTTAAAATCGGCGCAGTTAAAATTCCAAATCTGGTCGCTGCCGCAGATATAAAACTTAAAAGAGGGGGGATTTTTTTGCAAATCTTCCGGCGAAGAGTATTCTTTTGTACATACCAAATTGTCTTTTATAAATTCTTCAAACTTATCGTATTTAACGTTAAGGGCTTTATTATGGGGCAGGAGAATTATTTTCCTTATTATCTGTTTTAAGGAGGACGCAGGCCGAGCCAAAGGCCGCGCGTAAATATTTTTTTGTATTTCGCTTCTGAAATTGATTATTTCGGATGCAAACCCCAGCTTTTTTAACACCTGCTGCAAAGCGTACGCCTGCAGCATAGAGCCGAAATTATGCGAACCGTGAAAAGTAATTATACCGACTTCAGCCATGTTTCGCCTCTAAAAAATTATATAAATTTTCAGCCAGCTTAAAGTTAACGCAGCAGCACAGGGCAAATATTTTATTTGAAAATTTATGAGGGCTCTTAAGATGCAGTAAAATATTGCCGCGCAGTTCTTTAAGCAGGCGCGAAATTATTTCTTTATCCGCGCCTCCGCAGGATACAATCTGCCTTAAAAACCCCGTGGCGTGATAAGCGCGCTCGGCTCTTATTTCGCGGACAAATGCAGGCATATTATTTTCCCGCGCGTAGCTAAGAATGTAATCCGATGCGTCAAAGTAGGTTAAGCGGGCAGGCTTAAAACCGCCGCGCGTTGCGCTTTGGGAATTTTTATTATAGTAGCACTTCGGGGAATTTGTAACAACCGCCCTGCTTTTGCCGCGCAAGGCGTCAACGCAGAATACGACATCTTCGGCTACGGCAATATCTTCCTTAAAACGCACGCTCTTTAGGATATTTGCGTCAAAAAGCTTATTCCAACAGTAGAGACGTCCGAAATTTTGCCTGAGAAACTGCTGCGCGGAAAAAACGCCTTCCGCGGTTTTGGGAGCTTCCGCTACATTGCCGTCGCAGTCCACGTAAAACCCGCAGGCCGCAAGCTGCGCCCCGCTTTTTTTAAGCGTTTCATAGAGATGCTGATACTTATCTTTGGTGCAATAGTCGTCTGCGTCCACAAACCCTATATAGGCGCCTTTTGCACTTTCAAGAGCCGTATTGCGGGCTGTGCAAACGCCGCGGTTTTTTTCAAAGTCAATAACTTTTATTCTCTTGTCTTTGGCGGCATAAGCGTTGCAGACGGCAAGGCTGCCGTCTGAGGAACCGTCATTTATCAAGATTATTTCCAGATTGCCGTAAGTCTGCGCCAAAAGACTGTCTAAACAGCGCGGTAAGTATTTTTCAACATTATAAACCGGTACTATGACGGAAATCAAATCGCTCATTTTACACCTGCCTGAAGAAATTTTAAGGGATAAGCGCCTGCGCTTATGCGGCAGTACAACACCCTTCCCCAAACGCCGCCCCCGTACGGACGTTAAAACTTTAAGCCTGCTATCTTAAAATTATAGCATTTTGACCGTCTTGCGCCTTAAACGCGCAAAAGTTGTGCTCAGAAAACAAAAAAGTTATAATTAAATATGCAAATAGGGGAAAAACACACTTGGCTTATCACGGGCGGAGCCGGTTTTATAGGCTCCAATATAGCGCGCTTTCTTCTTGCAAAAGGCCAGAAAGTAATTATCTACGATAATTTTTCCACAGGGTTTAAGAGCAATGTGCAGCCTTCCGTCATCGGCGGAAAAGTAAAAGTTATAGAAGGCGATATATGCGACTTTAACGCTCTTAAAAAAGCTCTCAAAGGGGCGGATTTTGTATTGCATCACGCGGCGCTTGCTTCTGTCCCCCGATCGCTAAAAGAGCCTCTTAAAACGCTTGATATTAATGTTCTTGGCACGCTTAACGCTCTTGAAGCCGCGCGGCAAAACAAAATCCGCAAATTTATTTTTGCCTCTTCAAGCACGGTTTACGGCAACGGTGAAATAGAGCCCTGTAAGGAAAATGCGCAAACAGTCTGCAAAAGCCCCTATGCTTTGAGTAAACTTCAGGGAGAACAGCTTTGCAAAATCTATACGGAACTTTACGGCCTGCCGACAGTATGTTTAAGATATTTTAATGTTTTTGGCCCGCGGCAAAATGCAAACGGTCTTTACGCTGCGGTAATAGCTAAATTTACGGATTGCGCCTTAAACAAAAAATCTTTATTAATATACGGCAGCGGCAGACAAACGAGGGATTTCATTTTTGTAGACGACATTGCCAAAGCAAATATTTTAGCGGTTCTCAAAGGCAAAGAGGGAGAAATTTATAATGTAGCCGGAGGACGCAGTTATACTTTGCTTGAAATAATAAAAACCATAGAGAAAATCTGCAAAACAAAATCCGCAAAAAAGTTTCTGTCGCCCAGAGAGGGCGACATAAAAAAATCTTCGGCCGATATTTCAAAGATAAATAAGATAGGTTTTATGCCTTCCATTAATCTTGAAAACGGTCTTAAAGCAACTATTAAGGCCATAAAAAGCTGAAGAAAAAATATAGGGGAAACAAATGACGCGTGCTTTGTTTTTAATAATAGACTTTGCCGCCTTTCTGCTTATCGTAGCTTTAGTATCTTTGATGCGTTACGGCGCATGGAGTCCGTCTTTTTTTGTAGTTAATTTACAGGTGCTTATACCTACGTTTTTGCTTGCCACATTAACGCTGCTTATATTTTCTTTTTACGATATGGACGCTCTGAGCAAAAAAAAGACCGATTATAAGAATCTTATAATCGCGTTTCTGATAGCTTTGTTTGTATCGGCTTTCTGCATTTACTTTCTTGCGCCTTTGCTTAATTTGGCTACGCCAAAACGTGTGCTTATTTCCGTTTTTTTCATTTATTTCTGCTATATCTATCTTGCGCGCAGAACTTACGCAGAGGCGACTTTTGTCAAACGCAGAATACTTATATTGGGCAGGAGCACAACCCTTAACGCCGTTAAAGATAAGCTTAAAGACCTATCCGAATATCAAATTTGCGGGGAATACGAAAAGCCTACAGCGCAAATTGAGTACCCAAAAAACGTAGATGTCGTTCTCATGGCCAGCAAGCTTTTTCAAAAAGATAAAGAGGCATGGCCCGTCGTGGTTGAAAAATTTATAAGCAAGGGCATTTTGTTAAATACGGACCTTAATTTCTACGAAGCGCTTTTCAAATGTATTCCGCCCGAAGGCCTAAAAGACGAAAACTGGCTTTTAAGAGGCATAGCCAAACGCCCCGAAGTTGTAATGTATCATTTCCTCAAAAGGCTGTCGGATACTTTCTTTTGCCTGCTTTTACTGCCGTTTCTGCTGCCGATAATAATAATTGTATGGCTGCTGATTATAATTATTGACAGGCAGCCGCCGTTCTTTCTGCAGGAAAGAACGGGCAAGCTTGAAGCCAATATTTATATTTATAAATTCCGCACTATGAAAGTAGGCACGGAAGAAATAACAAAGCTGGGCTCCGTCTTAAGAATGTTCCGTTTGGACGAAATCCCACAAATTTTTAACATTTTGAAGGGGGATATTTCTTTAGTCGGTCCGCGTACTTTATGGGTAAAGGACTGTCATTTTCTTAACGCTCATATTCCTCTTCACGCCATTCGCAGCGTTGTTAAACCCGGCTTAACGGGCTGGGCGCAGCTTAATTTTAAGGCACCGCCCAATTATTATGCGCTTGAAAAGATTGATTTTGATAAACACTCCGACGAAGTCTTTTCCGCCGCGTTAAAACGTCTTGCTTATGATATTTGGTATATAAAAAACCGCAATCTGTTTTTAGACATTGAAATAATGCTTAAGACGGCAAAACGTATGTTTATAAAGGATAAAACTTTATAGATGGATAAAAAATACCGCATTGCATTGGGCTTGGTTTTTGCGCTTGCCTGCGCGTTTACGTGTGCGCAGGGCTTTCCCCTGTGTCTTTACGGTGTGGACAGCCCGCAGGATATCCCCGTCGTAAAAGCGGCCGGCTTTAACTGCGTGCAAACTTACAAAAAAGACGCAGATACGATAAAAGCCCTTGCGCAGGCGGCGCAAAAAGAGAATATAAAAATAGTTGTTTATCCAAATAATATTATTAACAGCCCTTATCAAAAAGAAGCGCAAAACTGGCCTGTTTTGGCCTGGTATCTGGCCGATGAGCCCGATGTCGTAAATATGAGCAGGAAACGTCTTAAAGAGTTAAATATAAATGCAAAAACTGCTTTTCCCTACGATAAAACAACTTTTGTAATCGGGCGGGGGGAAACAAAAATCCCTTATTATGACATTGCCGATATATTGATGGTGGACTGGTATCCCGTCCCTCACTTAAACCTTGAAAGTCTGGGTGAGCAGGTGGCGTTGGTAAAAAAATACGCGCCCAACGCGTCTAAACCCGTCTGGGCGGTAGTGCAGGCTTTTAATTGGAAGGAATATCCGCAGAACCGTCCCGAAAACGACAAGATAGGCCGCTTCCCGACACAGGAGGAGATTAAATTTATGTCCTTGGACGCCCTGCTTAACGGCGCAGACGGGCTTTTTTATTTCGTTTATACCTCCAACGGCGTCCCCCTGCCAAAGAGCAATCCCGAAGGCTGGCAGGCTTTAAGCAACACGGTAAAAATGATGCAGTTTGCCGCGCCCGCGCTTAAATGGGGCTCCCGCAGAATTAATCCCACCATTTCAAAGCCGCCGATTGTAATGAAAACTTTTTATTACGATTACGACACTTATACTCTTGTTATGAATTACAGCGCGCGGCAAAGCGCCCTGCCCGCCGTTCTCAAGCAAAGCAAGTACGAGGTTATCTTCGGCGAAAAAAGTGATATTTTAGACGGCTACGACGTTCTTTTGCTGCGCCATAAAAGGCCGATGATTAACTTAATAGGCGGCTTTGGCTTTGCTGCTCTTTAGCTTCTGCGCGCGTCGTTAAGCACAAAGTATTATGAAATTAAAAACCCGTTTCCTTTTATGAAAACGGGTTTTATTTTTTTATTTCTGCGAAATTTTAGAAAATCGCTTTTACGTAAAGGCCGGCTTTGTTATTGTCGTACTCAACGGCGCTCATATTTGAAGCGCGTTTTCTGAACTGATACCAAACGCCTGCGCTAAGCCACTTCTCAAATTTATAATCCAGCGCGGGACGCACCACATACATATTATCGTTTCTCTTATCGGTCCCTGCGCCCAAAGACATAGGATAGTACATATTTTCGTAAGAGACTTTTACCGAAGCCTCCCATTTATCCATAAGCTTTTGCATAAGCGTTAAGCCTATCAAACTTGAGACGTAATATCTGTTTGCGACGAAGGTAGTTTCTTCCATAACTCTCTGCCCGCTTAAGCGTATAAGGTTACGATTCGTAGGCGTGTAATCCAAAGATACCACATATCCCAGCAAATCATTATAATTATCGGCTTTGACGGAGCCTACCGTCAGGTCTTTATCGTATTTACGCACGCTGTAAACAGCCTTTGCGATACCGCGCACTTTAGGGGCTATATTGCCCTCCGCGCCCAAGGCAAAGTTATAACCGTTTGAGTTATTTACGGTATTTGAACTATAAACTATATCGGAATAAGTAGTCTCAAAGAAAACATTTGTCTTAGACGAAAAATTATAAAAGACCTCCGCGCCGACGTTTACGCGATTGCGGTTTAAGGATTCCCAATCGCTTTCAAGATAATGCGTATAAACATCGTCCATAAGCAGACCGAAGCTTATCTTGTTTTCGGGGGAATTTTTGGCCGACACATAAAAAGTATTGCCTATTCTTTTTGCCCTTTCCGTAAGTTCGCTGTTGGCCGGATCGGAGGTAAAGAGAAATCCGTCGCCTATTTGGAAAACATCGTTTGCCAAATTAACTTCGGCCGCGCCTTCCCAAAAACCGTTCTTGCCGTTATCTTCTGTGTAGGCATTATAGCCGCCGTAACCTTTTGCTTCAAGGTTAAGGCCGCTTTCCGGAATATTTGCCTTATACTCCGCCCCTAATTTCGTTGAGCTTATGGCCGAACTTTTCTCGTTATTCTCCGTAAGGTAAATATTATCGTCGTAACTTACATCCTCGGAGGCCCACCATGCAAACGGTTCAGCCGAGGCAAATACGCCTAAAGCACAAAACATCAAACAAAATGTTATTTTTCTCATCTAAATATATCTCCTGATTTCCCTTAAGGAGCTGAAGGACTTAAAATTTTATTTTCTTTTACGTCCTTAGTCGCCTGTTGGCTTTCCGTGTCATTGAGCGAGTCTTCAGCTACATACTCCGGTATATCCTCGTCCTCGTCGGAGGTTCCTTCCTGTTTCTTTTTCTCGCTTAGCGTTTTTGTTTTAAGCACGCCTTCTATAGTTTCGCCCGTCTTTGCCGAAACCGAAGTGCCCTGCCCGTACGCGGCCGAACGCCCCTGCTTGTCGGTAAGCCTTATCGTTCCCTGCTGCACGGCTACTACCAGGGATTTAGGTTGTACTGAAAATGTGCATTCCCCTCTAGAGCTGATGGTGGAGCCGCCTATCTTGACCCCGCTTATGCTCATACCCCTGACGATAATATTGCCTTCGGAATCTTGGCTTATAATAACCTTTGTTCCTGCAGGAACAAAGATTTTAACTCCGGCATAATTGACTTCGGTATCTCCCATACCGTCAACAACGACAATACTGCCGTCTTTTTGCTTTGTAGAGCTTGTCTGGGTTTTTACCGTTACTTTTGCCGCTGCAAAAGAAGCTAAAAACAGAATTGCAAAAAACGCAATGATGTATTTCCTCATATATCATGTACCCCCTTTTTTAAGAAAAGCCGTAACTCAATACCAGTTTAATTAGATATATTTTACCATTATATGCAATATATTTGCAAGCATAATCTTATCATAGTGTTAGGTTATAGTGTTAGGGAAAAGCGCCCTATCAGGATACGCGGGGTTTTTTATTTTTTGCGTTTTTTTTGAGGCAGTTAATCATATAGACTGGGCGTCCGCCCTGCCATATCTTTTTGATGCCGTGGAATTCCGTCTCAAATCCTCTAAAGATATTGTCAAAAAGCTCATTCATCTTCAGGAATCTAAGCATTACGCTTCCCTGCTCGGGGAATATTTCCCCCGGCATTATTATCGGTATACCGGGCGGATAGGGCAGTACCATAAAAGCGGAAATGCGGCCCGAAATTTCATCAAGCGGCAGATATTCCGTCCTGCCTTCCACAAGGCTGTAATAGGCCCTGTAAGGAGCAAGCGCCTGCTCGGGAAACTGCGTGAACATCTGCGAAGCGGCCGTCACGATATCGTGCCTCTGCAAAAAAAGATGCATCTGCAGGCATAAATCACGCAGGCCCGCCTGCGGCGGGTAGCATTCTTTATAATCTTTAAGCAAATCGGGGAAGACTTCAAAAATGGGGGCGTTTTCGTCGTGAAGCGTCTTAAACTCGCTCAGCGCGCGCTCAAGGCGCACAACTTTTTTACGCGAACTTCCGGGCGCAAATAAAAACAGGATATTATAGAAACCCGCTTTCTCCGGCACGATGCCGCGCGAGCGCAAAAATTTTGCCACCACTACCGAAGGTATTCCTATATCTTCCCAAGTATCGTTTTCTTTAATTCCAGGGGTAAGCAGAGTTATTTTCAGCGGGTCCATAAAAATATCTTCGCCGTCTTCAAGGTCAAAACCGTGCCACGGGTTATCTTTTTTAAGCGTCCATTCTTCGGCGCTTGCGCGCAGATTTTTATGCTGCGGCTGAAAGACCTTAAACCACCAGTCTCCTCGGGCGCTGTATTTGCGGTATTTATTTGCCATTACGTTACGGAAGCGCATAGCCTCCTGCAAAGCTTCGTTTATAAGACGGTAGCCGCTTTCTTTCATAATCTCCGCAGAGACGTCTAAAGACGCAAATAAAGGATAAAAAGGCGAGGTGCTCGCATGCATTAAATTAGCTTCAATCAAGCCCTGTATATCCATTTCTTTTTTACCCGTCCCCTGACGGAAGTGCAGCATAGAACTCTGCGAAAAAGAAAATAAAAGTTTATGCGTTGACTGCGTTGAAAAAACGGGCGGCATATGCACGCCGCGGCGTTTGCGGTAAGGGCTCATGGCGTAGCGTTTGTCGTAAAACGGGTGGAATGCGCCGTAAGGAAACCACGCCTCGTCAAAGTGCAGAAAATGCGTATTCCCCGCCATGAGGGAGGAAACTTTATCGGCATTATACAAAAAACCGTCGTAGGTGGAGTTTGTAATGGAAGTAAGCTGCACTTTGCGCGCTTTCTTATTGGTAATTAAAGGACTGTTATTTATTTTTTCTTTTATATTTTTCCAATCAAATTCGCTTTGGGAAACGGGGCCTATAATGCCGTAGCAGTTTACCTTAGGTTTCAGATAGACGGGTATGGCATCGTTCATGATAATGGAGTGCATTATGGACTTATGGCAGTTCCTGCCCACAAGCACAACGTCGTTTTGCGCCACCGTGCTGAAGAAGACCACTTTGTTTGCCGTTGAAGTGCCGTTAAGCACAAAAAAAGTTATATCCGCGCCAAAGATATCGGCGGCGTTTTTTTCCGCGGCGGCCGCAGGCCCCTGATGCTGCAAAAGAGAGCCCATTTCAACTACGCTGTTGGAGGTGTCTGCCTCAAAGATATTGGGGCCGAAGAAATTTTTGAAATCCCGTCCTAAACGGGTAGCCTCAAGGCCTGTGCCGCCGCTGTGTCCGGGGGTTGACCAAAGGAACTTTTTCTGCTCTGCATACTTCTTGAGAGCTTTGTAAAAGGGGGGAAGTTTTTTTAGCGGGTCAGGCCCGCTTTTCTTATCCATATAAAGATTATACAAATTATTTTATTGATGCTATCGGCAATTCTTTTGACTCGCGCGCCAATTGCACGCCATACACAAATAATCCAATATCCGCAAATTCCAAGCTTCGCTTTTTTTGACTCGCGCGCCAATTGCACGCCATACACAAATAATCCAATATCCGCAAATTCCAAGCTTCGCTTTTCCAGTTAAACAAAAGAAAAATCCCGCGCGTAAAAAAACCGCGCGGGAGAATACAATCAAACTTAAAACAACTTAACTTCCTGCAGGGGCCACATCCAACCCAAGCGAGGCGCAAAAACCAGTAGAAGAGGAACTGCAGGTAACGTGGTTTGTATCATAACCTCTTTTAATGGTATATGCGTCGCCGCCGGTGGCCACATTTCTGGTTGCTAATACATAACCAGCGCCAGGAGCAGTCCCGTTTAAGGTAATGGTGAAGTTCTTCGTGCCAAAAGAAGTGGCATCCCCGACTTTAGTACCGGCGGCGTTCATAAACTCTATGTCTAAGTTTTCAAACTTCGTCGTATATGTTTGGTCTGGACTTGCCAGGCGGTATCTTTCGTTTGCTGCGGCAATAGTGCCTAGTATTGAAAGAGCCTCCGAAGCTTTTGACTTCTCCACAGCCTTAAAGTATTGAGGCAAAGCAATTGCCGCCAAAATACCGATTATCAGAACCACCACTAACAGTTCTATAAGCGTGAAACCTTTTTTATTGTTTTTCATCTTTATTTCTCCTTACAAACGCCGCATACCGCCCGTGTGGGGGGAGGGCAGTTTTTAACGGCACGATGAATACCGCTAAATTTACCCTCCCTTTGCAGGTCGGAGAAAACGACGTCTGCTCTTTCATCGTATGAAAAAAAAAACCGCTTGTCAAGTTTTATTTTGGCTTGCGCGCCAACGGCGCGCCATATGCAAATAAGCTAAACTACGCAAATGCCAAGCTTCGCTTCTTCGG
>CAZNCX010000011.1:19046-24287 GCA_964571655.1 uncultured Elusimicrobium sp. | reverse complement strand
CCCCCGCAAGCAGCATTTTGCACGAGGAAAAAACATAATTTACAAAAAACCCGAAATCGCTTACGGCAAAAAATATTTCCGTGCCTATATGCCGCTCCACATAAGGAAAATAAATTAAATCCGCGCAGACAAGAATTAAAAACGCAAGAAATAAAACCGCCGTCAAAGAAAGCCAAAACGCGCGCCACAGCTTAGCCCTTACGGGCAAATTAAGCAACACCAGCGGCGGCCCGAAAAACAGGGCCGCTATAGCCAAATCAAAACGCGGCCCGAAGGCAAAGCATCTTAAAATTTCAGACGGCAAAAGCGCGGAAAAAGTATCTCTGTAAAGCAAAAAAAGCGCAAGCCGCGCCGCACTTAAAACAAGCATAACGCAGATAAAAATGATTAAGGAAATCTGCAAATTCCCGTCGCGCTTAAGATAGTTTTGATAGAATTTTTTAATCATTTTTCTCCCAGCGCTGCTCTCTAAGCAAGGTATAAAAAGTTTTATCAAGGCTCAAAAGCATAGAGCCTGCGGCGGCGGAGTCAAAGGAAGGCTCTCCCTCGCTTTCAAGCGCCTGCGCGCGAGTATGGCGCAAAGCGCCGTCTTGGGCAATTATGCCGATGGTGTAGCCGTCGGCAAAAAGGGCGTAGCGCGGCTTTGAGTCGGCAAGAAGGCTTTTGCCCGCCGCCGCGTAAGGCTCGCTTAAACGCAAAATATCCAAAAGCGTCGGCAGGATATCCAGCTGGGAGGCGACTTCATTATTTCTCTGCGCTTTAATAAATTTAGGCCCGTAAATTAAAAGAGGGATATGATATTTTTCTTTTATAGTACCTTTTCTGTTAAAAGTATGGTCGGCCGCGAAGATAAAAACGGTGTTGTTAAACCAGCCGTTTTTTTTAGCCTGCTCAAGAAAGTAACCTATGGAAAAATCGGCGTAATAAAGGGAATTTAAGTATTTATTTTCTTCGGTGGTGTTCGGGTATTTATTAAAGCCTTCAAGCGGGCCCAGATAAGGCGTATGCGTAATGCCGGTAAAGGCAAAGAGAAAGAAAGGCTGCTTTTGGTCTTTAAGTTTTTGGGCAAGCAGGTTATACATATCGTAGTCGTAGCCATAGCCCTCGCTTTTGGCGTAAGGCAATTGGCGCGGCATATCTTCCATACCGTAAACTTCCTCAAAGCCGAAGTTTTTTGCCGTGTTAAAAAGGTTAAAAGAATTGCGGGCGGAGGTTTGCGCAAAAATACTTTTATAGCCGTAAGGCGCAAGCATCTGCGGCAGTTTTGAGAGCCCGGAACGCTCAAGCCCGTAGCCCAGTTTGGGCAGTTTGGGCAAAGCGGGGGCGGAAGCCAAAACGGCGGCTATGCCCTGCAGACTTCTAAGCTCAAAGGCGTAAGCGTTGTCAAAATAAAGACCGTTTTTTATAAGCTCGTCAAAAACGGGCGTAACGCCGTAGGAACGGCCGCTTGCCTCGTCAATATACTGCGGCACCCAGCTTTCAAGAAGAATTATTACCACATTAGGCATTTTTTTGGCGGGTTTTAAGCCTGTTTTTTTGCGCATAAGCGGATATTGGTGGGGGAGGGGGACTTCCTCTCCCTCGCAAATCAGATATTTTACGGCGTTATCGGCGGCCAAATGTATATCGGTTTCGTTTTCGGCTATATAATTGCCTTTCAAAAGCACCTGATAGGAGGTAAAAATGCCGTTTAAGGATAAATTGGCCAAATCATTATTTCGCACGGAGACGTAAGCATCGGGTATATTAAGCGGATTTTTGGCAAACCCGCCAAAAATCCCTATAAACATTATAAAGCAGATAAGTGCGTAGAAAATTATCTCCTTAATCCCGCCGAAGCGCGGCGCGGCGTAGCGGCTGTTTATAAATTTATTTACTGCCCACAAGAGCAGCGCAAGCGAGGCAAGAAGCATTATCAAAACCGGCAGCCCCGTGCCCAAAGCATATCCTATGATAAATGTTATATCGTTGGAGAGATTTAAGATTTCCTCCCCCATATGACGTTTTACATAACCGAAGTAAATTAAGTCTGAGGCAAGGGCCGCGGCAAAAAAGATAAATTCCAGGATTAAAAACACGGTCCAAAATTTAAGCCACGCGCGCGCTTTTAGAGGCAGCATCAGCAAAAATATCGGCGGCAGAACAAAAACTGCCGCCGTCGCAAAATCAAATTTAAGGCCGTATAGGAAAGCGTGCAGCAGAGGCCAAAAGGAAATTGCCGAAAAAGTATCGTAATTAATGCAGAAGAGGATAAGACGCGCCGCGCTTAAGAGCGCAAAAAAACAAACTAAAGACAATAGGGCCATTTTGAAGCGGAAATCCGTACCGCCGCGGCCTGCTTGTCTCAACTTAATAAAATAAGGTTTTATTTCCGTATTTATCTTCATTTTTCTAAGACGGCGCCGCAGCCCCAAAAGGCATTTATTGATTTTTGCTATTCCCGCGTTTTTGTAATTTTAAGTTTAATTTCTTTCTTAGTTTCTTTATGCGCTTCAAGAGCTTTTTTTTGCGCGGGCAAAATGTCGGGGCTGTTTAAGAGCTTTAATATACTGTCCAAAGTAGGCACTAAAACTTTGCCCGTTAAATTAAATTTATCAAGCTGGGCCATAACGGCTTTATGGTCGTCAAAAGAGGCACTTTCAACGGTTTGCAGTTCGGCCTGATAATTTTTGCCAAAATGCCTCAGGAAATTATTTTTTTGAAGGTCTTGCTTTATTTCCTTTTCCAAAACGTCAAGCTTTTCTTTGAGCAAACCGTATTCGTCTATCTTCTGCGAAAGGGCTTCCTCGTCGCTTTGCTCTTCGCCCGAGTTTAGCGGCAGTTTCTCTTCCTCCGGAGCTTGGCGCGCCGCGGACTGTAAGGTTTCTGTGGTAGTCCAAACGGGGCAGCGGTCCTTATAATCACACCAGCGGCATTTACCTTCAGAGGGGTCCGCGCCGAACTTACCTGCCAAAATATCTTCTGCCGTGGCCAAAACGCCTTTCCAAAAACCGTCTATCTGCTTTTTATCGGCGGGTTCGTAGGCTTCTTCTTTAAGAGTCGGCAGAAAATAAAAATACATCTTGCCTATCTCTATCTTTTTAACGGCGGGATCTCTTTGAAGGACAAGATTCTTCAGCGTTTCATTATCCTTCATAAGTTTTTGGTACATTAAAAGCTGGTCGGGTTCTTTGGGGGCGCTTTTACCCGTCTTATAGTCAACTATGGCTATTTTGCCGCCGCCTAAATAGTCCACACGGTCCAAAACGCTTGTTACGGCAAGGCCGTCAATTTCAACGGTAGTGCGCATTTCCGTTGAAAGGGGGAACAACACGTCGCCTGCGTGTTTGTCATAATAGGCTTTAATAATACGCAGGCCTTCGGCAAAGGCTTCGTCCTCTTTTTCTTTACTGACGTAGGCTTTTTGTTCGTAGGAAGTTTTTTCCCAGTCGGTCTTATAGAACTGCAAAATAGTTTCAAGAGGGGGGAGTTTGCCGTCAGTACGGCTTGCATAAATAAACTCCATCACGCGGTGCAGGGCCGAGCCGAAGGCAAAATAAGGCTTAGGCAGCTCGGGAATCCTTAAAACATAGCGAAACTTGTATTTAAGCGGGCATTCCCTGTACATACCCATTTTGGAAAAGGAAAAATTAAGTTTTGCGGGCATAAGCCTCCCCTAATATTATTATATAGTCTATCATTTAGGCGCGTCCTAAACAACCCGCCGCCGCAGAAGGAGCTTTATAAATATATCCTTAGAAATAAGAGGAAAACGCTATTTTTGAAACATAAGCCAAAGCGGAAATAAGCGCGGCGGCGGGTATTGTTATAACCCACGCCCAGACTATCTTGCCCGCAACGCCCCATCGGACGGAGTTTATTCTCTTAAACATACCTATCCCGACGATGCCGCCCGTTATAACGTGCGTAGTGCTTACCGGCACGCCGAGAGCAGAAGATATAAATAAGGATAAGGCCGAGCCTGATTCCGCGCAAAACCCGTCAATAGGTTTAAGGCGCGTTACTTTCTGGCCCATAGTTTTAACGATTCTCCAGCCGCCGGAAAGCGTGCCCAAAGCAATAGCAAGCTGACATAATACCATAACGCTTATCGGGATAAAGAATTTTGCGCCGGAGGCTAAAAGCGCCGTCTCATGATGGGTAAGCAAAAAGTCGCGCACCGCGCTTACGCCTTCGGTGGAGGAGGTTATGCCCCCAAATAAAAGCATCGCTATTATGCCCATGGTTTTTTGGGCATCGTTGCCGCCGTGGCCCAAACTGTATGCCGCGGCGGAAAATAATTGGCCTTTCCTAAAAATATGATCCACCTTAAAGGGGTTTGTATGTTTGAACAGGCGAAATACCAGGCTTGCCATAGTCAAACTTAAAAGCAGGCCCAGGACGGGGGCTATTACGATAAAGACAACTATTTTCATAATCCCGCCCATAAGCAGGGAACCAACGCCGCCCTTTACCAAAGCCGCGCCTATAAGCCCGCCGATTAACGCGTGGGAGGAACTTGAGGGCAGGCCCCACCACCATGTAATAATATTCCATGCGCAGGCGCCCATAAGCGCGGCAAATACCAAATTTGCGTCCACTATGGAAATATTTACAATACCGCTGCCTATAGTTTTTGCCACGCCTACGTGGAAGACAAATAAAGCCGCGAAATTAAAAAAAGCGGCCCATATTACAGCCGCTTTAGGAGATAGAACCCTCGTTGAAACTACTGTTGCCACCGAGTTGGCCGCATCGTGAAACCCGTTTAGGTAGTCAAAGAAAAGGGCCAAAGCTATAAGAAAAATTATCCAAAGCATAATAGTATCCCAAGTAAAGCTTAGTTATTCTTAACGATAATTGATTCCACGACGTTTGCGATATGCTCGCAGAGGTCGGTTACGTTTTCGGCCGCTTCAAGGAGTTCTTTTTGCTTGATTACGGTTATGGCGTTGGCATTTTTATCGTCGTTAAGGATTCTTGAAATGGCCTCGTCGCGTATTTCGTCGGCAAGGTTTTCAAGGCGGTTAATTTCTATGCACTGCCTCAAAGTTTCTTTAAGGTTTTTGTTGCTTCTTATGGAATTTACCACTTTTTGCAAAGCCTGCACGGACTTTTCTATGATATCGGCAAGCTTTTTGGATTCTTCGCTGGGCGCGCTGATTTTATAGAGGTAGAAACGGTTTACAATCATATAGAGCGCGTCTATTACATTATCCATATTATTTGCAAGGTCAAGGATATCCTCGCGGTCAAAAGGGG
>CAZNCX010000011.1:0-19036 GCA_964571655.1 uncultured Elusimicrobium sp. | reverse complement strand
AAGGGGTGATAAAACTTTCGTTAAGTTTGTTGATGATATTATGGGTTATCTCGTCGCCTTTATGTTCAATCGCGTGCATTTTATCCACATTATTCCTGTTAATGGCGGAAGTTGAGATGATAATCTTAAATAATTCCGCGCCTTCAAGCACATTAGATACCTGAGCGTCAAACAAATCAAAGAACTTTGTTTCTTTGGGCATAAACAGCATAGGGTTTGTCTCCTGTAGGTAAGACTTTTATCACGGCGGTACAATATTATTATATCATTTTGCGGGAAGCCAAAAATAAGCTGCGCCCGCGCAGTTATTGCGCGGGCGCAGAGCCCAAAATCAGCCTAGATTATGTCCTCTGAGCAGCTAAAAAACCAAAGCCCACGTCAAAGCGGCCGCCGCAGACGAAGGAACTGTATGCCCGTCTACATCGGCGCTTTCGCTGCTTATGGCGCCGGCAAGTTCAATGCGCATTCTGAGCATATCAAAACCGATGCCTGCGGTATAAAACATTGCCGAGTTGCTGTTGGCCAAATTCTTGTTAATACCGACGCGAAGCGGCAGAGCAAAATTCTTGCCGTTAATAACTTTAAGTTCCGCGCCGACAGCCAGCTGGCGCGAGTTAAAATCGTTTATAAGCGTGCTGTTTTCGGTTATATCAAGGTCGGCCGCCAGCGTTATAAACTTAAGCGGGTTAACCGCCGCGCCCACGCGCACCTGCGGCTTAAGCTGATAGTCTTCTTTATTCCAGCTTGCCGCGATTGCTGGGTCTATGCCGACGGGAACATCAGGCCTCTCAAATTTAGGGCCGTTGATGTTTTTAGCCGTAATGCCAAAACGCGGATTAAAAATAATGTTTGTCCCCAGCAGACGGCTTAGGTTAAGCATAGCGCCCAAATCAACGCCGAGATTTGTGGTATTCTTTTTATTATCATAGGCTTTGTCAAGGATATTGCTTATATCTTGGTCATCGGTCATAATCATAACGCCGCTTTGGGCGGTATATCCGCTTATGACTTTAACGTTGCCGCCCACTTTTAAGCCCTTGATAACTTCCATACCATACCCCAAGGACACTTCGCCAAAAGTGGCCGCGTCGGCCATCGCGTGGGTGGTGTTATCGTCGTAAGAACCCGTGGCTATATTGGAAATTATTTCTTTTGCGTCTGCCATATTGTCGGCCGCAGTCTGCACGGCAGAAGTGATATCCTGCGCCGAAGAACCCGCGTTAACCGCCCCGTTAATTATAGCGTTTGCAAGCTGGGTGGAATTTGCGTAAGAGCCGCCTAAAAGATTATTTAAGCCGCTAAAAACGCCGTTTGAGTCAATAGAATTTGCAAGCTTTTGAGCCGAAGCCTGATTGTCGGCATTAACAGGTGTGCTGGTAGCCCCCAGCTGAAGGCCGTCTACGCCGTCGCTTAAACCTATATTTTTTAAGTCCACCACTGGCAGTATCGCGCCGTTGCCCAAAGCGCGCGCCGTAACGGCAAAGTTCTTGATTTTGAAACCTACTCCGGCATCGGCGTTTATTATTGCGCCGGCGTCGCTGCCGGTAAGTTTTGCTATATCCGACATTCCTGAAAAGATGGCGGATATATCCTGCGCGCTGGGCGCGTTATCGCCGGAAATATCGTCGGCAAGCTGTTTATATTGATTGGTCTTGTCAACAAGGCCGCTTACGCCGTTAAGCACGTCTTTTGTCGTCTCAAGGGAAACGCCGGCGTTTATCGTAAAGCCGTTATCTCTTACGCCCTCGTCCTGAGCAAGGCCGGCGGGGTTCCAGTATTGGGCGTCGGTGCCGCTTGTATCGGCGACGCCCGCGCCGCCCATACCCATAGCGCGCGTGCCCACAAACTGCCACGACTGCGCCAAAAGCGGCGCGCCCGCGGCGGCAAATAAAGCCAAAACAAAAACTTTTTTGAATAATGATATCTTCATATACCCTCCCGATATACCTGATAAATAATTATGGAAAAATTGCTCTGCTTTGTCAACTTGCCGATTTATTAAAGAAAGGAAATTTTATATAATAATATATAAATAAAAACATTTTTCCGACGCCCCCATAGCTCAATGGATAGAGCATCTGCCTTCTAAGCAGGGGATATAAGTTCGATTCTTATTGGGGGTATTTTTAATCGCCATCTTTTTGAAAGAATGAAATTTTTTTAGCTTTTCACGTACAGAAAACGGGCTTTGATTTTTAAGTTAAAAATCAAAGCCCGTAACAATTTGCAAATATTTATATTATTACCGTCTTATTTTTCTGCCGGGGAATTCACATAAACTTCTTTGCCGTCCATAATTATGGCCACTTTACCTTTTTTGAATTTAATATCTCTCAAAGTAGGATTTATTGTACGTTTAGTTCCCGTTAATTGGTCAAAGGAAGTAATAAGGCCCTCAATATCGTCCCATGTAATTTCCGTACCAAAGTTCATAATACCGTAACCGGGTTCCTTGGTATACACAGAATATGTTTTCTCCCTTTTTTTATTTTGGCTGGCGGTATCGGTGGGATCATATTCGTCGCCCAAACCAAAGTGATGTCCTACTTCGTGTAAAATCATAGGGAAAGTCTGCTCCCTGCTGTTAAACTTGCAATTTAGTTTTTCCGCATTGGTCTTTTTATATTCGTCAAAAGCTTTCCTCGGGCCTGACATTCGGGAACTGTTCCAGTCCCCCTTGTGTATACAGAGGTACCTAAATGGACCTTCCTTAAACGAAAACGCAAGAGGAATTTCCGCATTGCTGCCGTAAGCGGCCTGCTGTTCTTTGTTCATCGAGGGGATACATTTATCAAAACTATTGAATATACCGAAATCAGGCTGGGTTTCATTGAAAGGAATAGTGAAATATCTTAGCTGGTTGCCTCTGACGGTTCTATCAACAAACTTCTCGTTACATAGACCTATGTTTTTAAGTTCTACCTTTTTCCTTAGGAGCTTGGATATATCCTTCAATTCTTCGGCGCGGGGGCTGTTTTCAATTGTGTTTGCAACGCCTACCGTCCACTCCCTGAAGGCAATTTCAAATTGTTCGGCAAGATCGTCTAAGGACATCACTGCCTGCTCCGGGTTTGCACCGCCCAAAGAAACGCAGTAGGTAATTGTATCTTGGTCTATAAACTTTTCCGCCAAAGACTTAAAATCATCATCGCGGCTCCACGGATAGGCCGAGACGGCCGACAGCGAAAAAAGCGAAATAATTGTTAAAATCAGCGGTATTTTGTTTGTTTTCATATGTAAACCCTCTCTAATGTTTAGTATAGACACAACAAATCTGCCCCTAGAAACGTATAACAAATCTTCAAAAAGCATAACAGCAAATGAACGCAAATCCATGGTGCTTTTCTTGTTTACAAAATTATATCAAAGTATTTTCGCAAAAAGCCAGCCCCAAAAAGCCAAATATCTAACAAAATATTTTTTTACTTTATTCTTTCGTCTGAAAATTTCCCAAAATAGGCCTTTTTGCCCTATTGGGATAGGTCCAAATTCCCTTGCTTGTCAGCCCTGCCTTTATTAGCATATAAATATGAAGAAGATATTATCGTATATTATTACAATTATTTTCCTGTTTACTCAAAGCAATCTGCTTTGGGCTCAAAGCTTTTCTGCAGAGAAATCTTCTTCCAAAGTTTCCAACGAATTAAATTTAGATAATCTTGATAAAGCTTTTTACGAGCAGAAAGCTATGAGAAGGCTTGGCGTGCAGGATACTTCTTTTATGCAAAACATATCGCCGCTGCAAAAAGAAGCCCTGATAAACAGGGAAAAGGACTACGACCGCTTTTATAATCTTCTTGAAAGCGCGCAAAAAGCCCAAGACGCCCAAGACGCCCAAGACGCCCAAAAATATTTGACCGCTGTCGGTCAGCTTAATTCTCTTGCTTACAAATATTACCTAAGCAAGGACGACAGCGAAATACCTTCCTTAAGCATTGCAATATTAAACGCCTCTTTGGCGCAGGGATTTATAGAAGATAAATTACGCGCGGATATTGAGGGGGACCTCACTTCGTATTTTAACAAGCTTAAAATCTGCCGCAAAGAGGGCTGCGCTTTAGACTCTCTTCGCGCGATGACTTTTGTTTTAACGGACAAAAAGATATCACAAAACAACGAAACTTTTAGTTTGGTTTTTGAAGAACTTATAACAAATAAGAATCAAAAAAGTCTTGAACACTTGGCGGTCCTAAAGAGCGCGGCGGCCAGAAACTTCGGCACGCTGGAAGAGGATACCTCCATAAAGCTCGGTCTTATGGACGCCTCCCTTTTAGCCGCCGGCGAAACAGGCGTTATAGAAACGGCGTCATCCATAATAAACGCCCAGTCTTCAAGATGCAGGAGAAACCTTTTCTGCGAAGAAAAAGACCTCCCCATTGCCGTAATAAACCGCATAGGCACTTACGGCGAAAGCGGATTAAATCCTCTGCTTTATTTTGCAGATAAAAACAATACTTCTTCAAAGGCGGCTTTCTTACAGGCCAATTTGGTTTTAGGCGCGTATTATAAAGACAAAATAAAAACGGAAAAGGTAAAGAGCGCCCTTAAAGATTTTTACTGCACCGAAGTCCCGCAAATAAAAGACGCAAAAAGAGAGCAGCAGACCGCAAATCAAATTTATCTTGTCTACGACCATCTGGGCGGGGATAATGTTTTTGGCGAAGACGAGTTTGATTCCCAAGGCAACGTAAACAGACATTATTACACCCTAGATAAAAACGGCGCAAAAACGCCTTACAGGGGCTGTGTTGTACAATACCGCCCTACGGTCAATTATCTCAAACAACAAAATAACAACGCAAAGCGCGAACTTTTGGCTTTCGGCAAATTCAGCGCGGCGGCCTTATCTTTTCTGTCGCTTGAAGTGGCGGCCCCCGTAATAGGCTGGCAGTTAGCCCGCGAGGTAAAAGGAGCTATAAAAGACAAAAGGACTTTAGAGGAAGTCGGGCCCACACTTATAATAGGAGGTATCTTTACTTTTATAACGACAAAGCCTTTAATAGGCAAATGGGCGAAAATAGCGCAAAAAGCAAATTCTGTAAAGAATATTGAAAAATCACGTGAGATAAGCGCTTTGTATAAAACAGAAACAAGGTTGGAGCCCGCAAAAGAAATAACCTCTTTATCTATTAATACGCCCCCGCAGGATTTTATACAAAGCGCAAAAGCTGGAACCGTCTTTGCAAAAGCTTCTAAAGGGAACCTCTCTCCTTCTGTTAAAATTGAGATTAAAGGCCAACAAAGCGCCAGACTTGAACATAAGCTGTCCACCTCAAAACTCAAAAACTACGAGGACATCAATATTTCTTATACCACGCCGGAGGGCAAGGTCGTCAACTTTGTAAAAAGCTCAAATCAAAACATACGCGCAAACAACGCGAAACGCAAATATCCCTCCGGCTTAACCAAAGAGGGGGAAAAGACTTTAACGCAGGATTTAATCAGCGCTTACGGCCACAGCCAAACATATAATATAAACCCTTATATTATGGCGATAAGGGATATGTCCTTCAAAAAAGCGGTAAATCTTATGTCGTTTTTTGCGGAAAACCCTTTGGCCAAAAAAACGGTAATACAGTCCATTGTTAAAAGCGGCAAACTGCCTTCGTTCTTCTACGATAAAGCCTTTTTACCTGTCAAAGCGGTTTCCCCCAAATACATTAACGCCGAACTTGCCTGGGAGCTGAGAAGAATATCCACCCTGATGCAGAAAGATTACGTAAAGAACTTTATAGAACTCAAAAACCTTTTTTCAAACGTGCGCGATTTTAATTTCAAATATGGATTTTCGGTGCAGGAATTTATGACACCGGAGCTGATAAAAAATCTTCGCTCCAACTTCAAAAATATTTGGGGAGCGGTAAGCTCCAAGGGTATAAACGCAAATCCCGCCGATATCAGGAAATTATGGTACGCTCCGCTTGCAAACGGGGAGAGTAAAACGCTTTCTCTTGATAAATATTTCACCCAATTTATCAAAACTAAATTCAGCGACAGCAACGCTCCCTTTTACTCAATAAATTCCTCCCTCTGGGGAAAAATGGATAAAACCGCGCGCCTTATGTCTTATCCCGTTCTTCCCAATCCGGCGCAAGGGCTCAGCTGGCTTAAAAACCCCGTCAAAAAAACAAATTTATATCTTAAGACAGGCCTTAACCCTGCCGGATACGCCACTTTGGAGGACTATACAAAATATCTTCTTTCAAAAGATATTCCCTCCGCCTCGCTTATGGATTTAGACGAAGTTAATTTGGTTGAAAAAATATTAAAGAATGACACAAAATACCGCCAGCCCTGTTCCATGGCGTTAAAGGAAACGCCTTACGCGACCTCGCTTGAGCATTCAAATTACAGCGCAATGTCAAACCGCTACGCCTCCGTCCGAACGGAAAGTAAAACCGCTTTCCCCATCTTATTTAAGAAAAAGCCTTATATAGGCGCCGTTGATTACTCGGTACCTTATTACGAAGATGTGCGCGCGTTTATCCCCGCAGAAGAACTAAAATCAAGAAAATTCTTTACCGATATGTCCGATGAAATACGCAATCTGCTTCCTCCCAAAACGGAAACAAAAGTGCTTGAAAAATCTATGACCGAAACCCTTGCCACAGGCAAAGCTTACGGCGGATACGTCGCGCGTTCGTTTATTTACAACAGGTATCCGCTTAAATATATCAACGGCAAGTGGCATGTTGATACGCGCGCGATTTATTTGGAAAGGGCGGTCTCCCCGCGCATGATTGCCGACTACGGCCCTTTTGAAACATTGACGCACGAAATTCGTCCTGTAAATCCTATTGAAAAACCGGCTAAAAACTTTCTCAAAGGCCCTGTGGAGGGCATTTGGGATCCTGCCAAAGGCCAAGTAAAATAACTTTTCTTATCTGCCTATTTGTATTTCATTTGCCAAAAGCGGATTTTATTTATAAAATGGGAAGATAGCGCAAAAAAAGCTTTTTAAGGTTTTTTTATTCTCTCGTTTTGCGGGGATATTTTATGTCGGATTCTATCTATCCTTACGTTTTCAGGCCTATTTTCCACACTAAAATCTGGGGCGGAGATTTGCTTAAAACGGCATTGGGCAAAACCGCCGCGCCGCCGCAGGCGGGCGAAAGCTGGGAAATTTCTGCCGTAAAAGGCAATGTCTCGCAAATTGCAAACGGCCCGCTTGAAGGTATGTTCTTAGACGAACTTATCTGCAAATATCCGCCGCAGATTTTAGGCAAAAAGACTGCGCAAAAGCACCGCGCGTTTCCTCTACTTATCAAATTTATTGACGCACAAGACGACCTTTCCGTCCAAGTCCACCCCGACGACGAACTTGCAAAAGCGCATAACTCCTTTGGCAAAACTGAAATGTGGTATATTTTGCAGGCACGGCGCGGCGCTCAGATAATAAGCGGCTTTAAGCAAAAAACTTCTCCCGAGACATATGCAAAACAGGAAAAGCAAAGCAATGTCTTATCTCTTTTGGCGGCTTATACGGCAAAGGCGGGGCAGGTTTATTTTTTGCCCGCCGGACGCGTGCACGCAATAGGCAAAGGAGTTCTGCTGGCCGAAGTCCAGCAGACGTCTGACATAACTTACCGCATCTATGATTATAACCGCACAGACGCTTTGGGCAACAAACGCGCCCTGCATACGCAGGAAGCTATCCAAGCTCTTAATTTTGAAGACGACGGCGGCGCGCCAAAAGAACCCCAAACGCCGCAGAACGGCGGTCAAAATTTATGCGCCTGCCCGTATTTTACCGTCAACAAACTTTCCGTAGGTTCTTCTTACAAGCCGTCTTATAATTTTGACGGTTTTGTAATTTATCTTACGCTTGCGCCCCTTAAAATAAACTGCGCGGGCAAAACTTACGATTTTGGGGCATGGCAAAATATTTTAATACCCGCCGCCGTTAAAAATGATTTGGAGTTTTGCTCCCCCGCCGATTTGCTTGAAATTTATTTGCCCGACCAAGATTAACAAACAGGAGAAGAAAATGAGGAACGTCAGCTACAAAAATGATATACGCACAGTCTTAACGCTGGACGCGGGCGGCACTACTTTGGCTTTCAACGCAATACGCTCAAACAAGGAGATAACGGAAACCGTAATTCTCCCCAGCAGCCCCGATAATCTGGATAAATGCCTTGCCGTGATAGCGGAGGGCTTTGAGAGAATAAAAAAGCAAATTAAATACGAGCCTGCTGCCATAAGCTTTGCTTTCCCGGGCCCCGCCGATTACCAAAACGGCGTTATAGGCGGATATCTGCCCAACTTTCCTTCATTTAGAGACGGCGTTGCTCTGGGCCCTTTTTTGAAAGAGAAGTTTGGCGTCCCAGTATTTATAAATAACGACGGCGATTTGTTTGCCTACGGCGAAGCTTTTGCAGGCGTTTTGCCCGCGCTTAATGAAGAGTTTGAAAAACGGGGCCTTGCCAAACGCTATAAAAATCTTGTCGGTTTTACTTTGGGCACGGGCTGCGGCGGCGGCGTTGTCTATAACGGGGAATTATTTCTGGGCGATAACGGCGCGGGCGCGGAAGTCTGGGACGTGCGCGGATACCCCAACGCCGAAACTTTTGCCGAAGAAGGCGTAAGCATACGCGCCGTGCAGCGTTATTATAAAGAGTTTAGCGGCGACGCTCAAGCCTTGAGCCCCAAAGATATTTTTGATATAGCCGAAGGCGCAAAAGAAGGCAGCGCAGAAGCCGCCCGCAAAGCTTTTGCCGCCTTAGGCAAAGCGATAGGCGAGCTTATTGCAAACGTCAACACGGTTATTGACGGCGCAGTTGTGCTGGGCGGGGGGGTTGCGGCGGCGCATAAGTATTTTATGCCTTCTGCGATTGAAGCCCTAAACGGTACTATGCCTAAAATCGGAGGCAAAGATTTTGTGCCCAGAACGGAGTCCAAATATTTTGATATGCAAAACCCCGCGCAAAAGGAAGCGTTTTTTGAAGGCTCCTCAACGACAATAAAAATATACAGCACCGATAAGGAAGCGCCTTATAACGCGCACAAACGCTGCCCCGTAATGATATCCCAGCTTGGCACAAGCAGGGCCACTTATCTTGGCGCGTACGCTTTTGCGTTAAATCAGCTTGATAAGAAAAACAGAAAAAGCTAACCCGCAAGCGCAGCACCAGTTTACGACAAAAAACCCCGTGTTAAAAGACGGGGTTTTTTGTTAAATTGCGACGAGGAAACTTAAGCCGCGGCGGCTTTCTTTATTTTGCCCGCTATGGCAAGCAGGTACAAAACACCCGCGCTCATCACTATTACCGAGCCGACCTGCGAACCCAAAGCGTCGGAGGCTACGCCCATGACCAGCGGGAAGACCGTGCCGCCGATAATGCCCATAATCATAAGGCCGGAAACTTCGTTTTTCTTAGTCGGCATATGCAGCAGCGCCTGGGAAAATATTATCGGGAATATATTTGAGTTGCCAAGCCCGATAAGCGCAATGCACGCATAAATAGGCCACTGCGCGTGGAAGACCAGCAGCCCGCACATTGCAAGCAGCATCATCGTTACGCTGACGATAAAAATTATCTTTGCCGAAAATTTTGCCAGCAAAAACGAGCCCGAAAAACACCCTATGGTGCGGAAGATGAAATAAAGGCTTGTGGCGTAACCGGCCTGGGCCAAAGTCCATCCCAGCCTGTCCATAAGTATCTTTGGCGCGCTTACGTTTGTGCCGACGTCAACGCCCACGTGGCACATAATGCCTATGAAGCAAAGCAGTATGGTGCCGTCGCCCAGCAGCGCAAAACATTCCTTAAAGGTGGAGGGTTTGCCGGTAATTTCTTCTTCCTTGATATCTTCTTTTACAAGGAAGATAAAAGCCAGCAAAGCTTCCAGCGCAAAGATGGGGAACATCAGCTTCCAGTTGCCAAAATATGCCGCGCCCCACGCCGCCAAAAGCGGGGCTATGAAGGAAGCTATGGCTTTTACGAACTGGCCGAAGGTCATAAAACTTGCAAGCTTATCGCCGCTGACGATATTTGACACCAAAGGGTTTAAGGACACCTGTAAAACGGCGTTGCCTATGCCCAAGAAGGCAAAAGATATCATCATGCCGGCAAAAGAATAACTCAACATAGGCAGGATTAAAGCTATAATTGTAAGGCCCAAACTGATAAGGACGGTTTTGCGCCTGCCAATTTTATTCATCAACATACCCGTCGGCACGGAGCAAACCAAAAACCAGAAGAACACCATTGACGGGCATAAATTTGCCACCGTATCCGATAAAGCAAAATCGCTTTTAACGTAATTGGTGGCAATTCCCACGCTGTCTACAAAGCCCATGGCAAAGAAGGCCAGCATTACGGGAATTAACTTTACATACAGTGAAGATGATTTATTTTCTTCTTGCGTCATACTTTCTCCTTTTGACAGTTTTGTTTAAGCAAAGCGTAATCGGGCCATGCGCCGGTCTGCGTGCAGACAAACGCCGATACTTCCACGGCGGTTTGGTGGGCTTCCCGAAGGGTTTTACCAGTTAAAACGCCGTAGACAAACGCGCCCGAAAAAGCGTCCCCCGCGCCGACGGTATCGGCCACTTCCACGCGCGGCGTTTTGAGGAAGGACTGTTCCCCTCGCGCATATACCGCGCTGTATTTATCTCCCGCAGTCAAAACAACATATTTAAGATTATATTTTTCCAAAAATAAAAGGCAGATTTCTTTTTCATCGCCTTTTATGCCAAACATTTCGCTTACGGTTTTAAGTTCCTCGTCATTAATCTTAAAGACGTTGGAAATTTGCAGCAATTGCTCAATAAGTTCCTTGGAATAATAATGCTGCCGCAGGTTTATATCAAAAAATTTAAGCGTTTTTGGGGAGGCCGCGGCAAGCAAAGCTTTTATTGTTTGCGCGCTCTCTTTACTCCTCAAAGCAAGCGTGCCGAAGCTTATGGCGTCGGCCTCTTTTACAAGGTCTAAGGCCCGCTTGTCTAAGGGGATATGGTCCCACGCGGTATTTTCCACAATAGTATAGGAGGGATTGCCGTCTTTAAGTTCAATGAGCACAGTTCCCGTCGGATAATTAACTTCCGGCATCAAATAGTATATATTGTTTTTATTAAGCTCTTTTATAAGTTCTGCGCCCAAAGCGTCCTTGCCGATTGCGCTTATTGCATATCCGCGCGCGCCCAAAGCGCTTGCGTGATAAACAAAGTTAACGGGCGCGCCGCCGGCGCGTTTGCCCGAGGGGAAAATATCCCAAAGAATCTCCCCGATACCGACGATTAAAGGCTGCTTCTCGTTTTGCTGTTTCATAGGACGGTTGTCTCCGTGCAAAAAATAAAAAAAACAAAACCTATCCTCATTCTAACAAATTTCTGCCAAAAAAAGGAAACGGCTTTTTTACTTCAAAAGCCGTTTCCAAATATAGGCCGCTCTTGGCCCAAGGCCGAGGCCGCTTAAAGCATATCGGTCATATAAGCGATATCTTCGTACGGGTGGCGATATAGGCCCTGTTTAAGGCGTTTTTGATCAAAGATATGCCCGAAAATGCCTATGGAGCGCGCGACGACAAACAAGGCATTGAGACAACCCAGTTCAATAACCTCGTTTATCTCTTTTTGGGTAAACAAATCCCCGCAGCTTTTAAGCAGGTCCACAAAACAAACGCCTATGCAGCCGTCAACGTTGAGGATAAGGTTGCCTTTTTTTGCGGTAGTAAGTTTTTCAACGGCCAGAGCAAAGTCCAGCGTTTTTGTGTAGTTGAAGTTCTTTTGCACAAAATCCTTAAGCAGCGTAACGCGCATATCGGGGTTTGTTATGCTTTTGACTTTATGGCCTATGCCCATTATGGGTTTATTTTTCTTCTTCATCTCGTCTACGTACTGCTCGGGCGTAAGTCCGTTTTCAACGGCATACTTAAAGCCCTGGGCCGCGCCGTCAATTGCGCCGCCAAAGCGCGGGCCTATAGTCAAAATGCCGGAGGCCAGAGAAGAGATTATATCTTTGCCCGCGCGCGCGGCCACAATGGCATTATGCGCGCCCGATACGGCCGGCCCGTGATCGGAAGTAAGCATAATTGCAAGCTCAAGATATTTGCGGGCAAACGGGGGCAGTTTTTTCTTAAACCACAAAAGCCCTATGATGCCGCCTATGCCCATATCGTCTTTAATGACTTTAGTTATGGGGATATTACAATACTCAAGCTCTTCTTTTTTGTCATTTGAAACGGTGCAGATAAAAGAAGTCGGTTTTCTTACTTTGCCTTCTTTGAGCGCGGCGGCAAAATCCTGCGCAATAGAGCGCGCGGGTACAAGCGGCTTAACTTTTATCACGCCTTTTTTGACAAGGGCTTCATAGGTTTCCTTAACTTTCTTATCATAGTCGTCAAAAGAGTTCGGAACTATTGCGCCTGCCTCGCGCAAAGCTTTATTTTTGGCGTCTGCCGTCTCAAGCGCGCTGCCCGCCTTTGCTCCCGCGTGGCCAAACTGCACACCGCTGGGGAACATCTTTGCGCAGGTTCCCGTAACCCAGATTACAAGCGGTTTCTTAATTTGTTTCTTTTTAAGGGCGTCAACTATTTTTAATTCTTCGGTCCCGCCGACTTCGCCCAAAACCGCAATCATTTTAACGGCGGGCAGTTTTTCGTACCTCAAGATATGGTCCAAAAGGGTGGAGCCAGGGTAAGCGTCCCCGCCTATTGCGATGCCTTCGTAAAGGCCGTCGGTATTGCGGGCTATGATGTTATAGCACTCGTTTGAAAGCCCGCCGGACTTAGACACAAAACCCACGCTTCCGGCCTGATGCAGCTTGCACTCGGTAATATTATTTATCGTGCCGGCGGTGTTTGCGATTTTGAAGCAGCCCGCCTTAATGCCGCCCACGGTGGCGGGGCCTATAATCATCTTATCCATTTTTTTGGCAAGGGCGGCCAGTTCTCTTGCACGTCTTTCGGGCACGCCTTCGGCGATGATGACAAGGGTTTGCACCTGGGGTATCTCAAGGGCTTCTTTGCTTACCTTATAGGCGCTTCTGAAAGAAGCAAAGTTAATTATAACGTCGGCCTCTTTATTTGCCGCGCAGGCGGTTTTCAAGTCGGGATAAACGGGCAACAAAATTTCTTTCTGGCCGAAGAATGCTTTTACAAAAGAAGTTTTGCCCGCGTCCACAATGCCCGCCACAGAGGGCGTTTGCCTCTGGCAGACATAATCAAAATCCAGCATTCTCTGCACGGCTTTTTGCTGATTGCCGTATATAATTGCTTGAGTTTTATTAGTAAAAAGTTCCGCTTTCATATGCTTATTTGCCCTCCTTTAAGGCCATAGAAACAATCCTTGTCATATGCGTCTGCGGGCCGAAGACCTGTATATCCAGTCCGAATTCTTTTCCTTTTTTGCGCATATTTTCCAACCCTTCCTGATAGTTGGGGCCTCCGCGCCTTACAAATATTTTGACGTTGTTTTTTTTGAGCTTGTCTTTATACTCGCCCAGGGCCTGTATTATGCCCTCAAACGTTTTGGCGACGTCGGTAAAATTGGCTATGCCGCCGCCTATTAAAAGCACTTTGCCCCTTGCGTCTTTTTCTTTTGTCATAGCTTCAAGAATGGTTTTGGCGTAAAGATAGGTAAACTCTTTTGAAGGGTCGCCGGAGTATTCGCCGTAGTTAGCAAGTTCTTTTGCAAAACCGATATCACAGACGGTATCTGCGTAAATTACCGAAGCGCCGCCGCCGGCTACCATAGTCCAAACGCGGCCTTTTTTGTTAAGGAGCGTAAGTTTTAAGCTTGCGCCCGTCTTAGCGTCAAGGGAGGCTATATAGCTTTCCTCCGGCTGGGCCGTGTGCCCGAACGGGGAAGGAAATTCCAACGCGCCCCATATTTTAGAGGTTTCAAATAAAGAAGTATCGTCAATTTTTGCCACAAAATCAAGCGGCACGATTTCTTTGTTATGGAAGGTAAACGGATTTATTTCAAGGTACGCAAAACCGCCCTCTGCGTATAATTTATATAAAGCTTTAATAAATTTCTCCACCGCGGCCTGTTTTGGGCCCAGGGGGGGTAAATTAAGTTTTATTTTGTCTATATCGGCAAGTATGGGGACCTGGGTTTCTTTGACTTTATCCCAATTTTCTTCCACGTAAATGCCGCCCTTTGGAGAGAAGTAAATTATATCAAACTCTCTTGCGCTTTTTATGGCGACGTACATTTCTTCTTCCTCTTTGTGGGGGGTAAAAGGCTCAATTAAAAAATGCGTTAAAACGCCTTCCACAGCGCCGATTGTAACTTTTTTATTCATCTTGCTTTGTATCCACTTCCACGTATCGGCAAAGTTTTTGCCGGCGCAGACAAGGCCGTGCTTGCCCCTTTTGCCAAAAAGCTGGTCGGGCTTTGCCACTAATTTTTCTTTTTTAAGCCAGGCGTTATTTTTAAGCAGGTCCGCCTGTTTTGTCTGCGGGGTAACGAGCGCAAGTTTTGCCGCTCTTTCTTTATAGGAAGGGCTTATTTGCTCCAGACAGTTAAACAGAACTTTTTTGCCGTCGTACTCTCTAATGCCTTTTATTGCCATTTTTTCTTTCCTCTTTTTTAATTATAAATTGCGCATCGCCGCGTCTTAGGCGGCGATGCGCGGGTCAGATATTACTTTATTTCCGCTTTCATTTTCTTTTCTACCGCTTCTATAAATTCCCTTGTATTGACGTGTTTTTTAGGCTTTTCGGTCATAAGGGGTACAAGGTCTTTGGTAACAATGCCGCTTTCAATGCAGTCAATTACGGCTTTCTCCAAAGCTTCGGCGAACTTTACCACTTTGGGGGTATTATCCAGCTCGCCGCGTTTTTTAATTGCGCCCGTCCACGCAAATATGGACGCAACGGAGTTTGTGCTTGTCTCTTTTCCCTCAAGATGCTGCCTGTAATGGCGCGTTACGGTGCCGTGGGCGGCCTCGTACTCAAATTTGCCGTCGGGCGAAACTAAGACGGAGGTCAT
This sequence comes from uncultured Elusimicrobium sp., assembly GCA_964571655.1. Classification (GTDB taxonomy): domain Bacteria; phylum Elusimicrobiota; class Elusimicrobia; order Elusimicrobiales; family Elusimicrobiaceae; genus Proelusimicrobium. The sequence continues at coordinate 4,098 of CAZNCX010000011.1, read as the reverse complement.
CATTCCAAGCGAGCCGAAACCCGAAGCTATCATATCGGAAAATACGTCCCCGTCATAATTTTTCATTGCCCAAAGAATGCCGCCTTCGTGTTTCATAATTTGTGCCACGGCGTCGTCAATAAGCAAATAGCGGTAATTGACGCCTGCGGCTTTAAGCTTTTCCGTATTTTCAACGACTTGGCTTCCAAAAATATTTTTGAAGCGCATATCGTATTTTTTACTTATGGTATCTTTTGCGCCAAACCAGATATCTACTTTTTCGCTTATGGCATAGTTAATGCAGCTGCGTGCAAATGAGCGTATGGAGCGGTCCGTATTATGCATACCCATTACGATGCCAGGGCCCTTAAACTCGTGCACGGTAATTTTTGCTTCGCCGACATTGCCTTCCGTGGGGGTAAAAACAAGTTCCACCTTGCCCGGGTGGGTTATAACGAGCTCTTGGGCTTTATAAATATCGCCGTAAGCGTGCCTTGCAACGGTAATAGGTTTCTTCCAGTTTCTTACCGCGGGCAGAATGTTTTTTGTTACTATGGGTTTTCTGAAAACGGTGCCGTCAAGATAGCCTCTTATCTGCCCGTTGGGGCTGGGATACATTTTTTTAAGTTTATACTCAAGCATTCTGTCGTCGTTGGGGGTAATGGTGGCACATTTTACGCCCACGCCGAACTTTGCAATGGCTTCCGCAGCTTCAAGGGTAACTTTGTCGTCGGTCTGATCGCGGTGTTTGAGGCCGAGGTCGTAATATTTTAACTCAACGTCAAGATAAGGCAAAATAAGTTTTTCTTTTATCATACCCCAAATGATATGGGTCATCTCGTCGCCGTCCATCTCCACTATCGGGTGTAAAACTTTAATCTTTTCCATTTTGAAAACTCCTTGCTATTGTTATTGTTTTTATTACTTATATAAAGGCCCTGCTCTTACTTTTTATGGGATAGAGTTGTGTAGTTAAGCAAACCTCCCGCAAGTATAATATCTTTCTGACGGGGAGACAAATTATAAGCCGTCTTTATAACTTCCCCGCCGCTCTTTAATTTGAAGTCAATGGTCTTGCCTTCTTTAAGAGCCTGTTTTATATTATCCGTAGTCAAAACTTCGCCTTGGGCGATTTTATCGTAATCGCTCTGATTTACAAACGTCAAAGGCAGTATGCCGAAGTTAATTAAATTATCGCTGTGGATACGCTCAAAACTCTTTGCGATAACGGCCTTAACACCCAGATACATAGGGCACATTGCGGCGTGTTCGCGGCTGGAGCCCTGCCCGTAACTTTCCCCCGCAACTATGATATTGGCAAGATTGTTTTTCTTGTTTTCAAGGCAGCGGTCGTGGAAAGTTTTATCAACGTTTTCAAAAACAAATTCCGCATATTTGCCGACGTTGGAACGGTATTTTAAGCGCGCGCCTGCGGGCATAATGTGGTCGGTGGTGATTTTATCGCCCACTTTGATTGTAACCTGCGCGTTAAGATTATCGGCCATAGGCGTATTGACGGGCGGGTTGCCGATATTGGGGCCCCTGTCAATGGGCGTATGCTGTTTTTTAGCTTCCTCGGGAAAGATAAACATAGTGTCGTCAATCAAAAATTCCTGCGGCTCTTTTACGGAAGGATATTTTTCTTTTACACTTTTGGGGCTCACTATTTTGCCGTAAACGGCGGCAAGGGCGGCAATCTCGGGGCTCACAAGATAAACCTGCGCGTCTTTGGTGCCGCTTCTGCCCTCAAAGTTTCTGTTGGAAGTTCTCAAAGACACTCCGCCCGAGCGGGGGGAAAAGTGATTGCCTATGCAAAATCCGCAGGCGCTCTCAAGCAGTCTTGCGCCGGCGTCAATAAAATCTTTTATCGCGCCTTTTTTGGCAAGCATCTGGATTACCTGACGGCTGCCCGGGGCAATGCCCAAACTTACCGTCGGGGCAACGGTGTGGCCTTTAAGAATGCCCGCGGCAATCATCATATCGCGGTAGGAGGAATTTGTGCACGAGCCTATGCAAACCTGATCCACCTTAAGGCCTTCAAGCTCTTTTATTGTTTTGACGTTGCCCGGGCTGTGCGGGCAGGCGGCCATAGGCTCTATTTTGGAAAGGTTCACGTCAATAATGCGGTCGTACTTGGCGTCGGCGTCGGGCAAAAGCTCGGTGAAATCTTTTTGGCGGTGCTGGGCTTTCAAAAATTGACGGGTAATCTCATCCGCGGGGAAAATGGAAGTTGTAACGCCCATCTCTGCGCCCATATTGGTAATGGTGGCGCGCTGCGGGACAGATAAAGTTTTTACGCCCTCGCCGCCGTACTCAAGCACAACACCTACGTTACCCTTTGTGGTAAGCAGGGATAGCATATGTAAAACGATATCTTTTGCGCCGCTCCATTTTTGCAGCTTACCCGTTAAATTTACTTTATATACTTTTGGGCATTTGAGATAAAAATTGCCGCCGCCCATAGCAACTGCGATATCAAGGCCGCCGGCGCCTATGGCAATCTGCCCGATGCCGCCGCCGGTGGGGGTATGAGAGTCGCTTCCCAGAAGAGTTGTGGCGGGTTTGCCAAAGCGCTCAAGATGCACCTGATGGCAAATGCCGTTGCCGGCGCGGGAGTAAATTATGCCGTAATTTTCGGCTATTGTTTTTAGGTAAAGGTGGTCATCGTTATTTTCAAAACCGACCTGCACCGTATTGTGGTCTACGTAAGAAACTGATAAATCCGTTTTAATTTCTTTCATTGCCAAGGCTTCAAACTGCAGATAAGCCATAGTGCCCGTTGCGTCCTGAGTTAAAGTCTGGTCAATTTTTATACCGATTTCTTTGCCCGATATATATTGGCCCTCTCTGAGATGCGCTTTTAGAACTTTTTCCACTATATTCAAACCCATTTTTTTCTCCGTTATTTAGATAAAACCATCACGCGCGGTGTCGGGCCGCGTGTTCGGGTTTTGATATTATGACTGCTTTACCCCTATAATTTAGCATAAAAAACAGGAAAAAGAAACAGCCGCAAAAAAAGACTTAAAAACCCTCTTGCGCGGCTGTTGACTGCGGTGGTAGAATATAAAGATAGGGGCATTTTAGCATTATTTTTTCAGGCGATTTAATCTTATTTAGATTCCGGTAAAACGCGGCAATAAAACTGGGTTAAAGATAGAAATCAAATTCGTTCATACGTTCGCCGCCCATGGCCTGGGCAAGTCTTTTACAGCGTTCCACATCGGTATATCCGGTATCGGTGCATCTAAGTCTGTAGCGATGCCCTTTGCCCTCTTCGGGTTTCAAATAAAGAACTTTCCAAAACAAATTCCCGTGCATGACTATTTGCGCATAATAACTGTCTGACTCATTTGCTAACAATTGCAAGGTAAGGGGGGGAAGGCCGGAGCACGGTTCAAAGGTACACTCGGAACCGTTTTCACAAGAATCGTCATAACTTATTGAAATATGCCCGAATGTTATATCATTTATTGTTTTACCCTGAACAAGTGTTAAACTTTCCACCGCTTTGCCGGCGGGCTCTAAAATTCTCAGTACACAGGCCATTTGCGCCCTATCTCTTGAAAGACGGTATTGCGGAAGGGCGAAAGCAGCAAGTATGCCGATAATCAGAACAACAATCAATACTTCTATTAATGTAAAACCCGTTCTCATAGTTTCCCCTGGCAACAACTTTTGTATAGAGTTTATGAAAATTTTACCATAAATGCACTTGCGGTATTTTTCATACAATATTATATATCCAAAAAGCCAATATAACAATAAGCCAAAATCCGCCGTTGACATAGCTGTCCGTTAAACGCTCGTTTGTGTGAGTTGCGCGGTTTTCCAGATTTGTGCACCTGACAATTTTTCTTTTTATAGCATATTGCCGTTGTTGTGTTTCTGTTGTTTAGCCGAAGAAGCGAAGCTTGTAATTTGCGGGCATTAGCTTATTTGCCAAGAGTGCGCCCAAGCGCACAACCAAAAGAATGGAAAATTGTGCGCCTGATACTATCCGCCTCTAACACCAAACCGCCGTTAACATAGCCGTCCGTTAAACGCCCATTTGTGATAAGCTGTCGCGGTTTTTCAAGTTTGAGGTAAATTTGCGTTTGACCTGAAGGCCGCGTGGGT
>CAZNCX010000010.1:0-24749 GCA_964571655.1 uncultured Elusimicrobium sp. | reverse complement strand
GGCAGTTTGGGAGGACAATGTCCTCCCAAATTGCCGACACTCGGAAGCAATCTTCAATTATTGCGTTTTAGTTTCTTAAATTTGTCTGCGGAGCGGAAAGCAGAGCGGCGGCAGTACCCAAAAACTTCAAATTAAACAGTACCGCGAATAAGTAGGCATTACTTCTTTAATTTGCCTGCGGAGCGGAAAGCAGAGGGGCGGCAGTACCCAAAAACTTCAAATTAAATATTGCCGCGAATAATTAGGCATTACTTCTTAAATTTGCCTGCGGAGATAAGTAAATCTTTTTCTTGCATATCTTCGCGTATCCCAAAACGGGTTAAACAAAAATCATACTTAATGGGATCCTGCGGGCAGAATTTGGCAAATTTATCTGAAATTTCGCGGGCGGATTTTAGGTCGGCCTGTTTCCTCTTTGTCAGGCCGAAGGCCAAAGCCGCGCGGTGCATATGCACGTCTAAGGGCACCAGCAGGGAGGAGGGCGGTATCCTTCGCCAGCAGCCGATGTCAACTGCGTCGCGGCGCACGCACCAGCGCAGGCATAAATTAAGACGTTTGAGCGCGCTGCCTTTTGCGGGGTTTGGTATAAGGCTGTCTATTTTGCCGTAGGAGCGCAGATGCGCGGCAAAACCGCGCAAGGCGGCGGTATAATCTTTTTTCGGTTGGTAAAATTCGTAAAAACAGTTTTCCAAAGAACCGTATTTTTTCAAAGTTTCTTTTATGGCTATAAGCAGGCTAACAGCCTCCTGCTCGTTGGTAAAGCGGTATTTGAAGCCTTTTAAGAGTTTGCTTAACTGCTTTTTATCGGTCTGCAAAAGAAATTTTTTCGGGCTTTTACCCAGTATTGAAAAAATACGGTCCAAAGTCTTTAATATCTGCTTTACATTGCCGTAGGCAAAACTGGAGGCTATTAAGGCGGCGATTTCGCGGTCTTCGTCGGTCTTGTAGAGGAAAACGAACTGCAAAGGGTCCGGGGATATAAGTTCGGGTTTATTGTATTTTTTATATAAATTTTCTAAGTATTTTTTTGTAAGCATATAAACTATTCTACTAATTTGTTAACATATATATATGACCTTACGGGATTTATTTGATGATAAAGCCCTGCCCGATGTGCGGGTTTCGGGCGTAACGCAAAACTCAAAAGAAGCGCAAGAGGGCAGCTTATTTTTTGCCGTTAAAGGCGAAACGTCCGACGGCAACGCTTTTATAGACGACGTTATAAAACAAGGCGCGTCCGCCGTGGTAACGCAAAACGCTGTTGAAAAGGAATATCCCGTCCCCGTAATTAGGGTTGAGAATATAGATAAGGCCATGGCGCGCGCGGCCTGTAAGTTTTACGATAATCCTTCCGAAAAAATTTTTATGTGCGGCATTACCGGCACAAAAGGCAAGACAAGCATTTCTTATCTTCTTGAAAGTATTTTATTTGAGGCAAAACGCCGCCCCGCCGTCTTAGGCACTATAAATTACCGCATTAACGGCGAAGTGCTTTGCCCCGCGCCTAACACGACGCCTGTTGCCCTTACGCTGCAAAAAGTTTTATCCCAAGCCGTTGAAGATAATTGCGACTGCGCGGTTATTGAAGTATCCTCCCACGCCCTTGAACTCGGGCGCGTAAGCGGCATAAATTTTGACGCGGCGGCCTTTACCAATTTGCAGCGCGATCATATGGACTTCCATAAAAATTTTGACAATTATTTTGCCGCCAAATATAAACTTTTTGAAAATTTAATAAACCCCAAAAACACAAAAAAAACTCGTGCCGCGGTCATAAATATTGACGACGATTACGGCCGAAAACTGCAAAAGATGCTTGAAGGCAAAACAAAAATTATCACTTACTCAATGCAAAGCAAAGCCGATTTTTGCGCAACGGATATCAACCCTTCCCTTGAAGGCGTATTCTTTAGGCTTAACGGCAAGGCTGCGCATATAAACCTGCTTGGCGCGCATAATGTTTATAACGCTCTTGCGGCAGCCGCTTTAGCTTCTGTTATGGGCGTGGATTTAGAAACCTCGCTTAAAGGCGTTGGCGCGCTTAAAGGCGTTTGCGGACGTATGGAGAGTGTTGATTTGGGGCAGGATTTTTACGTTTTTGTTGATTTTGCTTATACTAACGAGGCTCTGCTTAAAGCTTACGAAACGCTTGCGCCCTATAAGAAAGGGCGTTTGATTACCGTTTTTGGCTGCGGCGGGCAAAGGGACACCACAAAACGCCCTCTTATGGGCGCAAGCGCGGCCAAGCACAGCGACTTAGTGCTGCTTACCAAGGATAATCCGCGCAAAGAAGATCAGAATCAGATTTTCCGCGACATCTTAGCCGGCATGCCCGATTATTACAACTACAAAATTATACCGAGCAGGAAAGAAGCCATTTGCGAAGCGATTAGAACGGCAAAAAAAGGGGACATAATATTAATTGCGGGCAAAGGGCACGAAAACTATCAAATCCTGCCTTCGGGCAAGATACATTTTTCGGACCGCCAGGAAGCGGAGGAGGGGATAAAAAAATATGTTTTCGGTCAAAAAGTATAAAAATAAAAAAGTCTGCGTGCTCGGCATGGGCAAAAGCGGCGTTGCGTGCGCGCATTTGCTTCGCGCAAAGGGGTTCAAAGTTTTGCTCAGCGAAAATTCGGCTCAACCCGTTGCCGAAGGTCTTAAAGGCGTTGAAGTTGAAACGGGCGGGCATACAGATAAAGTTTTAGCCTGCGGCTTTGTGGTAAAAAGCCCGGGCATAGAGCCACATACGCCGATACTGAAAAAAATTAAAGAATTAAAAATACCGATATTCAGCGAGATTGAAATCGCGCGCGCTTTTGCGCCCAAAGACTGCAAAATTTTTGCCGTAAGCGGCACCAACGGCAAGACGACCACTACTGTTATGTTAAGCGAGATTATGAAAGCGCATTGCACTCTTGAGCGTAAAGGCAGAAAAGTATATACGGTAGGCAATATAGGCCAGCCTTTTTCGTCTGTCGCGGCCAAAGTTAAAAGCGGCGGTATAGTAGTTATGGAAGTTTCAAGTTATCAGCTGGAAGATTCTTCTTATTTTAAGCCTTTTTGCGGTTGTATCTTAAATATTACTCCGGACCATTTGGAACATCACGGCAGCCTCCAAAAATACATAGCTGCCAAAGAAAAGATTTTTACTGACCAAACTTCGCGTGATTATTTTGTTACCAACGGAAGCGACAAACATTGCGTAAAAATGCTTAAGAGCTGCCGCGCGGCAAAAGTTTGTTTTTCAAGTAAAGCGCGCCACATAGTGCAGGTAGCGGCTTTCTTTGACGGCGATGAAATGATTTTTGCCAACGGCGCGCATATAAAGCCCCCCAAACTTTTAATGGGAATACATAATATTGAAAATGCTATGTGCGCCTCTCTTATGGCTTTTGCCTACGGCGTAAGCCCCAAGGCCGTGCAGAAAGGGTTTGACACTTTTAACTGCCTTGAGCACCGCATAGAATATTTTGCCGAGCATAAGGGGATTAAATGTTATAACGACTCAAAGGCCACAAACGTAGATTCCACCATAACGGCCTTAAAAGCGCTCGGCGGGAATAAGAATATTTGGGTAATTTTAGGCGGCAGGGGCAAAGGCGCGCCGTATAAACCTTTGCTGGGGTATCTTAACAAATTTTGCAAACACGCGGTTTTAATAGGCGAAGACGCGCCAAATATCAAAAACCAGCTTAGCGGCAGTTTCCCGATGACGGAAAAGGGCACCCTTGAAAAAGCGGCCCGCTTTATTTTTAAGCAGGCGGCAAAAGGCGACGTGATGCTGCTTTCGCCGGCGTGCGCGTCCTTTGACCAGTTTAAGGATTTTGAGGACCGCGGCGTCAAATTCAAAGCTTTAGTGCAGCGCCTGATTAAACAGCAGGCATAAGCGCGCCGTTTATTTTGCGCCTTTTGCCTGATTTGCAACCTGCTCCTGAAGTTTCTTTATTTGTTCCTGATCGCCAAGGAAATAATCTTTTTTCAAAACAAGATTATCGTCAAACTCAAAGACGTAGGGAACGGCGGTCGGTATATTAAAAGAAGCTATATCTTGGTCTGAAATATTTTTAAGCAGTTTTGCTATTGCGCGCAGACTGTTGCCGTGGGCGGCCACCAGTATTTTTTTACCTTCTTTAAGTTTAGGCAAAATTTCGTCTTCCCAGTAAGGTATAAGACGCTCAACGGTATCCTTAAGGCTTTCAGTCCGCGGCAGGTCTTTTTGCGGGACGCTGTGGTATTTGTCTTCAAAGCGCGGATTTCTGGCGTCGTCTTCTTCTAAAGGCGGCGGGGCTGTGTTATAAGAGCGTCTCCATTTATCAACCTGCTGCTGCCCATATTTTTCAGCTGTTTCTTTTTTATTTAAGCCCTGCAGAATGCCATAGTGTTTTTCATTAAGCCGCCACGTTTTGTAAACGGGCAGCCAGTTTTGGTCCAAAACTTCAAGAACGTAATTTAAGGTATAAACGGCCCGTTTTAGGTAAGAGGTATAGCATATATCAAAGCAAAAACCTTTATCTTTAAGCGTTTGGCCGGCCATGTAAGCTTCTTTAACGCCCTGCTCGCTTAGGTCAACGTCGGTCCAGCCGGTAAAGCGGTTTTCTTCGTTCCACGTGCTTTGCCCGTGGCGCAGAAAAACTATTGTTTTCATAAATAAACCCCCTTTTTGCCCTTTGTTTCTTAAATTATACATAAATGGCGGTATTGCAAATATGATAAAATATATATTCAGCCTATACTTTTGACGGGATTTTCCGCCAAAAGCGGGTTAAAGGGCAGTTGGCGCAGCGGTAGCGCGTCCGCCTCACACGCGGAAGGCCACAGGTTCGAACCCTGTACTGCCCATTTTTTATAAGAGTTGCGCGATATTTGCGGGGTAAAAAGTTTTATGGAATTGGATATTTCGCTGGTCTTAAATTTTTTCATAGCGGTTTTGGCTATCTTAAATCCGATAGGCAATGTGCCTATATTTCTTGAGCATGTAAACGAAGACGCAAGTGAAGTGCAAAAAAATATTGCCAAGCTTATGGGCGTTACTATTTTTGTAATAGTGGTCTTCTTTTACTTTACGGGGCAGCCGTTTTTGCATTTATTTGGCATAACGATACCGGCGTTTCGCATAGCGGGCGGCATTTTGATATTGATGATAGGTATCCGCATGCTGCACGGCAAGCCTAAGTTTGAAAACGAAGGGCTTGCAAGCGAAACTCAAAGTCAAAACGCCTTCAGAGAAGCCAAAAAAAAGCTTAGCAGTATTATAGTGCCTGTGGCCACTCCTATTTTTGTCGGGCCCGGCGCGATAACAACGGTAATATTGTTTTCACAGAGGGCGCACGGAGTGCTTACCAATACTTTTATGATATTTGCCCTTATTTGTGCCTGCACGATTATTGCGGTAATTTTATATATGTCCCGCTGGTTTTTTAAGATATTGGGCGCCAACGGCATGCAGATAGTATCGCGCACAATGGGGCTTATTTTGTGCGCTATAGCCGTACAATTTGCCATTGACGGTATGGCCCAGCTTTTGCCGGGCGTTTTTAACCCGCTGTATATTCACAGTATCTAATTGCCTCACAGGCTGCAAAAGCGTATGGATAAATTTCAATTAAAAGCCCCCTTTTCTCCTGCGGGGGATCAGCCCAAAGCCATTGACGGCCTGCTGAAGAATTTGCAAAACAATGTTATGCGCCAAACGCTTTTGGGCGTAACGGGTTCGGGCAAGACGTTTACGGTTGCAAATGTTATTGAGAAGATAAATAAACCTGTTCTGATAATGTCGCCCAACAAAGTTTTGGCCGCACAGTTATACGGCGAATTTAAGCAGTTTTTCCCCGACAACGCCGTAGAATATTTCATTTCCTATTACGATTATTACCAGCCCGAAGCCTATATCCCGCAGACGGATTCCTATATAGAAAAAGACGCCTCTATTAACGAACATATAGAACGCCTGCGTCTTAAAGCGACGAACTCCCTTTTATCGCGGCGGGATGTGATTGTGGTGGCTTCGGTATCCTCTATTTACAATATCGGCTCTCCGGAGGCTTTTGAAAAGCTGCGCATATACTTAAAACAGGGGGATAAAGCAAACCGCGCGGAGCTTACAAAACGCCTCATCAAAATTTTATACGAGCGCAGCGATATGGAGTTTTTGAGCGGCAAATTCCGCCTGCGCGGCAGTTTTATTGATATATTTCCGCCGTACAGTCAAAGCGCGCTGCGCGTAAATTGCGAAGGCGGCGTCATAAAAAATATTTACGAAATACACCCTATAAGCGGCGATGTATTAAATGAACTTAAAGAAGTTTGGCTGACGCCGGCAAAACAATTTGTTTCAGACGAAGAAGGCCTAGAAGGCGCCATTGCCCAAATCAGGAGCGAGTGCGCAGCGCGCGCGGCTTATTTTGAGAGCGTAAACAAACCCCTTGAGGCAAACCGTATACGCCAGCGCACGGCCTACGATTTAGAAATGCTTGAGCAAACGGGCTTTTGTAACGGGGTTGAAAATTATTCCCGCATACTTGAGGGCCGCGCGGCGGGCAGCCGCCCTAACTGCCTGTTTGATTATTTCAGGCGGCTGGGCGATTTTCTGGTGATAGTGGACGAAGCGCATGTCGCCGTCCCGCAGATACGCGGCATGTATAACGGCGACAAAGCAAGAAAGCAAATGCTTATTGATTTTGGCTTCCGTCTGCCAAGCGCGCTTGATAACCGCCCGCTTAAATTTGAAGAGTGGGAGAAATTGCTGCCGCGCGCTATTTTTGTTTCGGCAACGCCCGGGCCGTATGAACTCAGCGTCAGCGGCGATAAGATTGTGGAACAAATTATCCGCCCGACGGGCCTTGTTGACCCGCCTGTTATTTTGCGTCCCGTTGAAGGCCAAATTGACGATTTACTTAAACGCATACAGGATAAAGCCAAGAAAAAGCAGCGTTCTCTGGTGCTTGCTTTAACAAAGAAAACGGCCGAAGATTTATCGGTATTTCTTTTGGAGCGCGGGCTTAAAGCGCGCTATTTACACAGCGGCATTGACGCTCTTGAGAGGATAGATATTCTTAAGGCTTTTACTGCGGGGGAATTTGACGTTTTGGTCGGCATCAATCTTCTCAGGGAAGGCATTGATATCCCGCAGGTCGGCCTTGTTGCTATTTTGGAAGCCGATAAAGAGGGTTTTTTAAGAAATCAAACCACGCTTATACAAATTGCTGGCCGCGCGGCCAGAAACGTTGAGGGGGAAGTCGTTTTATACGCGCAGGAAAAAACGCCGTCTATGGCCTATGCTTTGGGCGAGATGGAACGCAGAAGGAAGATACAACAGGAATATAACACAAAGCATAACATAACGCCCAAAACGATACAAAAAACCACGGCAGACTTAAAGGAATTTGAGGAGCAGTCCTCAAGCGGCGCTTTAGGCGCCTTAAATGTTTTGAGCGACGTTTTGCCCAAGCCCGAAAATCTGCCGCGTCTTATAAAAGAAATTGAAAAACAGATGACGCAGGCCGCCGATAATCTTAATTTTGAACTTGCCGCAGAGCTTAGGGACAGGCTTTTTGAACTTAAAGATATGGCCCTTAAAAATCCCGCCGCTTCGCGCGGAAAAATAAAAACAACGAGGAAGAAACCATAAAATGGAACTGGAATTTAATATTGATACTATAACTGTGCTTGAGGACGTAACTTCTACGCAGGATATTGCAAAAGCGCTTGCCGAAAGCGGAGGCGGCGTGCAAAGCGCGCTTGTACAGGCGCGCACGCAAAACGCGGGGCGCGGGCGTTATGAAAGGCGGTGGTCTTCCTCCGAGGGAGGGCTTTACATAAGCCTGCTTTTGCACCCGCGTAAAGAGGCGGAAAATATTTTGCGCCTCAGCGTAAAGACTGGGGAAGCCGTTTCAAAAACCTTAAAGCAGCTTTACGGAATTAAAACCAAAATAAAACTTCCAAACGACGTTTTGGCTTTTGATAACGGCAAATATAAAAAAATAGCGGGTATTTTAATTGAAAGTTCCTCCGGTCAAGGCGGGCTTAACTGGCTTGTTATCGGTGTAGGCGTAAATCTTAATAATGTTTTGCCTAAAGAGTTAGAAGCCGTAAGCGTAAAAAAAATTATCTCCAAACCCGTTAATATTGAAGAGTTTAGAGATAATTTTTTGAAAAACTTTGCCGAAAACTATTTGATTTGGCAGGTTTCCCTTTAAGCCGCGCACATAAAAAGCGTCGCAAATCAGACAGGTTTTGCGTCTCCCATAATCTGTTTTACTTTTTCCACTAAGGTGGAAGAACGAAACGGCTTTAAGCAGCACGCTTTTACCTGCGGATAGTTTGTAAACATCCTTTCGGCTTCTTCAAGGGCGGAAACTATCATTATGTAAGTGCCCATAAGATCTTCATCTTTTGTCATGGCTTCAACTATTGCTTTTCCGTCATAGCCTGGCAGCATTATATCTAAAATCAGCAAATGAGGGCGCACTTTTTTAAGCAGCTCAATGGCGTTTCTTCCGCTGTCGCAGAGGTAAACTTCATAGCCCGCCCTTGTCAGAATAAGGCCCAAAAGTTCAAGGATATCCCTTTCATCTTCAACAACTACAATACGTTTTTTAAGTTCGCTCATACACCCCCCTAAATTTACTATAATACTTCTATTCTTATTATATATTTTTTGGAGTTTTATTTTATGCCGTCTGATAATTTCAAGGCTTCAACATGGCAAAGTCTTATAAAATTTGACAAACAAAAAAAGTTTTTTGCCGCCAAAAAAGGTGTTTTAATAGGGCTTTCCGGCGGGGCGGACTCTGTTTCTCTGGCCCATTTTATCTCTCAGATGGGGCGCAAAAAACATTTTCCGGTTTTTGCCTGCCACGTTAATCACGGTCTGAGAAAGGCCGCCGCACGCGACGCCGCTTTTGCAAAAAAGACGGCAGATATCCTTGGCATTCCTTTTATTTTGAAAAAAGTTGATGTCAAAAAGCTCTGTAAAAAAGAAGGCTTAAGCACCGAGCACGGCGCACGGCGCCTTCGCTATCAGGCGCTTTTGGAAGCGGCAAAAAAATGCGGGTGTCAAAAAATAGCCCTTGCCCATCACGCCGACGACAACGCGCAGACTATTTTGCTTAATATCCTGCGCGGCACAAAGGCAAAGGGTCTTTTGGGCATTCCGGTAAAGCGCGTTTTGGGCGGCGTTGAAATTATGCGTCCGTTTTTATGCATAACGCGAAAAGAAGTGCTCTCTTACGTCAAAGAGCACGGATTGACTTATATTGATGATGAAACTAATTTTGAAGATATTTATACCAGAAACTGGGTTCGCGGTAAATTACTGCCTCTGCTTGAAACAAAGCAGCCCAAAATCAAGCAGCATCTTCTTGCCATAGCAACGGACTTAAGCAAATATATTATCTCAAATGATAAGCCACAAACAAAAGCCCACAGCGCACGCCGCCGCAAAGCATAAACATATTACCGAAGGCACAAAAGATAAAACAAGCGCAAAGAAAGTGCGTATTTTGGAAAGCCCGTAAGCTTCTTTCATCATATATAAAACAAATATAAGCTGCAGAAGCAAAACCGTGAAAAAGGCTGCAAATTTAAGCTGCGCAAGCACGGGAGACAGCATTGCAAAGAGCGCGTAAGCGGCAAGCAGCGTCTTTGCAAATTCCGAAAGTCCCAGCAAAACAAACAAGCCCGCGGCTTTGCCTTTGCCCGTTGTTATTTCCAAAAACAGGTGCGCGCTTGCGGCAAAAAAGAAAGCAAGACAGAGGTTCAAAAACAGTATTGATATAAAACCGAAGATAAGCAATCCGTGTCCTATTTCACTTCTGTTCCCTAGCGCAAAGAAAAGCAGCAGCCCCAGTGTGCCGAATATAAAACCCAAAAACGCGGCGGAAAAATTTCTTTCCTCCATAATGTTTTTTATGGTCTGCGGCGGATTTTGTACAAAATCAAAAAGCGTATTTATAAAATACATTTTTTATCCTTTTACATCGTCCATAAATAGGAGATTTTGGGGGAAGTAAATTCCTCCAGCGGCAGTAAGCCCAGCTTCTGCTCAAGGCCGCCGGCCGACAGGGAAAAAATTTCCATAAGGGTATTTGCCTTGGGGTAAAGTATTTTAATATCTTTAATACCCGTAAGTTCGCTTAAATACTGTTGAGCAAGCTCTTCTCCGCCCAAATCGTCAATTAAACCCAAAGCTTTTGCGCGCTGTCCGGTAAAGACGCGGCCGTCTGCGTAAATAAGCAAATCTTCTTTTTTAATATTGGGCCTGCCTTTTGCGACTACGTCAAAGAACTGCCCGTAAGCGTCATTTATAAGTTCTTGGAGAAGCGCCCTTTCTTCGTCTGTCATCGGGCGGTAACTTGCGCCTATGTCTTTATGCTTGCCCGATTTTATCGGCGTTACTTTTACGCCTATTTTATCAAACAGGCCTTCCACGTTATTTGCCTGCATTATTACGCCTATGGAGCCTGTTAAAGTGCCTTCCCTTGCAATTACTTTATCTGCGGCCATAGCTATATAAAACGCGCCGCTTGCGGCAACGTCTCTAAATAAAGCGACGACGGGTTTATTTTTACTCTTAAAGTATAAAACGGCCTCGTAAATATCTTGTACGGAGGCAACCGTTCCGCCCGGGGAATTTATGTCCAGAAGCAAAGCTTTAATCTGTTTTTTATCGGCAAGGGAGCGTATTTTGCGAGCCACGGCAGAAGCGCTTTGACGCGTGCTGAAAGAATTATCACTGCCTTCGTTTATCGCTCCGCGTATTTTGATTACGGCCGCGCCTTCGTTCTTAGCGGCTGATTTTATGATGGAAGAGAAAAACTCGCCGCCGTCTTCGGATATTTCTTCCGTTTTTACTATTGTCGGGCAGGAGGGCCCATTTGATATTAAATAAAGTCCGCAGGCCATAGCCACGCTGAAAACAAAAGTAAGCAAAACGAGCCATGCTTTTACGCCCAAAGGAGATTCCTTTTTCTCCATAGGTTTATTATTTTTTTCTTTCTCTTGGGAGGAGGGCTTATCCTCAAAAATTTTCATATCTTTTTCTTCGGGCCCGTTTTGATTTTCTTCCTGTTTGGGGGTAGTATCCATATAAGCTCCTTTTACTATTCTTAAATTATATCAATAAATGCTATAATTTTTCTGTCAATAATTTCTGCCTAAGCCGTAGAGGAGGGCCTATGTTCAGCGGAATTTTGCCCGCGCTTATCACCCCTTTTAAGGAAGGGAAAATAGATTTTGCCTCTCTTGAGAAGATAATAAATCTTTCTATCCAAAAAGGCGCAAGCGGTTTTGTGGTCCTTGGCACGACGGCAGAGACGCCCGCTTTGTCCTTTGAAGAAAAGGAAGAAATTATTAAATTTTGCTGCTCTGCGGTAGATAAACGCGCCAAAATAATAATCGGCGCGGGCTCAAATAATACGGAACAGACTCTTAAAAACATCAGGCTTGCGGCCAAATACTCGCCCGACGCCGTTTTAGTCGTAACCCCGTATTATAATAAACCTAATTTAAGCGGTATGATTGCGCATTATAAGCTTTGCGCAAAAGAAGGCCTGCCGATAATCTTATATCATATCCCGGGCAGGACGGGGCAAAAGCTGTCTTTAGGTTTCTTTGAAAGCCTTTTGGGCGAAGTGCCGCAGATTATCGGCGTAAAAGAGTCCGACTACGACATTACCCACGTTACAAATATGGCTGTTGAGTTTGGCAAAAACCGCCTCACTTATATTTGCGGTAACGATGATTTATGGCCCGTATTTTTAGGGCTTGGCTCGCGCACTCTTATTACGGCGGCGGGCAATGTGCTTTTGCCGGCGTATCAGAAAGTTTACGAACTTTTCTGCGCGGGCAAAACGCAGGAAGCTTTTGATATCTTCCGCGCGGCTTACGCTTTGACGCAAGGCTGCTTCTTTGAAGTTAACCCGACCTGCTGCAAATATGTTCTTGAGAAACTGGGAATATGTTCGTCCGAAGTCCGCCTGCCTTTGGGCCCCATAAGCGTGCAGACAAAAGAGAAACTGGATAAAATTCTGGAGAATACCGACAGAGGGCTTCTCTTATGAGCTTTGAGAAACCCGTCGCCGTAATGAAATTCGGCGGCAACACGCTTGCCAACAAAGCAAAAATTCTGCTTGCGGTGGATTTAATAAAACAACGCTGCGAGGCGGGCCTTTTGCCTGTTATAGTAGCTTCGGCAAACGGCAATATGACAGATATTCTGCTTGATAACGCCTATTCCTTAAGCTCCAACCCAAACAAGCGCGAGCTTGATATGCTTATAACCACGGGGGAACGTATAAGCGTAGCTCTTCTTTCCATAGCCTTAAACGAAGAGGGCCTTCCGTCGGTTTCTTTAACGGGCTCGCAAATAGGGCTTACGACCACTTCCCAACACACCTGCGCCGACATTAAAGGCCTTGTCGGGGACCGTTTGGTAAAAGAACTTGCCCAAAGTCATATTCCTATAATAGCCGGCTTTCAGGGTATTGGCGAAAATAAGGAAATTACGACGTTAAAACGCGGCGGCTCGGACGTATCTGCGGTCTTTATAGCAAGCTGTCTGGGCGCCAAATACGTTGAGATGATAAAAGACGTTGACGGCGTCTACGACAAAGATCCAAACAAAAACGACGGCGCGCAAAAGCTAAGCTTAATTGATTTTGACGTTATGTACAAACTTGCCCTTGAGGGAGCAAACGTCCTTCATCCCGACGCAATAAAACTTGCTAAAGAAAAAGGCGTTGAGATACATATCGTCTATTACAAAACGGGCAAAACTGGAACGGTAATAAAATGAAAACTATAGGGGTGTTCGGCCCGAACGGTATTGTAGGGCGTTTGATGATAAAATGTCTTGGGCGCATACAAACGCCCTTTGAGCTAAAAACTTTCGGCAGGGACGACAAGCCCTCCTCCGTTGACATAGCGATTTTATGCACCGACGACGATATAAGCGAGCGTCTTGCCCGCGAGCTTAAAGATAAAGCGCGTTTTATAATTGATATGTCGGCAAAGTTTCGCATGGAAGAGGGTGTGCCGCTTGTTATCCCCGAGATTAACGCAGATGCAATTACAAAAAATACTCAGCTTATTGCCAGCCCTAACTGCACGGTAACGGGGCTTGTTATGGCCTTAAACCCGCTTAAGAAAAAATATCATCTGGAGGAAGTTTTTTCTTCCTCCTATCAAGCTATAAGCGGCGGCGGCAAAAAACTGATTGAAGATTACGCAAAGCCCGATTCTTTTTACCGAGAGAATGCTGTGCCGCTTGTAGGTTCCGTCCAAAAAAGCGGTTTTACTTCGGAAGAAATTAAGGGCATAAACGAAGCCAGAAAAATTTTATCTCTGCCAAAATTAAAAGTGCGTTCCCACACGGTAAGGGTGCCTGTTTACGCGGGCCACGGCCTTACGATAACCTTAAAGGCAAAAGAAGATTTTGATATGCTTTCTTTGCCTTCTTTGCTTGCAAGCCAAAAGGGTGTAATTTGCGACGGCAAAGTTTACACCGCAAAAGATATTGCCGGTAAAGACGAAGTTTATATAAGCCGTCTCAGGCAGGATTTGGAAGACAAAAACATTATTCATTTTTGGGCTGTCTGCGATAATCTTCTTAAGGGCGCGGCCCTAAACGGCAGCCAGATAGCGCAGTTGCTGCTGGAGAAATATTTATGATAAACGTTCTTCTAAACGGCGCGCAGGGCAAGATGGGCGCTTTGCTCGCAAAACTTATTGAAAGCGATTTTAGCGGGCAGATGCAAATTGTCTGCGCGCGCGAAGACGCTTGGCAAAAGTACGACGATAAAAATGTTGATTTGGTAATAGATTTTTCCTCCTCGCAGGGCGCGCTTGAAGCCTACGCTATAGCCAAAGAAAAAGAGGCCGCTTTTTTATGCGGCACCACAAACCTCCCTCACGCTTTTGTAGAGGAGTTTAAGCTTGAAAACAAAATCCCCGTTTTTTACGCGCCAAACGCAAGCATAGGCGTTTTTCTCTTTACCGAAATTATTAAAAATGCGGCCAAAGCTTTTAAGGGCTATAATATTTCACTGAGCGAGACGCACCATATCCATAAAAAGGACGCGCCCAGCGGCACGGCAAAAGCTCTTGCAAGCGCGATAAATTTTGACGAAAGCAAGATAGAAAGCCTGCGGGAGGGCGAGGTTGTAGGCCGCCATACGGTAAAATTTACTTCGCCGTCTTCAGACGAAGAAATAATTTTGACGCATAACGCTTTGGACAGGATTTTATTTGCAAGAAGCGCGCTAAAGATATCTCTTTGGCTTTGCGGGCAAAAAGCGGGCTTTTACGAGATGAAAGATTTTATCTCTCTGTCCGCGCAAACGGAGTAGGAAAATGAAAATACATTTTGTAGGCATCGGCGGCATCGGTATGAGCGCGCTTGCGCAGCTCCACGCTTTAGCCGGCGATGAAGTAACGGGCTCGGACCGTCTTATAAATAAAGGTTTTACCAAACTTCCCGTTTGGGAAAGTTTAATTAAACTTGGCGTAAAAATATATCCGCAGAACGGAAGCGGTATTGATAAGGATACTAAGCTTGTCGTCTTAACTTCCGCCATAGAACCGGATAATCTGGAAGTGCAGATTGCAAAAAAACTTAAAATTCCGATGATGCACCGCTCGGAGCTTTTGGCAAAAGAAGTTAAAGACCACTGGACAGTTGCCGTCTCGGGCACAAGCGGCAAAAGCAGCACAACGGCTTTACTGTTTGAAATTTTGCGCGCCGCCGGCAAAGAGCCTTCTTTAATTACGGGCGGCCTTCTGCGCTCTTTACAGGAAGAGGGTTTGTTTGGTAATGTCTATCAGGGCAAAAGCGATATTTTGGTAATAGAGGCCGACGAGTCCGACGGCACTTTGGTAAATTACCACCCTAAAATCGGCCTTATGCTTAATTTGGCAAAAGACCATAAGGAAATAGATATCCTAAAAGGCTACTTCCAAAAGTTCAGTATAAACTGCGATAAATTTATCTTAAACTGCGAAGAGGAAAACTTAAAAGAACTTAGCGGGCCGGCAAAAACCTTCGGCCTGAGCTCAGGCGATGTCTTTGCGGAAAACATTAAGACAGACGGCTTTGGCTCCTCTTTTACCGTAAAGGGCGTACCTTTCAGAATAAATTTACCCGGCGAGCACTATATTAAAAACGCTCTTGCGGCAATTTGCGCCGTGCAGGAAATGGGTGTAAGTTTGCAAGACGCTTCGCGCGCCGTTGAAAACTTTAAGGGAGTATGGCGCAGGTTTAACACAGTAGGCTCCGCCTGCGGAGTGGAAGTTATTGACGATTTTGCCCATAACCCGCATAAAGCCGCGGCTACGCTAAAGGCAGCGCATTTGCGCGGGAAAAGGGTTCTAGCCTTCTTCCAGCCGCATGCTTTTACTTCGGTGCAGCTATTGTCCAAGGAATTTATTGACTGCTTTTCCAAAAATATCGGCGCGCAGGACTGCCTCTGGCTGGGAGAGATTTATTACGCCGGCGGCACGGTGCCAGAAGGCGTCTCAAGCAAAATTATCTATGAAGGCGTTAAGGCGCGCGGCGGCAATATAAAATTTATACCGTGCCGCAACGAAACCGCGCGAGATATCGCCGCGGCCGCCCAAGAAGGCGACGTAATTTTGGTAATGGGCGCAAGAGATCCAACTTTGAGCGACTATGCGAAACAGATTTTAGAGGCGGTTTCCGAAAAAGCCGAAAAGAAAGTCTGTAAATAAATTTGCGGGAAAATAAAAACGATGCGGGCGGATTTAATTGAGCTTAAAAATCCGCCCGTCTTTTTTATAGGATTTTAGATTGCCCGCCGTGGAAATATTTGCAAAAGAATAAGAAAGGATGTCTGGGGAAAAGCTTTCGCTTATACTTCCCTCTTTAGTTAAAAACCATGCGCGCCCTGCGGTAACGGAGCAGTACTTTTCCCCCTCGCGTATCATTTTTACTTCGGCGTTTGCGTTTTCAAGCAAAGGTAAAATATCGCCCAGAGAGCCGTAGGGAACAAGTATTTTTTCTATTTTAATATCTTCAATGTTCTTAAGAGCATAAGCCGCGCTTTTTGAAAGTCCGCTTAAAAATAAACATTTAATTTTTGCCCCGCCGTTTGCAAGCACGGCGTCTTTAAGCGTTTGCGGGCTTACGCCCGCGCCTATAACAGCGAGCCCGTCTTTTTGATTAAATAATATCGTACCGTTATATTTGCCTTCCAGTACAATAATATTTTCTTTTTTCGGGTTTATGTTAAAGATAAATGCGGCGGTAAAAATTAAAATTAAAAGGCAGCAGATTTGTCTGCCTTTTTTACTAAAAGAAGGCAGATTAAGCAGGCAAAAGAGTGCGGCGTAATAAAAAATTATCGCCCAGATATTAAGCGCCCCCGAGCTTATATGCGATATTGGGGTATTAGCAAAAAACTCCACCAGAAACTTAAATAAAAGCAGCAGTTTTGTTGTGATAAAAACAAGTGCGGACGATAAAAAATCAAGCGGGATAAAAGACACGGCCCAAAGCAAAAACCCGCCCGCCATTAAAACGCCGCTTAAGGGGACAAGAAGTATGTTTGAAAATACAGCCGCAAAAGAAAGTCTGTAAAAATAATTTGTAAATACGGGCACAAGCGCAAGCTGCGCCGCAAGAGAAATAAAAAACAGCTGTATTATAAAGCGCGGGATTTTTGGCATTTTGCGGTTTAAGCGCGCGTTAAAATTACTTGCTGTTAAAATTATGGCAAAAGTGGCCAGAAAAGACATTTGGAAACCCGCCTCAAATAAATTCTGCGGATTATAAATAAGCAAAGCAAAAGCCGCCAGCACAAGGCCCTGCATAATGCCGCTTTTGCGGCCTAAAATAAAACCTATAGTGGCGGCTAAGGTCATAATATAAGCGCGCGTAAGAGGCGCGTCTGCGCCGGCGGCAAAAGTATATAAAAGCGCAAAAGCCAAAGCCCACAGAGCGCGCGGCCAGCGTCTTAGGCCCAAAAGGGAACAAAGGAAATAAACTATCAAAGTTACAAACCCCACATTGCCGCCGCTTGCCACCAAAAGATGCATAGCCCCGCTGTCCTGAAAATCGCGGTTTAGGCGGGGGCTTATATCGCTTTTTTCGCCTAAAGTTATGCCGCTTATTATCGGCAGCAAATCTGCGTTAAAGTTATCTTTGAAAGTTTTTAATATGCTTGCGCGCAGGCCCGATACAAATTCCCAAAAACGCGAAGCGTTTTCAATGTTTGTTATTTTTTCTATGCGCATTTGTGCAAAAATATGTTTGCGCGCAAGATATTTTGCATAATCAAATCCGCCAAAATTCTTCTGCCGCTCAAGCGTCTGAAGCTGCCCGTCAAAAACAAGACTCTGCCCGCGGCGTATTTCGGAGCAGTCTTTGCAGTAGGCTAAAACGCGGCCGAAAGTTTTTTGATTATCCGCGCTTTGCATTTCCAAAGTAAAAATTTGTTCATTTTGCCTTTTGCGCGGATAATCGGAGGTAACTCCGCACGCGTCTTTGATATCAACGGAACTTTGCAGGCTTACGTCGCCCGCTTTAGGCGAGGGCACCGGCAGAAAAAAGGCCAGCCAAAGCGCGTATAAAATAAACGCGGCTAAAAGCGGCCTTTTATAAAAGGATATATGCATTATATTTTTGTGCGCCCTTTTAAGGCGTGCTTGAGGGTTATTTCGTCAATATAATCAATCTGTCCGCCAAGCGGCATGCCGTAGGCTATGCGTGTTATCTTGCCTACAAGGCCGCGCAGCAAATCGGCTAAGTAAAGGGAGGTGGTTTCGCCTTCGGCGTCGGGGTTTGTG
The DNA here is from genome assembly GCA_964571655.1 of uncultured Elusimicrobium sp. GTDB lineage: Bacteria > Elusimicrobiota > Elusimicrobia > Elusimicrobiales > Elusimicrobiaceae > Proelusimicrobium. The sequence continues at coordinate 6,947 of CAZNCX010000010.1, read as the reverse complement.
GCTATAATTACTTCTTTTACGGCGGGGTCTGCATTTTGCACGCGCAGCAAAAGCTCTTTAATTTTAAGGCTGTCTGCGTTTCTGCCGTCCAAGGGGGATATGGAGCCATGCAAAACGTGATAAAGACCGTTGAAGGAATGCGTTTTTTCTATAGCTTCAATATCGCGCGCCTCTTCCACTATGCAAAGAATGTGTTTATCGCGCATATCGTCTGCGCATATAGGGCATAGGCCTTCGGAGTCATTGTAGTTAAAGCATTGCGGGCAAAAATGTATCTGCCTGCGCATTTTAAGGAGGGCTTGTATAAAAGCGTCCACTTCGCCGTCGGGCGCGCGCAGGAAGTAGAGGGAAAATCTTTCGGCCTGCCTCGGGCCTACGCCGGGCAGTCTGCGGAAGCATTTTATAAGTTCTTCAAGGCTTTTCATAACCTAAATTGATTTTACTACTTCCCCTTCAAAGATATTTAGTATTTTTTTTGAAAATTCGCCGGAGGCTACAGTTTCGTCGGAGTCTTTTTGCTCTATGGAGCGCAAAGCGGGCTGCGGTTTTTTCTCGGTAATTTCTTCTGCCGCTTTTATGATTTTTTGCTCGGCCTCTTTTCTTGCCGCAGGCATGGCCTTTGCGTTTACGTAGGAGGAAAAATCCCCCTCAACAAAAGGCTCTTGGGAGCTTATTATAACTTCGCTTTGCAAGGCAGGCCCGCTAAGGTTATCTTCGGGCAAGCTGCTTTGCGCGCTTATAAAAGGGGTGTCTTGTTCTTCTTGGGCGGGGGGCAGGTTTTCGTCGCTTTTTAATATTTCAAATTTAATTTTACAGCCGCCGCATTTTTCTGCCAGTTCTTCAAAATCTTTTTGCCTGCGCTCAAGCATGCTAAAATAAAAATCATCGTTGCCGAAGATTATCTGCCAACGGTCGCTGCTTTGGAAATTAACGCGCGCTTTATTTACGGCCTCATAGAGGAAGGGGAAATTTTCGTCCATCTCTTTTTTCATTACAGACCAAATTTTTTGACAGGTTTGGGGATTTTCTTCCCGCGCAGGGCGCTGCGGTGCTATTTCCGCGCGGCAGGTTTTTACAGGGAGTGCCGTCGTTTTTTTAGTTTCTAAATCTATGTTATCCGAAGAGCTTTTTTTTTCTGCCTTTGCCGCACTTTGTTTTGAGGGCGTTGCTTTTTGAGTCGGCGCAGGACTTTCTTCTTTATCTTCAGCGCTGTCTAAAGAAGCTTCAAGCGCCTCAAGGCGCGCGACTAAATTTTCTATATCAAGGCTGCTTTCCATTGCCGAAAACAGGCCGACTTCCGCGGCAAGCATAGGAGTATCGCTGTATTTAACTTCGTCTGCCAGTTTGGAAATTTTGCGCGTCAGGCCCGCTATATAGGCCGCGGAAGTTTCTTCAAGCAGAGTTTTTGCGCCCTCAAAAGGCGGCTCGGCCGCGTCGTAGGATAGGTAAAAGATTGCGCCCAAAGCGTTTTTGAGGTCTTTAAGCAGGCTTAAAGCGTCGTAACCTTCTTCTTTTAGGGAAACAAAAACTTCATGCAAAGTTTTACCGTCTTTTTTTGCAAGGGCTTCAACGGCTTTTTTAACTAAATCCTGCGGCAGAATTCCGAGCATCTGCAAAAGCAGTTCTTTTGTAATTTTCCCATCGCTGAAAGAAATTGCCCTGTCTAAAATGGTAAGAGCGTCGCGCAAAGCTCCGCCGGCGTTTTTTGCTATCAGACGGGTGCAATCCTCGTCAAGCTCAATATTTTCGGCGCCGGCAAGATCTATTAAGTGGGAGGATATATCTTCCTCGGTTATCGGTTTGAAGCGAAAAGTCTGGCAGCGCGAAGTTATGGTTAAGGGCACTTTATGAAGCTCTGTCGTGGCAAGGATAAATACGACGTGAGAAGGCGGCTCCTCAATAGTTTTAAGCAAAGCGTTGAAGGAAGACGTTGAAAGCATATGTACTTCGTCTAGGATAAATACTTTATATCTGTCTCGTCCGGCGGCAAGGGCCACGGTGTCAATAATAGCTTCTCTCACGCGCTCAACCTGAGTATTACTTGCGGCGTCAAGTTCCAAAACGTCTAAATCGCTTGAGGCGGCTATCTCCAAACACTGCGGGCATTTTCCGCAGGGTTTTGCCGTCGGGGCGGTGTTTCCGTTACCCGTACAGTTAAGCGCCTTTGCAAGTATGCGCGCCGTGGTCGTCTTGCCGCAGCCGCGCGGCCCGTAGAAAAGATATGCGTGCGATATCCTGCCCGATTTAACCGCATTTGTCAAAGTGGAGGCCACGCTTTTTTGTCCTACGACTTCTTCAAAAGTCTGAGGGCGGTATTTATTTGCCAGGCTGGTGTAGGGTTTGGGATTTGTCATAAGTATATGATAATAAATTGTTTGCCCTAAGACAAATATATTAACGGCGAAAGCGTTTTGGCGTTAACGGCGGACATATCAGGCGCACAGCAAAAAAACTAAAGATAGGGACGTATCACTTTTGCTACTCTGTCTGCAATCATTTCATAGCCCTTCTCATTTGGGTGCATAGTATCAGATTTCAACGCCCTGTCCGTAAAAATGCCGTCCATAATTCCCGGGACAAAGAGGGCGTTTTTTTCTTTTGCAAGATCTTCCATAAAATTGGAATAACGGTTCATCCGGAAGGAGCCGCCTGTATCCACCAAAACGGCCACCGCGCCCAGCCTTTGCACATAATCCACCATAGCGGTCAGATTATTTTTTGTTTGCTCAAAGGGAATGCCCCGCATAGCGTCGTTTGCGCCAAATTCTATCAGCACCATATAAGGGCGGTGCTCGTCAATCTCGCCGACGCGCGCCAAACCCTGCGCGGACAAATCTCCGCTTACCCCCAAATTTATGACGGGTTTATTTAGAAGGCGGCTTAAGACTGCGGGATAGGCCAAGTCGCGCTCAACGCCGTTGCCGTTTGTCAAACTGTCGCCGAAGGCAACGATATTTCTGTTATGATTATTCAAGTTCGTCGGTTCTTTTTGCCCGCAGCCCGAAACGGCAAAAGCGACGGCGCAAGAAAAGATAAAGAGAAATAAGAATTTTATTTTCATATGACTATTATATCCTATCTGTTTTTTATATACTATATTTTAAGCATTTAAGAGGTAAAAAACAATGGTTAAAATAAACGAGCATTATCTTGATGTCTCCAAAAGCTATCTTTTTTCGGCCATAGCCAAGAAGAGGGCGGAGTTTGCAAAAAAACACCCTGAAATAAAAATAATAAGTTTGGGGATAGGCGACGTTACGCGCCCCCTGCCGCAGGCTTGCATAAAGGCCATGCACAAAGCCGTTGAGGAAATGGCGGACGAAAAAACTTTCCGCGGGTACGGGCCGGACTGCGGATATCCTTTTTTAACAGACGCAATTATAGAAAACGACTATCTGCCTTTTGGCATAAAATTTGAACGCGACGAAATTTTTGTAAGCGACGGCGCAAAATGCGACGTTGCAAATATACAGGAAATATTTGCGGCCTCTTCCTCGGTTTTGGTTACGGACCCCGTTTATCCGGTTTATCTTGATACCAATATTATGGCCGGCCGCAAAGTGAAAAAGCTTTTATGCAGGGAAGAAGATAATTTTATCCCAAAGCCTCCTTCTTACAGAGCAGACCTTGTTTATCTTTGTTCGCCCAACAATCCGACGGGCGCGGTAATGACAAAAAAAGATTTATCGGCATGGGTTAAGTACGCCAAAGTAAATAATTCCGTCCTTATTTACGACAGCGCTTATAAGGAATATATTTTAGATAAAAATTTGCCGCGTTCTATCTACGAAATCAAGGGCGCAAAAGACGTTGCAATTGAGCTGCGTTCTTATTCCAAAACGGCGGGTTTTACGGGCGTGAGGTGCGCTTATATGGTGGTGCCGCGCGCGCTGAAAGCAAAAGCGCGCGGTCAGGAAGTAAAGCTTAACGATTTGTGGGCGCGCCGCCACAGCACGAAATTTAACGGCGTTTCTTATATAATCCAGCGCGCGGCGCAAGCCGTTTACAGCCCGCAGGGCAAGAAAGAAGTTAAGTCCCTGATTTCCTATTATATGGGCAATGCTAAGATAATAAAGGAAGGTTTGAAGAAAGCCGGTTACACGGTTTTCGGCGCAGATAACGCCCCCTATATCTGGCTTAAGCTGCCAAATAAAATGAAATCTTTTGATTTCTTTGATTTACTGCTTGAGCGCGCCGCCGTGGTAGGCACGCCCGGGGCCGGTTTTGGCGCTGGAGGGGAAGGGTATTTCCGCCTTACGGCCTTCGGCGGGCGGGAGGATACTTTGGAAGCCCTTAAGCGTATTAAAGGATTAAAATTATGAAAGAAACAAATCGGCAGATACCTTTTATAAAGATGGACGGTCTTGGCAACGATTTTGTTTTAATTGACGCGCGCACAAAAAAAGTTAAGTTAAGCGCAAAGGATATCCGTGTTTTGGGCGACAGGCAGACGGGAGTAGGTTTTGACCAGCTGTTTATTTTAGAGAAATCCGCCTGCGCCGATATTAAGATGAATATTTATAACTCTGACGGCTCCAAAGCCGGCGCGTGCGGCAACGGCGCAAGATGCGTAGGTAAATTTTTGTTTGAAGATTACGCTCGCCGCTGCGCGCGCGCCAAAGGGCGCGCGGCCCCAAAAACCGCGACGATAGAAGCGCCCTACGGCAAAATTCTGCAGGTAAAAACAGCGACGGGCGGGTTGTTTAGCGTTAATATGGGCAAAGCGGTTTTTGAGGCGCAAAAAATACCGCTTGCAGGCGCGGTGGACCCGCTTAATATGCCGGTTCTTCTTAAAGGGCTGAGCGCGCCGACGGCGGTATCAATGGGCAACCCGCACGCGGTATTTTTTGTGCGGCGGCTGGAAGATATCAATGTTGAAAAATTAGGGCCTCTTGTGGAGACAAACACAAAGATATTTCCCGACAGAACAAACGTGGAATTTGCGCAGATTATAAGTCCGTCAAAAATTCTTATGCGCGTGTGGGAGCGCGGCGCGGGTATAACGCGCGCCTGCGGCAGCGGGGCGTGCGCGACTTTGGCGGCTGCTTTCAAAAGAGGCCTAAGCGCAAACAAAGCGCAGATAGTTATGACGGGCGGGACTTTGACAATAGAGCAAAAACCCGACGGCGATATTTATATGACCGGCCCCGCGCACACGGCATTTTACGGGGTTGCTTTTCTTTAATTTTTTGCTTTTCAAAACCGTTTGACAAGACGGCGCTATATATACCATAATTTAGAAAATTAGTTTATTATCCTGTAATAATAAACTGGGGAGAAAAAAATGGGTAAAACAGCACAAAAGATAGTAGCAAAAAACGGGATAGACGTTAAAAAGCTTATTGAAAAACTTAACCGCGCTTACTGCGACGAATGGCTTGCCTACATACAATATTGGAGCGGGGCGCAGATAGCAGTCGGCCCTTTAAGGGGACCTCTGTCAGATGAGATGAAGGAACATGCTAAAGAAGAACTTGAGCACGCTGAGGAACTGGCCGCGCGCATTATCCAGCTGGGAGGGGAGCCTGTTTCTGATCCTAAGGAATGGTATAAATTTACGAACTGCGGTTATGCCGCCCCCAAAGACGCTTCAACAGTGAAGCTTCTCAAACAAAATATTGAAGGCGAGCGCTGCGCGATAGCGGTCTACAGCGAACTTCTTAAGTTTGTCGGCGGTAAAGATCCCGTTACAGAGAAAATGATACTGGGTATTTTGGAAGACGAGCTTGAGCACGAACACGACCTGGAGGATATTGAAACGGATATGAAAAATATCTGCTGCAAGAAATAAATTTCTTTGCACTTTGCGCGCGTCAGGTAAAAAATATGGCGCGCGCTTTTTTACGGAAAAATAAAATCTCAGACGATAAAAGAAAGGGTTTGACAAAGTCTTTTATTTCTGGTACAATATCTAAGAAGCAAATAAATGTTCTTTTAGAAATAAGATTTAAGACAGTTGGTCAATTAGCAAGCCGGTCAGGTTTAGAGTAGTTGACACAGCAAGCCGAAAGGCTTGACAAACAAAAAATAAATTGCTTAAATATATAAGGTATTCACTTAGTCTCGCAAGTCTAAAAGCAAGGGATAAGTAAATAAAAGTCAAGAGATTTTTCGGGGTTATCCGACGTAAAAACAAAACTCTTGACAAACTTAAAAAGATTTAATAAAATATTTTTACGGTTAAAGAAAACCGTAAAAAGGAAAACAAAAATTTCCAAGTTGCCTTCCGGAAGGAGGGACAACAGTGGAGATTTCGCTCTCTGAAAATTTGGACGCAAATGTGCGAATGGGCAGCTTGAAACGGCAGAAGAAACTGAAGCTGATGCAAATCGGCATAGGTTTTGGAACTGATTTAAGTTGACATTCACTTTATATATGAGGGTTATACCTTATATATAGGGACAATGTTAATTCTTGAGTAGTACAAAAAAACAAATGAGCCAACAAGTCAACAAATCTTCGTTAAGCGATTGCGGGCATTTAGGCAGGCGACTGCGTAAATGTCTTCAATTTTAATGGAGAGTTTGATCCTGGCTCAGAGTTAACGCTGGCAGCGTGCATAACACATGCAAGTCGAACGGGGATTATCGGCGTAGCAATACGTTGATAATTCTAGTGGCAGACGAGTGAGTAATACATAAGGAATCCACCCGGAAGTGGGGAATAACTGGCCGAAAGGTTAGCTAATACCCCATAATATAGGGAAGCGGCATCGCTTTTCTCTTAAAGGTTTTTCGCTTTCGGACGATCTTATGATCTATCAGCTAGTTGGTAGGGTAACGGCCTACCAAGGCTACGACGGATAGCCGGCCTGAAAGGGCGACCGGCCACGGGGGCACTGAGACACGGGCCCCACTCCTACGGGAGGCAGCAGTGGGGAATTTTGGACAATGGACGAAAGTCTGATCCAGCAACGCTGCGTGAAGGACGAAGGTTCTCGGATTGTA